>DASVRK010000189.1:0-8961 GCA_036388655.1 Allosphingosinicella sp. | reverse complement strand
CCGGGACTCCAGTTCGCCCTTGCCGTAATCGCCATCATATTTGATCAGCGAGCGGACCGTGCCCGCCTGCTCGGCGCCCTGGCGGAAGTCGCCGATGAAGCGGCTGTCGACGATGGCGTGGCTGACCTGGGCGCGATCGAGGATGGTGGCGATCTCGCCGGGGCGGAGGATCGGCATGGTGGCGACGACGATGCCGCCGGCCTTGAGAATACCGAGCCAGGCGGCGAACAGCATCGCGCCATTGGGGCCGCGCAGGAAGACGCGGTTACCGGGGACCAGCCCCTCCTCCTCGACCAGCAGCCGGGCGATGCGGTCGGAGCGGTCGCGCAGCTCGCCATAGCTCCACACGCCATGGTCGTTGATCACGGCCGGGGCCTCGCCGGGGCCGGCGCGGAGCAGTTCGACCGCGGCGTTGAGCCGATCGGGATAAGCGAGCTCGGGAAGGTCGAACAGGAAGTCGGGCTGCGCCTCGGGCGGTGGCAGGCGGTCGCGGACGAAGCTGTCGTAAGGCAGGATCATTCGGGCACCATCGCGGTGGTTTCGATCTCGATCCTGGCGGCGGGCTCGACCAGCCCCGCGACGATCACGACCGCCATCGCCGGATAATGCTTGCCGATCAGCTCGCGATAGACGGCGCCGATCTCGCGGAGGTTGGCGATATAGTCGCTGCGGTCGGTGACGTACCAGGTCATGCGGACGATATGCTCAGGCGCAGCGCCGCCCTCGGCGAGGATGGCGAGGGTGTTGCGGAGGATCTGGCGGAACTGCCCGACCAGGTCCTGGGCGGCGAAGCGCTCCTCCTCGTCCCAGCCGACCACGCCGGCGGTGAAGATGGTGCGGCCGCGCGCCGAGATGCCGTTGGCATAGCCGCGCGGGCGCGGCCAGCCGGGGGGAAGCAGCGTCTTCATGCCGAATATCCGGCGAGGTGGCGGCGGGCGATCACCACCTTCTGCACTTCGGACGCGCCTTCATAGATGCGAAGCGCGCGGATCTCGCGGTAGAGCCGCTCGACCGGGACGCCATGGGTCACGCCGAGGCCGCCGAAAATCTGGACCGCCTTGTCGATCACCTTCTGCGCGCTGTCGGTGGCGTGGAGCTTGGCGAGCGCGGCCTCGCGGCTGTTGCGCTCGCCCCGAACGTCCCGAAGCCAGGCGGCGCGGTAGACGAGCAGGGCGGAGGCGTCGACGTCGAGCACCATCTCCGCCAGCATCGCCTGGATCATCGGATTGTCGGCAAGCGCGCCATTGCCGAGCCGGCGGGCGAGCGCGCGGCCGGTGGCCTCGTCGAGCGCGCGCCGCGCAAAGCCCAAGGCGGCGGCGCCGACGGTGGTGCGGAAGATGTCGAGCGTGGCCATCGCCTGCGCGAAGCCCTGCCCGCTGGTGCCGAGCAGGGCTTCGGCGGGAAGGCGCATGCCGTGGAAGCGGAGGGTGGCGAGCGGGTGCGGCGCGATGACGCGGATGCGCTCGCTCTCGTCCAGGCCTTCGGCGCCGCGGTCGACCAGAAAGGCGGAGACGCCCCTGGCGCCGGGGGCTTCGCCGGTGCGCGCGAACAGGACATAATAATCGGCGATGCCGCCGTTCGAAATGTAGGTCTTGGCGCCATCGACGACATAGCCGCCCTCGGAGAGGCGGGCGGCGGTCTCCATCGCCGCGACGTCCGAGCCGGAGCCGGGCTCGGTCAGCGCGAAGGCGGCGATCTTCTCGCCCCGGGCGACGGCGGGGAGGTAGGCCTGCTTCTGCTGCTCGCTGCCGAACAGGGTGATGGTGCCCGAGCCGAGGCCCTGCATGGCGAAGGCGTAATCGGCGAGGCCGGAATGGCGCGCGAGCGTCTCGCGGATCAGCGCCAGCGAGCGGACGTCGAGCGCCTCATGAGCGCCGCCATAGGCCGCGGGCACGCAATAGCGCAGCCAGCCGCCGGCCCCGAGCTTGGCGACGAGCGTGCGGCACGCATCGTCCACGTCCTCCGGCTCTTCGTCCGAAAGCTCGGCTTCGCACCAAAGCTCGAGCGCCTCGGCGAGCGCACGGTGGCTGTCGTCGAAGAACGGCCAGTCGAGGAAGGAGCGATCGCTCATGCCGCTTTCGCCCCGTGCACGTACGGGAAGCGCTTGCGCTCAATCACCCTGGAACTCCGGCGTCTGCTTGTCGGCGAAGGCTTCGTAGGCGCGGCGGAAGTCGTTGGTGGCCATGCAGATCGCCTGGGCCTGCGCCTCCATCTCGATCGCGACGTCGATGCTCACCGCCCATTCGGTGTTGAGCTGGGTCTTGGTGATGCCGTGGGCGAAGGTGGGGCCGGTGGCGAGGGCGTGGGCGAGGTCCTGGGCTTCGTCGAGGATATCGTCGACGGCGACAAGGCGGTTGTGGAAGCCCCAGCGCTCGCCTTCCTCGGCGGTCATGACGCGGCCGGTGAACAGCAATTCGGACGCCCTGCCCTGGCCGATGATGCGCGGCAGGATCGCGCACGCGCCCATGTCGCAGCCGGCGAGGCCCACGCGGGTGAACAGGAACGCCGTCTTGGTCGCGGGCGTGGCGAGGCGGATGTCGGAGGCCATGGCGAGGATCGCGCCGGCGCCGACGCAGATTCCGTCGAGCGCGGCGACGATCGGCTGCGGGCAGGCGCGCATCGCCTTGACGAGATCGCCGGTCATGCGGGTGAAGGCGAGCAGGCCCGGCATCTCCATGCCCGTCAGCGGGCCAATAATCTCGTGGACGTCGCCGCCCGAGCTGAAATTGCCGCCGGCGCCGGTGACGACCACCGCCCTGACCTCGCGTTCGTAGACGAGGTCGCGGAAGGTGTCGCGCAGCTCGGCATAGCTTTGGAAGGTGAGTGGGTTCTTGCGCTCGGGTCGGTCGAGGGTGATTGTGGCGACGCCGTCGGCGAAGCGCCAGCCGAAATGCTCGGGCTCGAAGGTCTGAGGGTTCATGCTATCTCCACCGCCTCACCGTTCCGCTGCGAAAGGATCAGGTCAAGCGCCTCCGCCGCCACCTCGTCCGGTGTGATGAGGCGGCCGGAGGGGTTGAGCCTGGCCAGCTCGGTGCGCGCCTCGTCGTCGCTTCGGCCGGTCTTGGCTTTGATGTTGGAGATCGACTGCACCGTCATGTCACTGTCGACGAAGCCCGGGCAGACCGCGTTCACGCGCAGCGGCGTCCGCTCATATTCGGCGGCCAGCGCCCGGGTGAGGCCGACGGCGCCGTGCTTGGCCGCGATATAGGGCGCTGCATAAGGGAAGCCGTGGAGGCCTGCCATCGACGCGATCGTAACGATGCGTCCCGCCTCGGCGGCGAGCAGGTCGGGGAGGGCGGCCTGGCAGCAGTGGAACATGCCGTCGAGGTTCACCGCCAGCATATCGCGCCAGAGCGAGTCGGTAACTTTCGAAAAGGCGACTCCCGCTGCCGCGCCCGCGTTGTTGACGAGGATGGTGATCGGGCCGTTCGCCTCCCGGGCGGAGGCGAAGGCGGCTTCGACCTCCTCCCGGATCGTCACATCCGCCGGCGCAATGAAAATCCCGTTCGTGTCGAGCGAAGTCGAGACACCCCGCCGAGCGGAGCCGAGGCTTTCATCCGCCGAACCATCTCGGCTCCGCTCGATAGGGTCCCTCGACTTCGCTCGGGACGAACGGATCTCTTCCGCGACCTCCTCGAGCTTGTCGCGCCTGCGACTAACCAGGGTCAGCTTCGCGCCTTCCCCCGCAAGCGCCCGCGCAACCGCCGCCCCGATCCCCGTGCCGCCGCCGGTCACGACCGCATGGGCGCCGAGGAGCCTCACGCCTTCAGCATTTCCGCCTCGCGCGCGAAATTGCGGGCGAGCTGTCTCATGCCGCCGAGATAGGGGGGCGGCACATCGACGCCGCGATATTGCTGCTGGGCGGCGGCGCGCAGCGTCCACATCGGGTCGATCAGATGCGGCCGGGCGAGCGCGACCAGATCGGCGCGGCCGGCGGCGAGGATCGAATTGGCGTGATCGGTCTCGTAGATGTTGCCGACCGCCATGGTCGACACCCGCGCCTCGTTGCGGATGCGGTCGGCGAACGGCGTCTGGAACATGCGGCCGTAGACGGGCGCGCTATCCGCCCAGGTCTGGCCGGCCGAGACGTCGATGAGGTCGGCGCCGGCCTCGGCGAAGGCGCGGGCAATCTCGACCGCGTCGGCGGGACCGATGCCGAGCTCGCCCATCCAGTCGGTCGCCGAGATGCGGACCGACATCGGCCGGTCGGAAGGCCAGGCGGCGCGCATCGCCTCGAATATTTCGAGCGGATAGCGGAGGCGGTTGGCGAGGCTGCCGCCATATTGGTCGGTGCGATTGTTGTGGAGCGGAGTGATGAAGCTCGACAGCAGATAGCCGTGCGCCGAGTGGAGCTCGACCATGTCGAAGCCGGCCTCGAGGCCCATCCGCACCGCCGCCACGAACTGCTCGCGGACCAGGTCCATATCGGCGCGGGTCATCGGGCGCGGCACCTGGTTGGCGGGCGACCAGGGCACGTCGGAGGCGGCGATGAGCGGCCAATTGCCGGCTTCGAGCGGCACGTCATAGCCTTCCCAGCCGACCCTGGTGCTGCCTTTGGCACCCGAATGGCCGAGCTGCAGGCAGATTTTCGCGGCCGAATTGGCGTGGACGAAATCGACGATCCGCCGCCAGGCCCCGACATGCTCGTCCGACCACATGCCGGTGCAGCCGGGCGTGATGCGCGCGGTCGGAGAGACGCAGGTCATCTCGGTGTAAACCAGGCCGGCGCCGCCTTGGGCGCGGGTGCCGTAATGGACGAGGTGGAAATCGTTGGGCGTGCCGTCGGTCGCCGAATAGGTGGCCATCGGCGAGACCACGACGCGGTTCTCCAGCGCCATGCCGCGCAGCCGGTAGGGCGCGAACATCGGCGGCGCGGGATCGTTGACCGGCGTTCCCCGCGCCTGCGACTGGAACCAGCGCTCGACCCCCTCCAGCCACGAGCGGTCGCGAAGCCGCAGATTCTCGTGGCTGACGCGCTGCGAGCGGGTGAGCAGCGAATAAGCGAACTGGATCGGCTCGAAATGGAGGTAGCGGCCGAGCGTCTCGAACCATTCGGTCGAGTTGCGGGCGCTGTTCTGGAGCTTCAGCACTTCCAGGTTGCGCTCCTCGCGATATTCTTCGAGCGCGCGCTCGCGGGAGAGACCGGGGCGGTTCAGCACCTCGGCGAGCTTGATCGCATCCTCGAGCGCGAGCTTGGTGCCGGACCCGATCGAGAAATGGGCGGTATGGGCAGCATCGCCGAGCAGGATCAGATTCCCGTACGACCAGCGGTCGCAGATGATGCGGCGGAAGTTCAGCCACGCCTCCGGCCCCTTCAGATGGGCGGCGTTGGACATGAGCGGATTGCCGTCGAGGTAGCGCGCGAAGATCCGCTCGCACAGCGCGATCGCCTCCGGCTGGTCCATGCGGTCGAACCCGAGGCCAGCCCAAGTCTCCGGATCCATTTCGACGATGAAGGTCGAGAGGCCGTCGCCGAAGCGATAGGCGTGCGCCCACACCCAGCCGGCCTCGGTCTGCTCGAAGGCGAAGGTGAAAGCCTCGAACACCTTGGCCGTGCCGAACCAGAAGAATTTGTTGCGGCGGACCTGGATGTCGACCCCGAAATGCGGCTCGTAGCGGGTGCGGATGCGGCTGTTGGAGCCGTCGGCGGCGATGACGAGATCGTAATCCGACCAATCGGCGAGGTCGGGGCTCGCCTCATGCTCGAAATGGAGCCTCACCCCCAATTCGCGGGCGCGTTGCTGAAGGATGGCGAGCAGCCGCTTGCGGCCGATGCCGATGAAGCCGTGGCCCGACGAGCGGATGGCGCTGCCGTGGATATGGACGTCGATATCGTCCCAATGGGCGAATTCGCCCTGGATGACGGCGCCGGAGACCGGATCGTTGGCCATCAGATTCTCGACCGTCTGGTCGGAGAAGACGACCCCCCAGCCGAACGTGTCGTCGGCGCGGTTGCGCTCGAAAAGGTCGACCTCGTGCGCGGGATCGCGCAGCTTCATCGAAATGGCGAAATAGAGCCCGGCGGGGCCGCCGCCCAGGCACGCGATCCGCATCATGCTCTCCCTTGGCGCCCAAGGCTAGGGGCGGCGGGCGTGGGAGGCAAGGGCGGAGCGGGTCAGCTGAGCTTGCGCGCGAGGCGGCGGCCGGTCTCAGCGAGGTCGGTCAGGAACGGCCGGGGATCGTCGAGGCTGAGCACATAATAACGCGTGCGCGGATCGACGAAGCCCGCGAGGTAGCGGGCGAGGTCGGCAAGCGGGGTGGGATGGAAGGCCGGGTCCCTGGACTTGCCGCGGCCGGCGAGGAGCCGGACGAGGCGCTTGCTCTCACGCATCATGTGGCGGGCGCGCAGGTTGGTTCGCGGCGCGGGCGCGGGGCCGTCCTCGCCCAGCATCTGGCGGCGGTAGAGCTCCCAGGCGAATTCGGCGCCGCAGGCGGTGGCGAGCGGCTGCGAGCCCCAGAAGCGGCCGTTCACCTCCATCAGCACGAACCGCCCGGTGGCGGGATCGTGGCGATATTCGACCATCGCCGGCCCCTCCCAGCCGAGCGCGGCGAGCAGGGCTTCGGATTTGTCCATCTGCGCGGCGTGGCGGCTGAGCGGAAGCGCGCGGCAGAGGGTGGAGACGCCGCCCTCGGCCGGCCATTCGTGGAGCCGCTCATGCTGGAAGCGGAGCACGGCCTTGCCCTCGTGCAAATAGAGCATGTGGCCGAGCCCGTGCCCGGCAACGCGCTGCTGGACGATCGGCAGCGAACCGACCGGCGCGTAGCTCGCCAGCAGGCGGCGAAGGGCGGCCTCGCCGGCGCAATAATCGGTCTTGAGGAAAGGGAGCCCGGCCGCGGCGAGCGCGGGCTTCGCCACCGCCGGATTGGGCCATTTGACCACCACCGGCCAGCCGAGGTCCGGCATCGGCTCGTCGGGCGAGCGCGGCTGCCAGGTTCGCGGCACGTCGATGCCGAGCGACTCCGCGACTTGGAGGGTGCGGGGCTTGTCGACCACCTTCGCGAAAGCCTCCAGCGGCGGCGCGAGGATGCGGCAGCCGGGGATCGACCCGCCGGCCGCGCGGAGCGCGAGCAGATCCTCCTCGCCGAGGCCGAGCGCGACCTCCGAGCCCCATTCCGCCATCAGGCCGGGCAGCCAGGCCGTGATCGGCCCCGCCGGCCGCAGCGCGAAGCGCTGCAGATAGCGCGAGGTGCGGCCGACCGCCTGCAGGTCGCGGCCGACGCCGTGGACGGGCACGCCGCGGCGGCCGAGCTCGCGCACCACGGCCAGCGAGGCGGGGCGGTCGACGCCGGCCACCAGCGCCGAGGGCAAGCGGGTCACGCCCCCTCCCCCTTCTTCCGAGCGCGACCGAAGCGGGCGGCGACCAAGGCGGACGCCTCGCGCAGCTCCGGGACGCGCAGCAGCCAGCCGGCGGCGGCATAAACGGCAAGGGCGGCGCTGCCGACGAGCGCGATCACGGCAAGCCCGTCGACGACGCCGACGTCGCTCGGCAGGAACTGCAGCAGGAGGATGCCGGCCGCGGCGGCGGCGAGGCCGCACAGGCCCGTGGAGGCGAAATCCCGCGCCTGGGCAGCGAGACTGAAATGGGGAAAGCGGCGGCGGGCGACGACCATCGCCAGCGCCAGCGTCAAGGCGGTGGCGAGGGTCGCCGCCCAGGCGATACCCTCGGCTCCGAACGGCGCGGCGGCGGCGACCAGCGCCGCACGGACGGCAAAGCCGCCGACGCAGATGATGGCGATGTCGACAGCGGGCGAGCGCGCCGGATCGGCGTAGATGGCGGAGGTGGCGATGTGGAAGGGCATCAGGAAGATGGCGGCGGCGGCATAGCCGACCGTGACCGCGGCGGTGACGGCGACATTGGCCTGGCCGAACTGGCCATGGCCGAAGATGATGTCGATGATTGGGTAAGCGGTTAGCATCAGCCCGATCGAGACCGGCATCTGGATGAACAGGGTGAGCCGCTGATATTCCCCGATCTTGGCGGCCGCGCGAATGGGGTCGCGGTCGTGCATCGCGCGGATCAGCTCGGGATAGATGACGGTATAGACGCTGGCGGTGACGAGGCCGGGGAGGATGCTGACCAGGCGGGTGCCATATTCGAGCGCGGAGACGCTGCCGACGTCGAGCGTCGAGGCGACGGCGAAGTCGACCAGGCTGGTGGCGACATAATAAAGCTGGAGGATGATCGCCGCGACCAGACCGCCGCCGCGCGCGCGATCGGCGCTGGGCTTCTTCGCCTTGGCGGTCAGCAGCCGCGACGGGTCGGCGCGCAGGAAGCGCCACGAGACGGCGGTGAGATAGACCAGGCCCACGACGCCGCCGATCAGCATCGTCCACGCGGCGTCGAAGATGCCGAGCGGCGGGATCAGGAAGAACAGCATTGCGACCAGCAGGGCGCGCTGCAGGGTCTTGCTGGCTTCGGCGCTGAAGAAGCGGCGATTGGCCTGGAGCAAAGCCATCAGCAGCGAGCTGACGATGGCGATGGCGAGCAGCGGCATCATGATCGACGTAAGGCGCGAGGTCAGATCGAACCGCTCGCCGTCGAAGCCCGGGGCGAAGAAGGCGACCAGCGGCCCCGGCGCGAAGGTGCCGACCAAGGTGAGCAAGGCAATGAAGCCGAGGAACAAATAGAATTGGCGCGGCAGGCCGTGCTCGCCGGGCTGGTCGCCGCGTTCCTGCCGGGCGACGACGGCGGGGACCACGACCATGTTGACGAGATGGCGGATCGTCTCGGCGAAACCCACGGTGATGCGGCGCGCGAGGAAGAAGGCGTCGATCTGGCCGCTGACGCCGAAGCGGCTGGCGAGCAGGACCGAAACCAAGAAGCTCAGCACGAAGTCGATGCCGCGGACCACCGTCACGACGAGGGTCGAGCGCACCAATGCTCCCTTTTTGGGACCGGGCGGCGCCGGTACGGTCTCTTCTGGCGTCGTCACGCTTCGGCTTTTGCGGTAGGTAAGCGC
>DASVRK010000188.1:0-2784 GCA_036388655.1 Allosphingosinicella sp. | reverse complement strand
CCCGCCCGCGCCGCCGGCGTCAGCGACATCGTGGTGGTGACTCCGCCGCGGCCGGAGGGCGGGCTCGACCCCGTACTCGCGCTCGCGGCCGAGCTGTGCGGGATCGAAGCGGTGTGGACGGTCGGCGGCGCGCAGGCGATTGCCGCGCTCGCTTTCGGCGCCGGGGGGATCGGCCAGGTCGACAAGATTTGCGGGCCCGGCAACGCCTGGGTGGCCGAGGCCAAGACCTTTGTCGCCTCGCTCGCGGGCGGCCCAGCGATCGACATGCCGGCGGGGCCGAGCGAATTGCTGGTGATCGCCGACGATGGCGCCGATCCTGCCATGGTCGCCGCCGATCTCCTCGGCCAAGCCGAGCATGACGCCTCCGCGCAGGTGCTGCTGGTCACGCCTTCGGCCGCGCTGGCGGCCGCGGTCGAGGCCGAGCTGCAAAGCCAGCTACGCACCCTCCCCCGCGCCGAGATCGCCGCGGCCTCGCTGGCTGAGGCGAGAATCATCCTCGTCGCCGACCTCGAAGAAGCGGTGGCGATCTCCAACCTGTATGCGCCGGAGCATCTTTCGCTCGCCGTCGCCGAGCCGGAGGCGCTGATCGGGAGCGTCCGCAATGCCGGCGCGGTGTTCGCTGGGCGGTTCGCGGCGGAAACGTTCGGCGATTATCTGGCCGGATCGAGCCATGTGCTTCCCACCGACGGCGCCGCCCGGGCGTGGAGCGGCGTCTCGGTCCACACCTTTTTGAAGGCGATCACCGTCCAGACGGTGACGCGCGAGGCCGCCCGCCGGATCGCGGCGCCGGCGGCCGCGCTCGCCCGGCTCGAGGGGCTGGAGGCGCATGCAAGGGCGGCCGATGCGCGAGCCGAGGCCCCCGCCGAGAAGGTGCCGGCATGAGCTCGCTGGCCGCGCGGCTCGCCCGCCCCGAAATCCTGGCGCTCGTCCCGTTCGACATCGCCGCCCAGGCCAACGACGCGTTCGGCCCCGATGCGATCAAGCTCGACGCCAACGAGAACCCGTTCGCGCCGCTCAGCGAAGGCGCGCTCGCCGCCGGCCTCAACCGCTATCCCGAGCCGCAGCCGCGGCGGCTGAAGCGTGCGCTGGCGGCGCTTTACGGGGTGACGCCGGACGAACTTGCCGTCACTCGCGGCGCTGACGATGCGATCGACATATTGGTGCGCACCTTCTGCCGGCCCGGCCTGGACGCGGTATCGATCTGCTCGCCGACCTTCTCGGCTTATGCCCATTTCGCGGCGCTGCAGGGCGCGCGCGTGGTCGAGGCGCGGCTGGACGAGCGGTTCGATTTCGATGCCGACGCTTTCCTGGCGGCGGTGCGAAGCGAAGGCTCGCTGAAGCTCGCCTTTATCTGCTCGCCCAACAACCCGACCGGCAATCCGGTCGATCCGGCGGACATACTCCGCGTCGCGGACGCGCTGCCGGACACGATCCTGGTGCTCGATGAGGCCTATATCGAATTTTCCGAGACGCCGAGCCTCGCCGCCGAGGCGGTCCGGCGGCCGAACCTCGCGGTGCTCAAGACGCTCTCCAAGGCCTATGGACTGGCCGGCGCGCGCGTCGGCGCGCTGATCGCCAACCCGGAGCTGGTCGCGCTCGCCGCCCGCGCGCTGCCGCCCTACCCGCTGCCCAGCCTGTCGGTCGAGGCGGCGATGGCCGCGCTGGCCCCGTCGCGGCGGCCGATCCATGAAGAGCGGATCGCGCGCATCAAGGCGGAGCGCGAGCGGCTGGCGGAAATCCTCGCCGGGTCGCCGCTGGTTACCAGCGTCAGGAACGGCGGCGGCAACTTCCTGTTTCTGGGAGTCGCCGATCCGGCCGCGCTGGCGGAGAAGCTGCAGGCGCTCGGCATCCGCGCGCGCTTCCGGCCCAACGCGGCGCCCGGCGGCGTCCGCCTTACCATCGGCACCGAGGCGGAGAATGAAGCCGCGCTGGCGGCGTTCGGCGTCGCCTCCCACTCGGCCCCCGCCCGCCGCGGCGAAATCGTGCGCGAGACCAAGGAGACCCGGATCGCGGTCGCGGGCGACCTCGACCGCCCAGCCCCGCGCCGGATCGACACCGGCATCGCCTTTTACGACCATATGCTCGACCAGGTAGCGGCGCATGCCGGCTTCTCGCTGATCCTGTCCTGCGAAGGCGACCTCGACATCGATGCCCATCACAGCTTGGAAGATTGCGCGATCGCGTTCGGCACCGCCTTGTCGCGCGCGCTGGAAGGCCGCCGCGGCATCGGCCGGTTCGGATTTTCGCTGCCGATGGACGAGACCGAGGCGCATGTGCTGATCGACCTCTCCGGCCGACCCTACAGCGTCTTCGACGGCAGCTTCGAGGCGAGCCATATCGGCGCCTATCCGACCGAGATGACCCGCCACGTCTTCCGCTCGCTCGCCGACAGCCTCGGCGCCGCCATCCATGTCCGGGTCGCGGGCGAGAACGACCACCACAAGACCGAAGCCTGCTTCAAGGCGTTCGGCCGCGCGCTGCGCCAGGCGGTGGCCCGTGACGGCGGCGGCGTCCCGAGCACCAAGGGCGTGCTGTGAGCAAGCTCCTCCCCGGAACGGGGAGGGGGCCCGCCGCCGCGCAGCGGCGGTGGTGGAGGGGGCCCCCGGCCTCCCCGCTCGCTGCGCTCGCCCCCCTCCACCATGCTGCGCATGGTCCCCCTCCCCGTCCCGGGGAGGATCTCATCACAAAACGCCCTTCGTGCTCGGCAGGGCATCGCCGTCCCGGGCAAGCGCCTGGCGCAGGGCCCGGCCGAAAGCCTTGAAGCAGGCTTCGGTCTTGTGGTGG
>DASVRK010000187.1:0-14465 GCA_036388655.1 Allosphingosinicella sp. | reverse complement strand
CCCGCTCCCGTCGAGGGCGAGATGCCGCCGCCGCGCGCCGACGGCGACGATCGGGCGCTGCCATGAGCGAGCCCGACGACACCAAGGCTCCGCTGATGGAGCATTTGATCGAGCTCAGGCGGCGGCTGATGTGGTCGTTTGCCGCCTTGTTTGCGGCGTTCGGGGTCTGCTTCTATTTCGCCGACCGCATTTTCGCCTTTCTCGCCCAGCCGCTCGTCAAGGCGTTCCCGCCCGGCGAGGGCAAGCTCGTCTACACCAAGCTTTACGAGGCCTTTTTCGTCGAGGTGCGGGTGGCGGTGTTCGCCGCTTTCTTCCTGGCCTTTCCGGTCATTGCCAACCAGATCTGGCTGTTCGTCGCGCCCGGCCTCTACTCCAAGGAGAAACGGGCGTTCCTCCCGTTCCTGATCGCGACGCCGGTGCTGTTCACGCTCGGCGGGGCCTTGGCTTATTACGGGGTGATGCCCTACGCCTTTCATTTCTTCCTGAGCTTCCAGGGCAATCTCGGCGGCATCGAGCAGGAGGCGCTGCCGGCGGTCGGCGAATATCTCAGCCTGGTGATGCACTTCATCCTCGCCTTCGGCATCGCCTTTCTGCTGCCGGTGCTGCTGATGCTGCTCGAGCGGGCCGGCCTCGTCACCCGCGACCAGCTGAAGCGCGGCCGCCGCTACGCCATCCTCGTCGCCTTCATCATCGCGGCCGTCGCCACTCCGCCCGACGTTCTGTCGCAGTTCATGCTCGCCGTGCCACTGATCGTGCTCTACGAACTGTCGTTGATTGCGATCTGGTTCACCGAGCGCCGCCGGGCGCGCGAGACCACAGGGAGTGAGCTTTTGTAGTGGCCGAAGCCGATCCTCGCGGTCCCGCAATGTATGTGGAGCCCCCTTTTCTGGATCGGAGCAACGCCTTGCTCGCGGTGGAGGACGGGCCCGGCTGGACGCATCCGCCGCCGCCGCGCGAAGGTTGCCGCGTCACCCCGCTCATCGAAGCCGCCGACATGTATCCGATGCTCGAGCATCTCGTGCTCGACGCCCGGCAATCGGTGTGGCTCTCCTTCCGCGTCTTCGACCCCAACACCAAGACTCGCTCCGAGCGCGCCGTGGCGGCCGGCATCGAGGATTGGGCGCAACTGATCCGCGACGCGGTCCGCCGCGGCGTCGAGGTCCGCATCCTGCTCGCCGATTTCGAGCCGGTGCTGGCCGACCATCTCCATGCCGGATCGTGGAACACCTACCGCCGCATCCGCGAACTGGTCGAGGAGCTTGGCGACAGCCATCCCGAGCGGCTCCAGCTGATGATCGTCCAGCATGAAGGCGAGCTCGGCTGGGGCTGGCGGCAATTGCTCCGGCTGCTGCTGCGCCGCCGCATCCGCAAGGTGGTGGCCGAGCTGCTCGCCAAGGACGAGCATGACGATGGCGGCTTCGACACGCGGCCGGGCCTGTGGCGCCATGTCGATTGGCACGAGGGCAAGCCCAAGAGCTGGAAGCCGGCGCCGCCGCCGCGGCTGTGGCCGGCCACCTATCACCAGAAGTTCGTGGTGGTGGACCGGCAAAAGGCGATCATCGGCGGGCTCGACCTCGACGAACGGCGCTGGGACGACCGCCGCCACCGGCAACGCGCCGACCAGACCTGGCACGACATTTCGGCGCTGGTCGAAGGGCCGGTGGTCGCCGACGCCGCCCGCCATTTCGCGCGGCTGTGGAACCGGGAAATGCCGCGCTACCGCGACACCGTCGGCGAATGGACCGGCGAGTGCGGCCGCCGGCTGATGCTTGATCCGCTCTCCGAGGTGCCCATCGAGGGCATCGCCGAGCCGGAGCGGGCAGGGGAGGCCAAGGTCCAGCTGGTCCGGACGCTCTCGCGCAAATCCGCCTCTTTCTTCGCAACCGGACCGGTGCACGGCATTCGCGAGCTCAAGGCCGCGCACCGGGAGCTGATCCTCTCGGCCAAGCGGCAGCTCTACGTCGAAGCGCAATTCTTCCGCTCCGAGGCGGCCGCCGACTGGATCGAGGAGGCGCTGAGCTCAACCGCCGAGCTCGAAGTCATCATCCTCGTCGCCAACACGCCCGAGGAGATCGCCTTCGAGGGCCAGACCGACAATCTCGCCCATCGCCACGGCGAATATCTGCAGGCGCGCGCGCTTGGGCGGCTGCTTGAAAAAGCGGGCCCGCAGCGGGTCGGGCTGTTCACGCTCGCCAAGCACGAGGCGGTGAAACGCAGCGAGGAGGGGTTTGAGGAGACCCGCGGCACCGCCTTCGGATCGGGGCTGATCCACATCCATTCCAAGCTGCTGATCGCCGACGATGCGACCTGCCTGCTCTCGTCGGCCAACATCAACGGCCGAAGTTTCGAATGGGATACCGAGCTCGGCTTCCTGTGGACCGAAGAAGGCGAGGCGATCTTCGAGTTCAAGCGGCGTTTGTGGTGGCAGCTGTTCGGCGGGGCGCTGCCCGATTCGATGGATCTGGAAGGCTGGCGCGACGCCGCTCGCGCCAACAGCGCGGCCGAGCCGCACGAGCGCCGCGGCTTCGTTCTTCCCTACCAGCTCGGACGCGCCCGTCGCTTCGCGCGGCCTTATTGGTTCATCCCCGACGATCTGGTCTAGCCGCGAGCCGGGGAAGCGGGCAATATCGGGCACCGCAGGACTGAAAGGGCGCCATGCGAGACCAGTTCGAGCCATGGGGCCGCACAGCGCGGATCGAAGGTGAGGCGTTCGCCCGCGCCGAGGCGAACGAGGCCACGGTCAGCGACTATACCGCCCTCATCTCCGGCTCGTCGCTGCACGGCCGCTCCGGGATCGGCGCCTTTTGCAGCTTCTCCTTCCCGACCAGCGTCCCCGATTATTATGAGGGAGTCTATCCGGAGGAAGGGCTGGCAAGCTTCCGCCCGATGACGCAGGCGGAAAAAGCGGTCGCCCGGGAGGCGATCGCCGCCTGGGGCGAGGCTTGCGGCCTCACCTTTTTCGAAGTCGCTCCCGGCGACGGCGACATCAAGTTCATGTCGTTCGACCTCGCTCTCGTGACGCCGGACCAGTTCGACGCCGCCTTCGCCTATCTGCCGGGCGGCCAATATGGCGACGGCGGCTTCCAGAGCGACGTGTTCCTCGATTTTCGCTGGGCCGACGATCTTCACATCCAGCTTCACGAGATCGGCCACGCCATCGGCCTCAAGCATCCGTTCGAGGGCTCGCCCACTCTGGACCCGGACCGCGACCATTATGGCGAGACGGTGATGAGCTATTCCTCGGACGGCTTTCCGGGAGACGTGCTCGGGCCGCTCGACCGGGACGCCGTCCAGTTCCTCTACGGCGACGCCGATGCCGACGGCGGGCAGGCGGCAAGCTGGTCGTGGGACCCGGCGGCGCGGCGGCTCAGCCAGACCGGGTCCGAGACCGCCGACATCCTGCTCGGCATTGGCGGGCGCGACTCGATCGACGGCCGCGGCGGCGACGATTTTCTCAACGGCCGCGAAGGCGCCGACCGGCTCGCTGGCGGCGCCGGCCGCGACGAGCTCAGCGGCGGCTGGGGCGACGATGTGCTGGACGGCGGGGACCATGCCGACCAACTTTATGGCGGCTGGGACGCGGACGCGCTGAGCGGCGGGCTCGGCGCGGATCTGCTGAACGGCGGCGTCGGCGACGACCTGCTGGCCGGCGGCGAGGGCGCGGACACCTACCAGGGCCATGACGGGTTCGACACCGTCAGTTACCAAGGCGAGGCCCGCGGCGTGACCGTGGCTCTCAACCAGGGCCGCTACATCGAGGCGCTTCAGCGCTGGGAAAATATGAGTGAGGTCGAGGCCCTGATCGGGTCGTCCTTTGCCGACGCGCTGACGGGCGACGGCGGGGCCAACCGCCTGGACGGCGGCAGCGGCGCCGACCGGCTCGAAGGCGGCGGCGGCGACGATCGCCTGGATGGAGGCGCCGGTCTCGACACTGCGTCCTTCAGGTCCGCCGCGGCGGGCGTGCGCGCCAGCCTTGCCGTTGCGGGGGCGCAGGACACGCTGGCGGGCCTGGACACGTTGCTCGGCGTCGAGCGTCTCGAAGGCTCAGCCTTCGCCGACGCATTGACCGGAAATGCCGGCGCCAATCTTCTCTCAGGCCTCGATGGGGCGGACCGGTTGGCCGGCGGCGCCGGAGCGGATCGCCTGGCTGGCGGCGCCGGGCGCGATTTCGCCCTCGGCGGAGCGGGGGCCGACCAGTTCCTGTTCGCGAACGGGGATTTCGGCGGCGCCGTCGCCCGTAGCGCCGACCGGATAGCCGGGTTCGAGGCGGCGGCCGACAGGATCAACCTTCGCGCGGTCGATGCGGTCGCCGGCGGCGCGGACGATCGCTTCACCTTCGTCGGCGAGGCTGCCTTTTCGGGCACGGCCGGCGAATTGCGCTGGCATCACGCCAATGGCGCGACTTTGGTGAGCGGCGACGTCGACGGCGACGGCAAAGCGGACTTCATGATCCGGCTCGACGGGGCGATCGCGCTGACGGCGGCCGAATTCGTCGTCTGAGCGCCGGGGCGCGCGGCAACGAAAAAGGCGCCGCCCCGGGGGGGCGACGCCTTTCCGATTTCCGAAAGGAAATGGGCTCAATCGGCGGCGTCTTCGACCGCTTCGCCGGCCGACTGGACGTCTTCGCCGACGCCTTCGACGGTGTTGCAGGCGGCGAGCGCGAGGCTCGTGGAAAGGGCGAAAATCGCGAGAATCTTACGCATGTCTGTCTCCTGACGTTCGAGCGCGGACGCCGGAAACCGGCGCGCGAGGCGACGGGTAAATGCGTCCGGGCCGGGCTTGGTTCCCCCCGCGTGACGGGCGCATCGTTTCGTCTCCGTCACGTTAGCAGCAAGCGCGGCGCGACCGGAAGAGCCGCCGCGCAAAAATATGCGGGGGAGATGCAACGATGGAGGGGGGAGCTCAAAAATGTTGAGCCCGGAGGCGCAACCGGGGGGGGGGGAGGTTGGCGCGTCCGGGCTCATGTTCTGGATAGCGAGAGCGGGGGGGCAAAAGGTCACTATCCGAAGAGCAGAACGACGAAGCCGGGCGGGGGTTCCGCGACGAGCTGAAAAAAATCGCTTATTATCAAAAAAAGTCCGGGGCATAACCGACCCAGGCGCAACCGCCGCCGGATCGGCTGGTTCAGCCGGGGAAAGGAACCGAAACCGATGGCCAAACCGCCGCAATCCACGCCCCATTCCGACATTGACGGCGTCCACCAGGACGAGCGCCGCAACGTCGATACCGCCCATGATCTGGGGCAGAGCGCGGGGACGGTCGAAGACGCCAAGCGCCGCTCGGTCGGACGCCCGCCGCGCGCCGACGATCTCGACCGCCCGGAGGACAGCTCGGGCTAGCCGCCCTGTTCGTCATGCCGGACTTGATCCGGCATCTGCCTTCCTTCGGGCCGTTGACGAAGGGACACCCCCGATCAGTCGGGGGCGACGGGTTGATAGGATCGACCGCCGCTTACAGCGGCTCACCCTGCCTCAGCGCTCGGCCTTGTCGACGACGGCGATCTCGAGCGCGTAGCGGCCGCGCTCGGCGTCGCGGTCGAGCGTCGAGCGGAGCTGTCGCGACAGGCCGGTGACGATCCGCTCGAAACGCTCGGTGAGTTCGGGCGCGCATTCGGCCCCGGCGATGAGGCTGTCCGATTCCACCGCCAGCAAGGCCGCCGGGCCGCGGCCGCCGGTGAGCGAGATGCTGACCGCGCGGGCGCCGCAGAACATCGCATATTCGACCAGCTCGGTGATCAGAAAGGCGACCGAGACGGCGACGTCCTGGGTCGCGTAATAAGGCTCGATGTCGATCCGGATCGCCATCGCGCCGGCCGAGGCGGGGGCGGTGGCGCGAAGGTTGGCGCCGAGCTCGGAGATAAGCGAGCGCAGCGCGACCCCCCGATTCTCCTCGAGCTCCGCATAATGGTTGCGATGCACGACGGCGAGCGCGTCGACCCGGCGCTGGATCGAGGCATAAGCGGCGGCGACCTCCTCGTTGGCGACGCCGCGGGCGTGGAGGTTGAGCAGCGACGCCACCACCTGGAGGTTGTTCTTCACCCGGTGGTGGACTTCGCGCACCAGCCGCCGCTGGCGCTCGACCGCCGCTTCGAGCTCGGCTTCGTGGCGGGCGACGGTCTGGGTGACGCGGTCGAAGGCGGCGCCGAGCTCGCCGATCTCGCGGGCGGGGGAGGAGATTGCGGGCAGGTCGAGATGCTGGTCGCCGGGCCGGTAGGCGGCGACGGCGCGCTGCATCCGCACCAGCGGCTTCAGCAGCAGCCGGTCGAGGATCAGCCAGCCGATGATGCCGGCGCCCAGCCACATCATCACCGGCAGCAGGATCATCAGCAGCTCGACCGGGCTGATCGGCACCGCGCTTTGGCGGATGCGGAGCTGGAGACGGTCGCCCGCAACCGGCTCGGTGCCGGTGACGCTCTGGACCAGCGGGCCGCCCTGATAGCCGTTCCGCAGCATCATGCCGCGGCCGCCCTGCAGCAGCTCGAGGTCGAAATTGCCGCGGGTGCCGGGGAGCAGGGTGAGCTCGGCCAGGCTCTCGCGGGTGAATTCGCCCATGCCCTCCGGATTGTCGGCGTCGTCATAGAGCGCGAAGCGCAGGATCCTGCCGTCGGGGCTGATCTCGATAATCGAGGGCCGGCGCTCCGGATTGGCGATCGGCGCGGGCGCGAAGCCGGGAGTCGCGCAGCGCGGCCGCGGGCCGCCGCCGTAAAGGGCGTAGCGGCCGGTGGTGACTTGGGCGCGGGCGAGCCGGGCGAGGGTGACGCGGCAGACGTCCGACCCGGGGCTGACGGCGATCGCGGCGCTGGCGGCGCGGATGGTGCCGGAGCTTCGCGACAGCAACGAGTTGATCCGCTGCGCCTTGACCTCCAGCCGGCCGAATATGTGCTGGGCGCGGCCGGCGCTGTTGTCGCGGGCGCTTTCCAATGAGGCAAGGATGGCGATCAGCCCCAGCGGAAACAGCGCCAGGCTGAGGATGAGGAACATTTTCAGCCCGGTCGATAGCCGCGCGAAGCGCGATGCGAACCAGCCTTGTTCTTCGTGGCTCGGTTGTTCTTGGCTCACGGGGTTCCGAACGTCTGTCGGTGGGGCTTTATCCGAGCTTCCCCAAAAGATCGAGCATCTCGGGCGGAATGTCTTCGTCGATCGTGCGCTGGTAAGCGTTCCTCAGCGCATGTCCGAGCTCGGGCGTGACCGGGCGCTTGCGGCCTTTCGGCGGCGTCCGTTCGCCGGCATCGGACGCGGCGGCGCGATCGGGCTTGCGCCCGCTACCGGCATCCTTGTCATGTGCGAAGGTCAAATTCTGTATACCCCTCGCGGCCGTCGCCGCGCCCGCTCCATCGTGAAAATAGGGACCCGCCGTGGGCCTCGGCTGCCTCCCGCCGAGACTGGACAGACCCCAGCAACCCGCCACCTATAAGGCCCGGATCGGCATGGAAACAAAAAACTCGCTTAATGGTTCCAGCCTTTCGAGAGGAGCGGGCCCGGACGATTCCGAACCAGCCTGTCCGCCCCTCCGGGGGGTGTCCGGCTGGGCTTGCCAAGCGCCTTCCAGCCAATCAGAAGGCCCCTCAAGTATCGCATAGGAGTCGTAACGGTCATGTCGCTCGGTCAGGAACTCGCGCCCCACCTTCCCTTCGTCCGCCGTTACGCCCGCGCGCTCACCGGCACGCAGGCGCATGGCGACGCGTTCGTGCGGGCGACCCTCGAGGCGATCGTCGCCGCGCCCGACGATTTTCCTCGCGACGTCGATGCCCGGCTCGGCCTCTACCGCACGTTCCACGCAATCTGGTCGTCGGCCAATATCGAGGACGATCCGAGCTCGCTGGACGCCAGCGAGGCGGAGGGCATCGCCCAGGCGCGGCTGGCGCGGATCACGCCGCTGTCCCGCCAGGCGCTGCTGCTGACCGCGATGGAGGGCTTCACGCCCGAGGATACCGGCTATCTGATCGGCGCCTCGGCCGAGGAGGTCGACAACCTTGTCGCCGAAGCGCTCGCCGAGATCGAGCGCCAGACCCGGGCCGAAGTGCTGATCATCGAGGACGAGCCGATCATCGCGATGGATATCGAGACGATCGTCCGCGACCTCGGCCACACCGTCACCGGCGTCGCCGTCACTCGCGACGAGGCGGTCAGCCAGGCGATGGCGCGCCGGCCGGGCCTGGTCCTCGCCGACATCCAGCTCGCCGACGACAGCTCGGGCATCGACGCGGTCAAGGACATCCTCCAGGAATTCTCGGTTCCGGTGATCTTCATCACCGCCTTTCCCGAGCGCCTGTTGACCGGGGAGCGGCCGGAGCCGACCTTCCTCATCACCAAGCCGTTCCAGCGCTCGACCGTAAAGGCCGCCATCGCCCAGGCTTTGTTCTTCGACAGCGCGACGGTTCCGGCCGCGTAAAGAAAGTCCGGAACCGGCGTCCGCAGCGGGCGTTGCGCCCGGATAGTTCCAGTTAGTTCAGGATGCGCAAACCCCATGGATGACGGCAGCCCCCACATTGGCAAGACCGAGGCGCGCGGCGGCACGACGCCGCACATGACGCGCTACGTCCTGTCGATCGGGCTGGTGCTGGTCATCATCCTGTTCGCGCTCATCTTGTTTGTCTGGCGCTAGCCTCTTACATTTCCGAAACATTATCGGGCGGCTGCCTGGCGTTGGCGTCCGGTTTCGCGAGGGCATAACCACCATTTTTGGGGCAGTTGAATGGCGGGCGAGAAGCCAGCGTTGATCGACGAGGACGATGTAGCCGAGGTGCCGCGCGAAGAGCCGGTGCCGCTGCCGGACAATGAGTTCAAGGATCAGCTCGGCCAGGTCATCCCCCATCTGCGCGCCTTCGGCCGCTCGCTGTCGGGCAGCCGCGACCTCGCCGACGACCTCGTCCAGGAGACCTTGCTCAAGGCCTGGGCGGCCCGCAAACGCTTCCAGGCCGGCACCAACATGCGCGCCTGGACCTTCATCATCCTCAGGAACCTCTTCTTGAGCCAGATGCGCCGCGCCCGCTTCAAGGGCGAGTGGGACGAATTGACCGCCTCGAAGCTGCTCGCCGCGCCCGCCAGCCAGGATCGTCATGTCGAGCTCGGCGACCTGCAGCGCGCGCTGATGCACTTGCCGCAGCCGCAGCGCGAAGCGCTGATCCTGGTCGGGGCGGGCGGGTTCGCTTATGAGGAAGCCGCCGAAATCTGCGGCTGCGCGGTCGGCACGATCAAGAGCCGGGTGGCCCGCGGCCGGGTCGCGCTCGAGACCCTGCTCGCCGAAGGCAAGCTGCCCTCGCGCCGGGACCATGAGACCGACGCCAACAAGACGGCGCTGCAGTCGATCATGAGTGAGGTCGACGACCTTAGCCGGGACCGCGACCCGCAGGATTGAGGTCAGTCGAGCTTCGCGAGCAGATCCTCGAACATCTGCAGCGAGCGCACCTGTCCGTCCATCGCGAAGGCTTCGCGCAAGGCATTGCCCACTCCGGTATGGACCGTCGGCGGCGCCACTTTCACGAAGCGGCGTGAGGAAGCATTGACCATCGCTTCTCTTCTCGGGTTCATCATATTCACACAGGTTAGAACGTTCGCGGGCCATCGCGGTTGCAAATGTTGCGCGGCAAGAACGGAACTGCTCTGTTTTGTGGCATGGTGGAGACAGAGGGTTACCGGGACATTGACGACGCGCTCCGCCGCGCGCGGGCGCATTCGCCGTTCCTGAAATTGCAGCTCGATGCGTTCCCGGCGGTCGCCGAGGCGCTGGCCGGAGGCTCGGTCGATGCGGCGCTGGCGGCGGCCCGGACGGCGGGCGATGGCGCGCCGGACTTGGCCGCCGCGCTGCGGCGGGAGCGCAGCGCGACCGCGCTGGCGCTCGGCATCGGCGACCTCGCCGGCGCGCTGACGCTGGAGCAGGTGGTCGAGGCGCTTTCCGACCTCGCCGACCTCGCGCTCGAGCAGGCGCTGTCGGCCATTATCGAGGCCCGTACGCCTGGCGCGAGCCCGACCGGCTTCGCGGTGATCGCGCTCGGCAAGCATGGCAGCCGCGAGCTCAATTATTCGTCGGACATCGACGTCCTCTTCCTGTTCGATCCAACGACGCTGCCGCTGAAGCCGCGCGAGGATGCGGGCCAGGCGGCGGTCAGGATCGGCCAGCGGCTGGTCGACCTCCTTCAGAAAAGGGACGGCGAAGGGTACGTCTTCCGGGTCGACCTGCGGCTGCGCCCCTCGTCGGAAGTGACGCCGATCGCGCTGCCGGTCGATGCCGCCATCAGCTATTATGAATCGAGCGCGCTGCCGTGGGAGCGGGCGGCCTTCATCCGCGCCCGAATGGTGGCCGGAGATCCCGCGCTCGGCCGCTATTTCATGGAGGCGATCCACCCGTTCGTCTGGCGCCGCTCGCTCGATTTCGGCGCGATCGGCGAGCTCCACTCGATCACGCGGCGGATCCGCGACCATTATGCGCAGGGCCAGCGGTTCGGTCCCGGCTTCGACCTCAAGCGCGGGCGCGGCGGGATACGCGAGATCGAGTTTTTCGCGCAGATGCACCAATTGATCCACGGCGGGCGCGAACCCGGGCTGCGGCCGGCGGCGACGCTCAACGCGCTTTCCGCGCTCGCCGCCGCCGGCCGCATTCCGGTCCCCCAGGCCGAGACGCTCGCCAGGGTCTACCGGTTGCTGCGGACGATGGAGCATCGGCTGCAGATGGTCGACGACCGGCAGACCCACAGCCTGCCCGCCGGCGCCGCCGCGCTCGACAATGTGGCTCAGCTCCACGGCCTCGACGGCGCGCCCGCTTTGCTCGACCTGCTGGCGGAGCCAGTGGCGGAGGTGGCGGCGATCTACGACGAATTGGGGGAAGGCGGTGGCGACCGGCTCCCCCACGACAGCGCGGCTTTGGAAGCGCGGCTGGCGCGGGCCGGTTTCGACGATCCCGTCGCCGGGCGGCTGCGCATCGAAAGCTGGCGCTCGGGACGCGCCCGCTCGCTGCGGACCGCGCCGGCGCGGGGCGCGTTCGAAGCGATGCTGCCGGTGCTGATCGACGCCTTCGGCGCGTCGCCCGACAGCATGCGGGCGATGAACCGATTCGACGACGTCGTCGGCCGGCTGCCGAGCGGGGTCAATTTCTACCGGCTGCTCGAGGCGCGGCCCGGATTGGCGCAGTTGCTCGCGACGGTGCTCAGCCATGCCCCGGCTCTGGCAGAACAGCTCGGGCGGCGGCCGCAATTGCTGGACGGCCTGATCGACGCCAGCGCCTTCCAGCCGGCGCCGCCGGCGGCGCAGCTGATCCGCGATTTCGCCCGCTCCGAGCGCGCCGGCGAAGATTATCAGCTGGTGCTGGACCGCGTCCGCCGCCGGGTGAACGAGCGCCGGTTCGCCCTCGGCGTCCAGCTGGTGGTGGCGCGCCGCGATCCGCTCGAAGTGGCGGAGGGCTATTCGCGCGTCGCCGAGGCGGCGATCAACGTGCTTGCCGACGCCGCCGTCGCCGAATTCGAGCGGGCCCATGGCCGCGTCCCGGGCTCCGAGCTCGTCATCCTCGGCCTCGGCCGGCTTGGCGGGGAAGCGCTCACTCATGCCTCCGACCTCGATCTCATCTATCTGTTCAGCGGCACCCACGAGGCCGAGTCGGACGGCCGCAAGCCGCTTCGCGCCTCCGATTATTTCAACCGGCTCGCGCCCCGCGTCACCGCCGCGCTCAGCGTCGCGACCGCCGCCGGGCCGCTCTACGAGGTCGACACGCGCCTCCGGCCCTCGGGCAAGGACGGGCTGCTGGCGATCTCGCTGCCCAGCTTCGCCGAATATCAGCGGGAGCGCGCCTGGACCTGGGAGCATATGGCGCTGACCCGGGCCCGGCCGGTCTACGGCTCGCCGGAGGCGCGGGCGAGCCTCGCGCGGATCGTGGAAGCCACGCTGGCGATGCCGCGCGATCCGGCGAAGGTCACCGCCGACGCGGCCAGGATGCGGGCCGACATCGCCGCGCACAAGCCGCCTGGCGGTCCGTTCGACATCAAGCTCGGCGACGGCGGCCTCGTCGACCTGGAATTCGCGGTCCATACCCTGCAGCTGCGCCACCGCGTCGGCCTTTCTCCGCGGCTGGAGGACGCCTTGGCGGCGCTGGCGGCGGAAGGCCTGGTCTCCGACGGAATCGACCCCGCGCTGCGGCTGCTGACCCGGATGCTGGTGACTTTCCGGCTGGTCTCGCCAAGCTCGGCCGAGCCGCCGCCGGCCTCGCGCGGTCTGGTCGCCAAGGCCTGCGGCGCCGCCGACTGGGCGGCTTTGCTTGCCGCGCATGACGAGGCGAGGCAGAGGGTGTTCGAGCTGTGGCGCGCGGTCGCGTCGTTCGAGGGAGAGTGACATGCTCGAGGAAGGCGATCCGGTACCCGACGTGAAGCTCCTGGGAATGGAGGGGCAATCGGTCAGCCCGGCCGATTTCCGCGGCAACAAGCTGGTGCTTTATTTCTACCCGAAGGACGACACGTCCGGCTGCACCCGCGAGGCGCAGGATTTCACCGCGCTGGCCGGCGAATTCGAGCGTACCGGCACCTGGATCCTCGGCGTCTCCAAGGACGAAGCGAAGAAGCACCGCAAGTTCATCGACAAATATGACCTCAAGATCCCGCTGGCGACGGACCCGGACGGCTCGGTCTGCGAGGCGTTCGGCACCTGGGTCCAGAAGAGCCTCTACGGCCGCAAATATATGGGCATCGACCGCGCCACCTTCCTCATCGACAGCGACGGCGTCATCAAGCGGGTGTGGCGCAAGGTCAGCGTTCCCGGCCACGCCGAGGCGGTGCTGGCGGCGGCGCGGGAGCTTCCCTGATCCCCGGGCGCCGGACCCGCGCTCCAAGAATGACGTCATGGCGCCGGAAGGGATGGGCAAAGGCCGCCCGACTGAGCTAGCCTCGCCCTTGGCAAGGCGGGAGAATCGCGGTGCGGCTTATGATCGGCTTATTGGGATGCGCTACGCTGGCGGCCTGCGGCCCCTCCCAGTCCGAGGGCGTGACGGCCGAACTGGCCGAGGAGAGCGCCGGCCTCACCATTGCCTTGCCGGAAGCTGAGCTGCCCGCTCCCGAAGCCGCGCCCGAAGCACCGGGCAACAGCGCCGCTGCCGAGCCCGCGGTAGAGCCTGAGGCCGCGCCCCCGGCCAAGGCTGCGGAGCTGCCCGCCCCGCCGCCGCCGCCGCCGCCCGCGGAGAAGGCCGCCGACAAGGCTCCGCCGGAGAAGGAAGCCGTGGCCGAGGCCGCGGCGCCGGCGCCGGCGCCCGCGGGCGCGGATGAAGTCGAGGCGGTCGCATCGGGCGAGGCGGCGCGAATGCGGCTGCTGCCGGCCCGGCCTGAAACCAGCGTCGCGCCCTGGGCCGGCCACATCCGACGCGCCGGCTTCGCCTGCGGCAGCGTTGCTTCGGCGCGCCAGCTGCAGCGGCCGGACGGGCGGACGCTCGAAATCTACAAGATCGATTGCTCCTCGGGCGGCTCCTACCAAGGCACCATCAAGCGCGGACGGCTCTATTTCCGCACCTGGACCGGCCGCCTCGACCGGCGGTAAGGGCGCCAAACACGCAGCGATCGTTTCGGCCCCAGCACAACGGCTTGGCGCCCGTCTTTCGCATCGTCCCTTCCGGCGAACCGCCTGCCGCTCGAATGCATCCATTCGCCGCCTGCTTCGTATCTCGCGCCGAAGGGAAAGGCCGACCGGCCGTCCGCAAAGGACCCTTCGCCC
Source organism: Allosphingosinicella sp. (assembly GCA_036388655.1). GTDB lineage: Bacteria > Pseudomonadota > Alphaproteobacteria > Sphingomonadales > Sphingomonadaceae > Allosphingosinicella. Next base: position 783 of record DASVRK010000187.1, on the reverse strand, counting down.
GGCACCGCCGGGCTTGTGACGACAGCGCGCGCGCGCTTCAGGGAGTATCGAGATTATGGCCGACAACCGCAGGGACGCTCAAACTCAAGCCGCCATGGCTGAAACCGTCAGGTTCAACATCACCACCGACGAGCCGGTGCAGCAGAATACCGGCTCCGGGCTCGACCGGGTGATCATCGAGGCCACTCCGCCGACCTTGCCCAACCAGGTCCGGATTACCTTCACCAGCTCCGAAGTGGGCAATGGCAATCCGAACGACAGCGGCACGATGAGCGGCCAGGATGGTGGCCTCGCCGTGCGGGTGCAGGCCGAGGACGGCCAGGGCTTCGTCACCGGCCAGATCAGCCGGTTCGACGATGAAGGCATCCGCTTCGAGAGCGCCAGCCCGGGCATAACCTTCGACGTCCGCGACCTGATCGACGGCGTCGAGCGCGGCGACCAGTTCGAGGTCGTGCTGCTCGGCACCAGCCAGGACGACCGGTTCGACTATGCCGACGAGGATCGCAACCTCTACATCAACGGCGGCATGGGCAACGACACCATCCGCGGCGGCACCGGCGACGACTATCTCGAAGGCGGGTTCGGCGACGACCGGCTGTTCGGTGGATTTGGCGACGACCGGCTCCACGGCGGGCTCGGCCGGGATTATATCGCCGGCGGCCGCGGCGACGATTCGCTGGTCTACAACCTCTCCACCGACGATATGGACCGCGTCGACCTCGGCGAGGGCGACGACACGGTCAACATCGCGGCCGACGAGAATGTCGCGCAGATCCGCGTGAC
>DASVRK010000186.1:0-2274 GCA_036388655.1 Allosphingosinicella sp. | reverse complement strand
CACCGGCCGCGACACGCTGAGCGGCGGCGCGGGCTTCGACTTCTTCTACCTCGCCGACGGCGACGCGGAGGCCGGCGAGTCGATCAACGGCGGCGCCGACACGGACCGCATCGAAACCGCGAGCGCGCGGCTCGATCTCAGCGGCGTCACCATCAACGAGCTCGAGGCGATCCAGACGGTGCGCGGCGCGGGCACGGCGTTCATCGTCGACACCGCCGCCCATGCTTTGCTGGTCAATGGCGGGGGCGGCTATGACAGCCTGACCGTCAACGATGAGGCCCTCACCGCGCAGCAGCGCAACGCGATCTTCGCACAGGGCATCGAGACGATCACCGACGCCGCCGGCACGCACGGGCCGAATGTCGCGCCGTCGATCACGTCGAGCGGCGGCGGCTCCTTCGCCAATCTCAGCCTCCAGGAGAATGGCAATCTGATCGCCCAGCTGACCGCGGCCGACCCCGATGCGGGGGAGACGCTGACCTGGTCGATCTCCGGCGGCCAGGATTCCGCGAAGTTCCAGATCAACGCCGACAATGGCGTGCTCAGCTTCTTGGCCGCGCCCGATTTCGAGAACCCGACCGCTTCCGGCGGCGGCAACGTCTACGGCGTCACCGTGCGCGTCTCGGACGGCAATGGCGGGTTTGACGAACAGAATGTGTTCGTCGAGATTACCGACCTAAACAATTTCGTCGGCAATGGCGCCGACAACCGCATCGCCGGCGACAATGGTGCCGACACCATGACCGGCTACGGCGGCAACGACACCTACATCGTGGACCACGCCGGCGACCGGGTGGTCGAGGGCGTGGGCGGCGGTATCGACGTGGTGCAGGCCTCGGTCACCTTCGACCTGCGCGGCCAGGAGATCGAGAATCTCACGCTCACCGGCTTCGCCCAGATCAACGGCATCGGCAATCACCGGGCCAACCGGCTCAATGGCAATAGCGCCGACAATCTGCTGAACGGCTTCGGCGCCGCCGACATCATGCGCGGCTTCAACGGCTCGGATATCTATTATGTCGACGATGCCGACGATCAGGTCATCGAGGGGCTGACCGGCGATGCCGACCGCGTGGTCACTTCGGTAAGCTACACGCTGGCGGCCTTATCCGAGGTCGAGCGGCTGCAGACCAGCAATGCCGCGCTGACGACGGCGATCAGTCTTGGCGGCAACGAATATGCCAACGCCATCACCGGCAATGCCGGCGTCAATACCATCAACGGCGGCGGCGAGGCCGATGTGATGACGGGCCTCGACGGCTCCGACAATTATTATGTCAACCATGCCGGGGACCGGGTGGTCGAGGGGCTGACCGGCGATGCGGACCGCGTGTTCGCGTCGGTCAGCTACCGGCTGGCGACGGGTTCCGAGGTCGAGCGGCTGCAGACGACCGATGCCGCGCTCACCACCGCGATCGACCTGTTCGGCAACGAATATGCCAACGCCCTCACCGGCAATGCCGGCGAGAATCTGCTCAACGGCGGCGGCGCGGCCGACACCATGACGGGGCTCGACGGGTCGGACGATTATATCGTCAACGACGGTTCGGATCGGGTCGTCGAGGCCGCGACCGGCGACGTCGACCGGATCTTCACCTCGGTCAGCTTCCGGCTCGGGGTCGGCTCCGAAGTGGAGCGGTTGCAGGCGGCCAATGCCGCGCTCACCACCGCCATCGACCTCGGCGGCAACGAGTTCGCCAACACCATCACCGGCAATGCGGGCGACAACTTCATCAACGGCGGCGGCGCCGCCGACCGGATGACCGGGCTCGACGGATCGGATACTTATTTCGTCGATGATGCCGCCGACGTCGTCCTCGAGGGCCTGACCGGCGACATCGACCGGGTGTTCGCCCGGGTGAGCTACGCTCTGGCGGAGGATTCGGAGGTCGAGCGGCTGCAGACCACGGACGCCGCGCTGACCACCGCGATTAACCTCACGGGCAATGAATTTGCCAACGCGATCACCGGCAATGCCGGCCTCAATATCCTCGACGGCGGCGGCGGCAATGACATCCTCACCGGCCTCGACGGGTCCGACACCTATCTGGTCGACCGCGCCGGCGATATTGTCATGGAAGGGCTGACCGGCGACTTCGACAAGATCCGCACCAGCACCTCGTACCGGCTGGCGGTGGGTTCGGAGATCGAGGCGCTGTTGACCGACCGCAGCACCGCCACCACCGCGATCAACCTCACCGGCAACGAATATGGCAACAGCATCATCGGCAATTCCGGCATCAACCGGCTGTCGGGCGGCGGCGGCAACGATGT
>DASVRK010000185.1:0-7625 GCA_036388655.1 Allosphingosinicella sp. | reverse complement strand
TCATCGATATCTGCTATGCCGTCGGGTACAACAGCCTCGGCAGCTTCAACAATCGGTTCGTGTCGTTGGTCGGCTGCTCGCCTCGGCGCATTCGCAGTCTGGCGGCCAGAGTCGATCCGGCCGAGTTGCGCCGACTGATCGATGGCCGAGCGGCGATTGCGTCGCCCGACGCTCCTGATGCCTGCTCCATCTGGGGAACGACAAGTGTGACCAGCGGCTTTTCCGGAGTCGCCGTGGTGGCTCTTTTCCTGGGACCTCCCTCCAATGCCTATCCGGTGGCGAGCGCTCTGTGTGAAGGGGGTGCCTATCTGCTTCCGCCGGTCCCGGAGGACAGCGATTACTTCGTCATGGCCGTTGGGCTCAGCTGGCACGAGCAAATGGTCGATTTCCTGCTCCAACCAAATCCTTTGCAGGCGGCCGCATTGCCGCCGATCCACCTCTCGGCCAGCGGCATGGCGAGCCCGATCCACTTCCACCTGGCGCCAAGGCAGCCGATCGACGCGCCAATCCCGCCGTCCCTGGCGCTCCGGCTCGTCGAGCAGTTCATGCGCCTGCCGGAGGAGTTGCCCAAGCACAGGGTCCGGCCCTCGCAGCGAGTGCTCGGCCTTGCCGCGGCGCCGCCGCGCCCCAGCCATCGTCCGGCCCCGTACGACTCTCGAGTGGCGGGCCCGATCAGCCTGACTCCAGCCGAGTGATGCGTCTATGAAATCAGCGACCATCGCTGCACTGCGCAGCAAGGCGGCTTTTTTTACCGCCGGCGTAATCGCGCTGTCGGGGGCGGCATGCGCTGCCTCCCTGCAGGCGGACGCGCCGCGGGATCCCGCGGGCAGGGCGACCGACCCGAAGGGCCATGCCGCGGAATCGGCACAGGCTCGGGCCAACGACGACCTGAGCGCCTGTGCCAATGTTCGGGATCCCGCGCTGTCCGCGCCGGGGCACGGCAGCGTCGCGCACCTGGCTCGGTTGCTCCATGGCACCTGGGTGCGCCGGCTGACGATCGCCGGGGTGGCGGTGGAGACGAACTCGTTCCTTTATTTCGACATGTCTGGCCCCGAAGCCGGCAAGGGCGAGGCCTTGATGATCGACCTGATCAATCAGGGCTGGGACGGTCTGGCGTCGCCGGCGGCTTCGCTGCCGGGCAAAAGGCAAGCGGAGCCCGCGCAAGCGGCCGAAGCGCGGATGCCAGCGACCACCGGCGCCTACTGGGTGGTGTCCATGAAGCCGGCCGCGCCGGCTGCGGCCAGCAGGGGCCGTTCAGGAGTGGCTCTGGCGCTGGCGGGCGATTATCGCGGCACGGGCGCCGAATATCCCCCAAACGGCTTCCGTTTCACCGAAACCGGCAGTTTCTATGGGGACGGTCCGGGCTATTCGACCGTGCAGCCGTGGCGGGCGCCGCCGATGGCTCTGGAGGCGGCGCCGACGACGCAGCCGGCGCAGTCTGCCGAAGCCTTCACCCCAATCGATTTGGTGGCTGTACGGCCGGGCACGGTCGATCCGGCGGGAAACAGGATCGGGCCGAGAGCGCCGACGTCCGAAGGACAGTGGGAGATGGCTCTGCCGAGACTCACCTACGTCGTCTGCGAAGGAGAGATCGTCGACCGGTATTTCAAGATAGACAGCGCCACTCCGACAGTCGGCGGCAAGTCGCTGAAGGCAGCTTGGCACTCTGCTCTCGAGACGGGCCTGTTCTCGCGCGGGCGCTTCAATTGAATCGCCGTGATGCAGCTTAAGAGAAAAGGCGGCAGGGGAATGCTTTCGACGGGTTTTGACAGGTTAAATTTCGGAAACGACGTGCAAAAACAGCAATTGAAAATCGCTGAATAGTATGCCGTTATGCCCGCAACTCTGAGCAGGCGGCAGGGGCAATGCTCAATCGTGGATCTATCAACATAGATTTCGATCCGAAAAATAATAGCGCACCAGCCGGCGCGTCCGCCGCTGTTCGTAATCTCCTCCGCACCCGCCTTGAGGCCGCCCGCCTCGGACTTTTTGGAATATCTCCGCACGAGGCCGAGTTCGACGTGCGGGGCTTCCGGTCGACCACTACGCCGCGGCGGGATCGGCTGGAGACCGTTGGGCGGAGCTTCATCGCAGGCTATAACGCGGCCGTCGCCACCGGGCGCGGCGAAGCCGCCCTCGAGCAGCTTCCCGGGTTTCCCGAGGACCTGCGAGGCTTCGTCGTAGAAGGAGCGGCGATGGGCCTGGCAATGCTCGATCTGGTGACGCCTTGGCCCCGCCGCGGTTTCGCTGCTTTTGTCGCGGGCCCCGCCAAGCCCTATGTCTACCTGGCTTATGTGGGAGCGGGCTGGGCGCTGGCCCGCACGTCCTGGCGCTTGCGCGGCCGCCTCGGCCGAGTCGACCCCCTGTTGCGATGGCTGATGATGGACGGCTACGGCTTCCATTCCGCCTATTTTCAAGCGGACCGTTCGATCGACCTGCACCGCCGGCCGAGCCTGCCCGCCGGATATGCCGCCCGTGCATTCGACCAAGGCCTCGGCCGCGGCCTCTGGTTCGCCATGGGAGCATCCGGCGGAGCGGTGCGCTCGGCGGTCGAATCCTTCGTTCCGGAGCGTCGGGCGGATCTCTGGAGCGGAATCGGCCTCGCCGCATCCTATGCAGGCGGAGCTGGAACCCGGGAGCTGACCGACCTTGCGCAGGTGGCGGGCGGATTCCGCCTGGAACTCGCTCAGGGCGCCGCTTTTGCCGCCGCCGCGCATCTCGAAGGAGGCGCGATTCCGAGCCACACCGACTCCGCCTGCCAGGTGCTGTGCGGCATGGACGCGCGGTCGGCGGCAGCGATCACGTCGGCGACACGGCCGAACCCCGCTTCGGACGGCGACGGCTTCCATTATGAGGCCTGGCGGGCGGCGATAAGGACCGCGATCTTCCAACATCAGGCCAACGGGGCGCGAGGCCGCCGGCGCTGTGCGGTAGAGTTGAGCGCATGAGCGACGGAATCGCCGTGATCGGAATGGCTTGCCGCTTCCCCGATGCGGATTCACCCGAGGCGCTGTGGCAGACGGTGTTGGCCCGGCGGCGCGCCTTCCGCCGAATGCCCGCCGAGCGGCTCGATCTGGCCGATTACGACGAGGCTCGGTGTGATCCGTCGGATTCGATCTATCCGATCGAGGCGGCCGTCCTTGAGAATTACAGCTTCGATCGGGCGCGCCACCTGGTGCCGGCCTCGGCCTTCGCCGCTGCGGACCTCACTCACTGGCTCGCCCTCGACGTCGCGACCGAGGCGCTGGAGGATGCCGGGCTGGCGGGCGGGGCGGACCATCGGGCCCGCACCGGCGTCGTCGTGGGCAATACGCTCACCGGCGAATTCAGCCGCGCCGGGCTGCTGCGCTATCGCTGGCCCTATGTCCGGCGCCAGCTCGACTCCGCGCTCGCCGGGGAAGGGTTCGACCCCGCGCGCCGGGAAGCGTTTCTGGCGGGCTTCGAAGAGCGCTACAAGGCGCCGTTCCCGCCGCCCGACGAAGAAAGCCTTGCCGGCGGACTGGCCAACACGATCGCCGGCCGGATCGCCAATCACCACGATCTGCGGGGCGGGGGATATACGGTCGACGGCGCCTGCGCCTCGTCTTTGCTCGCGATGGCGTCGGCGTGCCGCAGGTTGCAATGCGGGGAGGTGGACCTGGTCCTGGCCGGCGGCGTCGATCTCAGCCTGGATCCTTTCGAACTTGTCGGTTTCGCCAGGAACGGGGCGCTGTCGAAAAGCGTGATGCGAGTGTTCGACCGGCGCTCGGACGGCTTCTGGCCGGGCGAGGGCTGCGGTTTCGTCGTCCTCATGCGGGCGGCGCAGGCCAGCGCCGAAGGCCGCACGGCGCGCGCCGTGATCCGCGGCTGGGGCGTCTCCTCGGATGGCCAAGGAGGGCTGACGCGACCGACCCAGGCCGGCCAGGCCCAGGCCATGGAGCGCGCCTATGCGGCCGCGGGATTCGATGCCGGGACCGTTCCGCTGTTCGAGGCTCACGGAACCGGCACGGCGGTCGGAGACCCGGTGGAGATCGCGGCCATCGCCGGGGTGCGCGGGGCGGCCGGCGCGCAATTTCCGGCGGTGATCGGCTCCATTAAGGCGAACATAGGCCATACCAAGGCGGCCGCCGGAGTCGCCGGGCTGATCAAGCAGGTCATGGCCCTGGACCGCCAGATCCTTCCGGCTGCCACGGCCTGCGACGACCCCCATCCGCTGCTTCAGGAGCAGGCCGCGCTCGTCACCACGCTCAGGGAGAGCCGCGCCTGGCCGGCCGAGCTGCCGCTTCGGGCGGGGGTCAGCGGCCTGGGCTTTGGCGGGATCAACATCCATCTGGCCCTCCAAGCGGCCGGCGGCCCGCGCCGACGGTCGCTCGATGCCAAAACGCGGCGCCAGATCCGCAGCACGCAGGATTCGGAACTGTTCCTGTTCGCCGCCGAGAATAGCGCGGCGCTGCGTGACAGCGTCGAAGCCTTCGCCGCGCTCGCGCCTTCATTGTCGCGCGCCGAAATGGCGGATGCCGCTGCCGCTTTGGCCAGGGTTTGCGGTGCGGCGCCGGAGCGCGCCATGGTGGTCGCCGCCAGCCCCGCCGAGTTGACCCGGCGGATCGGGCTGCTGCTCGGCCGGCTGAAAGATGCGGCTGGCGCGGCACAAAGCATGGGTAACGCGTTACCGTCCCCGCGGGCGGCTGCGGATGAGACGTTCCTCGACCTGGCGGAAGGAATAGGTTTCGGCTGCGGCTCCGAGCCACGGATTCTGTTTCTGTTTCCTGGCCAGGCGGCTCCCGCCCATCTCTCCGGGGGAGCCTGGCGGGAGCGGTTCGAGAGCGTTGCGAAGCTTTATCCCGCCGAAAGCCGCGCCGCCGCGGATGGCGGGGGCACCGAGGTCGCCCAGCCGGCGATCACCCTGGCATCACGCGCCGGCCTTGCCGTACTGGGGACTCTGGGGGTGAAGGGTTGGGCGGCGCTCGGCCACAGCCTGGGCGAGTTGAGCGCGCTGCACTGGGCGGGCGCCTATGACGGCGCCATCCTGCAGCGCCTCGCCACCCGGCGCGGCAAAGCGATGGCGCAGCGCTGCCTCGACGGCGGAACCATGCTTGCGATCATTGCGCCGCCCGAGACAGCCATCGAACTGATCGAGGGCAGCGATGCCGTGATCGCCTGCTATAACGGTCCACGCGACTGCGTAATCTCCGGCTCGATCGAGGATCTCGCTGCGATCGAGGCGCGCGCCCGTTCCCGCGGCATCGGCGTCCAGCCGCTTGCAGTGTCACATGCCTTTCACTCGCGCTACGCGGCGCCGGCCGCCGCCGCTGTGGCCGCGCTTTTGAAACGGGAGCAGATCGGCGCTTTGGGGCGGCCCGTCTACTCATCCGTCGCAGGGCGCCGGCTCGAGCCCGAGGACGATCTGCGCGCACTGCTCGGCCGCCAGGTCGCGGCGCCGGTGCGCTTCGGGGAGGCTTTGGCGGCGGCCATGCCCAAGGCCGATCTGGCGATAGAAATCGGGCCGGGGCATGGGCTGACGCGGCTCGCGGCCGAGCTTGGCGGGCCGCCGGCAGTGGCGCTCGATGTTGGAGGCGAATCCTTGGCTGGGCTGATGCTTGCGGTGGGGTCGGTGTTCGTCCTCGGCGGCGCGGCCTCGCCGGCGGCCCTGTTCGAGGACCGGTTCACGCGCGACTTCGATCTTGACCGGCCGCGCCGCTTCCTCGCCAATCCTTGTGAGAGCGCCCCTTCCTCGGACTCCCGCGCCGGTGCGTCGCCCGCCATCCCGGGCCGACCGGCCGCAGCAGACCCGGCCGTGCTCGACAAGGCGCCGATCGAGGTGCTGCGAAGCTTGCTCGCGCGCCGCCTGGAACTTGCGGAAGAGGCGATCAGGCCGGATCATCGGCTGTTCGCAGATCTTCACCTCAACTCCATCGCGGTCGGCCAAATAGTCGGGCAGGCCGCCCGTGCCCTCGGTATCTCGCCGCCCGCCACCCCGACCAATTTTGCGCTGGCCACAGTCGAAGAAGCCGCTGCGGCTCTCGCCAAAGGCACCCAGATTGCCGGCGACGCCGGCGCTGCCTTCCCGAGCGGAGTCGATAGCTGGGTCCGCACGTTCCAACCCCGGTTTCTCCTACGGCCCCTGAGCGTGGGCGAACGCGGCGGACCCTGGCGGTGGCGCGTCGTCGCGGCCGAAGGGCATCCGCTGGCGCGCATCTTCGACGAGAACTCCTGCGCCACTGGAGCGGCGGCCGTTGCTGTGTGCCTGCCGCCGTCGCCCGATGCCGACGATCTGACTCTGATCCTCGAAGCAGGACAGGCAGCGCTGGATGCCGGCGCCGACTCGTTGCTGCTTGTGGTCCAAAGCGGCGGGGGCGGCGCTGCGGCCGCCCGGTGCCTGTCGCTCGAGCGGCCCGACTTGCGAGTGGTCGTGGTCGACCTGCCGTTCGAGGATTCGCGCGCTGCCGGATGGCTTTTGGACGAGGCCGCGGCGGCTCGGCCCGGCTATACGGAGAGCCGCTATGATGCCGGCGGGGCCCGCTTCTGTCCCGTGCTGGAGACCGTGAGCGATCCCCACACCGGCCCGGTCCAGGCTGTCCTGGGGCCGGGAGACGTGCTGCTGGTCAGTGGCGGCGGGAGCGGGATCGGTGCGGAGTGCGCGCTCGCCGTGGCTCGGCGCAGCGGGGCCAGAGTAGCGGTGATCGGGCGGTCCCCGGTCGAATCCGATGCCGTTCGGGCCACCATGGCCCGCTTCCAGGCGGCCGACGTCCTGGCCGCCTACGAGCCCGCCGACGTCAGCGACGCGGCTGCCGCAGCTTGCGCAGTCGACCGCCTGACCGCGCGGCTTGGACCGGTCACCGCGCTGATCCACGCCGCCGGAATCAACCGCCCGGTGCCGCTCGCCAGCCTCGATTTGGCGGCTCTGAGCGACACCGTCGCAGTCAAGGTCGCAGGCTTTCGCAACCTGATCGCAGCCCTCGATCCGCAGCGGCTGAAACTGGCGGTTGGGTTCAGCTCGATCATCGCGCGGCTGGGGCTCCCGGGCGAGATCCATTATGCCGTGGCCAATGAATGGCTCGGAATCGCGGTGCAAGCGTTCGCGGACACCAATCCGCATTGCCGCTGCCTCTCGCTGGAATGGTCGGTCTGGTCCGGGGTGGGCATGGGCGAGCGCCTCGGCGTCATCGAAGGCCTCGCCCGGATCGGCGTCGCCGCCTTGCCGGCGCCGCTGGCGACGGAAATGTTCGAAAGCCTGATCGAGCGTGCGCAAAGCAGCACCGCCTTGGTGGTTGCCGGGCGCTTCGGCTCTCCGCTGACGGCCGAACTCCTGCGCGGCGGCGACCCTGGAGGACGTTTCCTGGACCGGGTCGCGCTCCACTATCCCGGGATCGAGATCGTCGCCGAATGCCGCCTGAGTTTGGAATCGGACCCCTATTTGGAGGAGCATGCCCTTGCGGGTACTGCGCTTTTCCCCGCGGTGCTGGGGCTGGAGGCCATGGCGCAGGCCGCGTCCGCACTACGCGGCGGAGCCGTTCCCGACAGCCTGGAAGAGGTCGAGTTCCGCCGCCCGGTGGTGGCGGGCGCAGAGGGCGCCGTGCTGCGCGTGGCCGCTTTGGCCCGCGATTCCGACCGGACGGAAATGGTCTTGCGCGCCCAAGAGAGTGGCT
>DASVRK010000184.1:0-10550 GCA_036388655.1 Allosphingosinicella sp. | reverse complement strand
CGCTGGGCACCTCCACCGGCGGCTCAGCTTCCTCGAACGCTTCCTCTGCCTGAAGCTCGAGTTCCTCGGCCTCCTCCTCTTCCCGCGGGTCCGGTTCGACCTGCATGAAGCTCGGCAGGCTCGGCTCCCACTGGGTGAGCGCTTCAGGCTCCTCCTGCGGCTCGCGATATTGCCGGCCCCGCGGCAGCGCGTCGAACGGCTCGCCCAAATCGAGCCCCGCGATCAGCGGCCGGCGCGAGGGGGCGTCGGGATGCGCGTCGGCGCGGCGCAGCCGGGGCGGCGCCATCTCCGCCTCCTCCTCGGCGAGGCGCCTGGCCTTGGCCGACGGCTTGCCGAGCGCGCGCAGCAACAGCCACACGATCAGAAAGGTGCCGGCCGCGCCGGCGGCGATCACCGCCAGCCGCGCGGTCGCGCCGAGCGGCGGCTCCGCGGCCGCCAACACGCTCGGCAGCCCGGTGAGGCCGACCCCCCGCGAGAACAGATCGTCGGGCATGGCATAAGCGACGAACGCCACCGACGCCGCCGCCAATGCCGCCATCGGCAGATCGAGCGGCAGCTTGGCGATCTTCCTCGCCCGTTTCATCGTGTTCGATGTCATGCCAAAACCTTGCCGGTTAACCGTTGATATGCCGGAATATAGCGCGAAATATTTGACGACCAGTTACGATCCTTCTCGACGAAGCTCCGCGCGGCCTCGCGGCGCTGGTCCCAGCCGGCGCGCCCGGCGAACAGCCGGTCGAGCGCTTCGGCGATCGCCGCCGGGTCGCCGGCGCGGAACAGGGTGCCGGTGACGCCGTCCTCGATCAGCTCGCGATGCCCGCCCACGTCCGAGGCCGCGACCAGCTTGCGCTGCGCCATCGCCTCCAGCGGCTTCAGCGGCGTCACCAGCTCGGTCAGCCGCATCGCCTTGCGCGGATAAGCCAGCACGTCGATCAGGCTGTAATAAAGCTCGACCTCTTCGTGCGGGACCCGGCCGATGAAGTGGATCCGGGCCGCGGCGGGGGAGGCCGCCGCCTGCGCCTTCAGCCTTTCCTCCATCGGCCCTCCGCCAACCAGCAGCAGCCGCGCGGCCGGCCGCCGTTCGAGCAGCAGCGGCATCGCCGCGATCAAATCGTCCAGCCCCTCATAATCGTAGAAGGAGCCGATGAAGCCGACCACGTCGCCCTCGATCCCCAGCCGCGCCGCGAGCGCCGCGTCGGGCGCAGGCGGGTTGCCGAACAGGCTCATGTCGACGCCGTTGGGAGCGACGATGATCCGCTCGGGCGCGATGCCGCGCGCGATCAGGTCGCGCCGCAGCCCCTCGCAAATGACCGCCACCGCATCCGCCCGCCGCGCCGCCCAGGTCTCGAGCGCCCGGGTCAGCCGGTAGCGGGCCGAGCCTTCGCGGCCGGTGCCGTTGCCGACCGCGGCATCTTCCCAGAAAGCCCGGATCTCGTAAACCAAAGGCAGCCGCCGCCGCTTCGCCACCCGGAGCGCCGCGAGCGCGGTCAGCACCGGCGAATGGGCATGAAGCTGGTCCGGCCGCCACTCCCCCACCAGCCGGTCGAGCCGGTCGGCGAGCGCCCCCACCTCGCGCCATTCGCGCAGCGGCGACGGCGCCGGCGCCGGCTGCGGCGTGCGGAAGAAGGTGATGCCGTCGATCGTCTCGGGGTCCGGCCCGGGGGCGCTGTGCCGCGGCCCGGTCAGGCAGGCGACCTCCCAGCCGCGCGCCAGCTGCGCCTTCACGATCGCCCGCGTGCGGAACGTGTAGCCGCTGTGCAGCGGCAGGCCGTGGTCGAGCACATGAAGGATCCGCATCGACAGCCGCTTTGCCACGACAAACTTAACGGCGCGTCAACCGGACCCTCCTATGACGAGGCGATGCAGCGCGCATGGGGCCAGCCAGGATGATCGACAATTTCGCGCTCGGGCTCACCCATGGGCTGCTGATCCTCGCCGCCTGGCGGCTGCTGACCCGCGCCGACCTCGACGACGACACCATCCCTGCGCCGACGCCGCCCGCGCCCCGCGACCGCCGCATCGGCGCGAAGGAGCGGCCCGGTGCGTGATCTCGCCTTCGTCGGGTTCCTGCTGGCCCTGATCGGCTTCGGCTTCCGCCGGCCGTTCCTGTTCGTGCTCGCCTACGCCTATGTCGACATCGTCGCGCCGCAGCGGCTGAGCTACTTCATGCTGAACGCGGTGCCTGTGTCGATGATCGTCGCCGGCCTCGCCATCGCCGGCTGGCTGGTCGCCGACGACAAGCGCGATTTCCGCGTGACGGGGCGCCAATTGCTGATGCTGATCCTGCTCGGCTATGCCGGCTACACCACCATCTATGCCGATTTCCCGGTCGACGCCCTGTTCAAGTGGGAATGGGTGTGGAAGGCGATGATGTGGGCGATCTTCCTCCCCTTCACGCTCCGCACCCGGCTCCGCCTCGAAGCCTATCTGTTGTTCATGACTCTGTCGGCGGCGGCGATCATCATCGTCGGCGGGATCAAGACGGCGGCGTCGGGCGGCGGCTATGGCGCCTTGAACCTGATGGTCGACAATAATAGCGGCCTTTACGAGGGCAGCACCATCTCGACGGTGGCGATCGCGGTCATCCCGATCATCCTCTGGCTCGCCCGCTTCGGCACGATCTATCCCCGCGACTGGCGCGTGCGCGTGTTCGCCTACAATCTCATCTTCGCCTGCCTCCTGATCCCGGTCGGCACCGAGGCGCGCACCGGCCTCGTCTGCATCGCTGCCCTCGTCATGCTGATGCTGCGCGACGTCAGGAACCGGATCGGCTACCTCGCCTTGGTCGCGGTCGCGCTCGCCGTCGCCGTGCCGTTCCTGCCGCAGACCTTCACCAGCCGGATGAGCACCATCCAGAGCTACGAGGCCGACGCTTCCGCCTCGACCCGCATCGCGGTGTGGGGCTGGACTTGGGAATATGTGAAGGACCGCCCGATGGGCGGCGGCTTCGAGGCCTATAAGCAGAATTCGCTGCGCGTGAACACGGTCGCCACCAAGACCGCCGGCGCGGTCCAGACCGTCGACCAGAGCCAGATCCAGGACAGCGCCCGCGCCTATCATTCGAGCTATTTCGAGATGCTCGGCGAGCAGGGCTTCCCCGGCCTCATCCTGTTCCTCCTGATCCACGCCATCGGCCTCGTCCGCATGGAAGTGCTGCGCCGCCGCTTCCGCCGCGCCGAGGGCGACCAGGCCTGGATCGCCCCGCTCGCCACCGCGCTCCAGCACGCCCAGCTCATCTACCTGATCGGCGGCCTGTTCGTCGGCATCGCCTTCCAGCCCTTCGTCTACATGCTGGTCGCGGTCCAGATCGGCTTCGACACCTATGTCGGCCGCAAGACCCGCGAACAGGCCAAGGCGCCGTGGGGGCGCAAGCCGGACGGGCCGCAGGAGGCAGCGCCGGTCGGCGCGCCGGTGGCGGCTGTGGGCAAGGCAGGGTAACTGGAAGCCGCTTGCCCTCCCGAGGGACTTCAGAAGCGTAGCTCGACCGAATCCGGCCGGCAATTTGTCATGTCGGTGTACGAGCCCGTCACCTCCGTGGCCGCGAACGTTAGCGCGATCTTTGGCCGGTCATCCTCTTCGACAGTCCCGCAATAGCCACGAAGATAGCCGTGGCGGATCGTGACGAGCATTCCCGCACGCGGTCCTTTCGTTTCGACCGCCGCAAAGATCGAGCCCGGATCGATGTGGGGAAAGCGCGCATTCGACAAGGTGATCGTACGGGACGGCACGTCGCCGAAAGCCGCTGTCACCGTCGTCGACCGGCCCCCTTCGGCGCGCGTGTCGATAAGCAGGTGGTAGCTCGCTTCGCCGCGATGATCGGCTCCCCTCTGCTCGATTCGGTGCGCCCGAACCGGAGGCGGTCCGTGATAAAGCGTCGCGACGATCCTGCCGATTTTGAAGGTCGCCGGGTCGCCGTCCAGCCAGGCGATAGAAGCGGCGTCGGCGGCGAATTTCGACCGCAGAAGCTTTTCCTCGGCAGGCAGGCTGGAGCATGCCAGCCGCTCCAGCTCCTCCCTCATCACCCGGGCACGGTCGTCGGTGCGGGGCGGCCCCTCCTCTCGAAGCTCATGACAAAGCTGGCGGCGGCCGAGGAAATCGATCATCTCCTCCGGAGGCTCCACTCCCTCGATGACGTCGGAAACCCCTGCCGCGCCGGGACCGGGCGCAACGCTTTGCGCCGCCTGCGGGGCGCCGACAGGCCCGCTCAGCGCGACCAGGGCGGCGATAAGGGGCAGCTGGAACCACATCACCGCAGGCTATCAAACATGGCCCTGGCTGGCGAGCCGTCGCCGAAGCCCCGCTCTCGACCGGTTCCGGGCCGCGAGGCTCCGCTCAGTCCAGCGACAGGAGGATCCACCTACCCCCGTCCATCGCGAGGATCGCGGAGCGCCTCATCCAGCTGCCCTCTTTAGCCCTCGCCCGGAACCGGCAGAAATACTCGGTCGGCTCTTCCTCGGTCCGGTGGCAGCGGACCGACCCGATCGTGTCGGTCCTGAAGGTCACCGGCCCGCTCACCACTGGCGATGCGCGAATCGCGGCGGCGAGCTCGGCCGCTGACGGCCCCACGCGAACGGCGGACCCCGCCGCGGCAAGGGCCAGGATGATCAGGAGCTGCACGGGCCGACGTTCCTGCAAGTTGCGATAGTTGGCAAGCGGCAACGCACGGCCGTTCCGAGGCGTGGGTCCCCGTCCGACAGCCGCCAGGGGCGAAACAAGAACAAACATTTTCCTACAGCCCCCTCCTCCGCCATAACCTGGCCGATTGGCCGCGACTGAGGGACCGGCGTGCAGGATCGCACTTACTGTATCAGGCCATGTGCCGAGCGCCGTCCGGCCTGCACCGGGACGAACTCACGATCCGCCCGCCCGCCCGCGTAAACTGACAAAACTGACGCGACGGCTCTTGCAAACGCCCCAACTTCGTCAGTTTTGGAGCGCGTTCCGGTACCGCCGGCCGACGCGATCGACCGTCGCGCCGAACCAAGATGCTCCGGCGCGGCGCCTCATGCCGACATTACGAAAGCCCGCCTGATCGCCGACTCAGGCGGTCTCCATCGCCGCTTCCGCTTTCTCGACCAGGCCGATGAAGGCCTGGATGAAGGCGGGGATGTCGTCGGGCTTGCGGCTGGTGACGAGATTGCCGTCGACCGCCACCTCGCGGTCGACCACATTGGCGCCGGCATTCCGAAGGTCGGTGCGGATCGACGGCCAGCTGGTGACGGTGCGGCCGCGGATCACGTCGGCTTCGGCGAGCAGCCACGGGCCGTGGCAGATGGCGGCGACGGGCTTGCCCGCATCGACGAACTTGCGGACCGTATAGACGACCTGCTCCTCCATCCGCAGCTTGTCCGGGTTCTTGGTGCCGCCGGGAAGGACCAAAGCGTCGAAATCCTTGCTGTCGATGTCGCCGATCAGCGCGTCCGGCTTCACCCGGGCGCCCTTGTCGCCCTCGATCTCATCATGCTCGAGCGAGGCGAGCGTCACCGTCGCGCCCTGCTCGCGCAGCACGTTCAGGGGATCGAGCAGCTCCGAATCCTCGAATCCGTCGGTGGCGATGAACAGGATCCTGGCGTTCGCGATGGCCGGCATGAAGCTCCTCCTCGGGTGAATATCCTTGAGATCAACCGGACGCCCGCGCGGCCGTTCCGGAACGAGCGGCGGCGCGAGGAATTAACGCGCTGTCACGAAAGGATGATGATGCTCCGTTATGTCGAGGACCAGGGCCCGGGGATCACGCGCAAGCGCCGCGGCCGTTACTGGATGTATTTCGGTCCCGACGGCGAGCGCATCGCCGACCGCGAGGAGATCGACCGGCTGAACGCGATCGGCATGCCGCCGGCCTATGAGCGCTGCTGGTTCTGCCCGGACCCGAACGGCCACATGCAGGCGGTCGGCTACGACGCCAAGGGCCGCAAGCAATATCGCTACCATCCCGAATTCCGCGCCGAGCAGGAAAGCGTCAAATACGAGCGGCTGGCCGCCTTCGGCCGTGCGCTGCCGAAGCTTCGCAAGCGCGTCGAGACGGACATGGACGGCCGCTCGATGCGCCGCGACACCGTGCTGGCCGCGGTCGTCCGCCTGATCGACACCACCCATATGCGCGTCGGCAGCGAGGAATATGCCCAGGCGAACAAGAGCTTCGGCGCGACCACTTTGCGCAACCGCCACGCCAAGGTGAAGGGCAACAAGCTGGTCATCAGCTATGCCGGCAAGCACGGCGTCAAGCGCAGCATCACCATCCACGACCGGCGGCTGATCCGGATCGCGCGCCGCACCCAGGAATTGCCGGGCCAGCATCTGTTCGAGTTCGTCAATGAGGACGGCGGCGTCTGTCCGGTCACGTCCACCGACGTCAATGCCTACATCAAGGAAGCGATGGGCGACGATTTCAGCGCCAAGGATTTCCGCACCTGGGGCGCCAGCGTGATCGCTTTCGAGGAGATCGTGCGGCGCGTCGAAACCGCCTCGCGCATCCGGCTCAAGAACGTCATCGAGCCGGTCGCCGAGGCGCTCGGCAACACGCCCGCGATCAGCCGCAAGAGCTATGTCCACCCCGCGCTCATCGAAGCGCTGAAGGATTCGGGCGCGATCGGCGGCCGCAAGCTGCCGCGCAAGACCGCCCACCTCAGCGCCTACGAACGCGGCCTGATCGAATTCCTGGAAGCGCTGCCCAAGGAAGAGAAGAAGCTGGACGACGCGGCCGAGGCGGTGGCCAGGACCGAGCGCAAGAGCCGCGCCGCGGCCAAGGCGGAGGTCGTCGCCGCCGCCAAGGCGAGGCTCGAGGCCGAGGCCGTCTGACGCCATGTTTTGAAAGCCGGGCCGCGCGTCCCTAGATGGGCCTCCCATGAGCCAAGCCAATCAAGCCAATAATGCGAGCGTCACCGACGCCGCCCAGAATCTGTCCGAGAAAAGCGTTCGCATCGCCAGCGAGGCCTCCGCCTGGCTGACCGGCAACAGCGTCGACATCTTGATCGCGGCCGCGGCCGGCGCGGTCATCGCCTTGCTGCTGCTCGGCATCCGCGGCTTCGGCCACCGCCTGGTCCACGACCGCTCCGGCGCCGGCATCAAGTGGCGGACGCTGGTCGGCCGGGTGCTGGCGCGGACCACCCTCTTCTTCATCGTCATGTGCTCGGCGCAACTGGTTGCCGAACATGCCGCGACGCCGGCGGCCCTGCTCCGCCCGATCAACGTCCTGTTCGTGGTCGCCGCCGCCTTCCAGGCCGCGATCTGGGCGCGCGAGCTGATCCTCGGCCTCGTCCAGCACAAGGTCGGCGAGGAGGATTCGCACAGCACGCTCGGCTCGGCGATCGGGATCATCCGCCTACTCGTGACGGTCGCTTTGTTCGCGATCGCGATCATCCTCATCCTCGACAATATCGGCGTCAACGTCACCGGCCTCGTCGCCGGCCTCGGCATCGGCGGCATCGCCATCGGCCTCGCCGCCCAGGGCATCTTTTCCGACCTGTTCGCCGCGCTCTCGATCATCTTCGACAAGCCGTTCCGCAAGGGCGACGGCATCAAGGTCGACCAGCTTCAGGGGACGGTCGAGGAAATCGGCCTCAAGACCACCCGCATCCGCTCGCTCTCGGGCGAGGAGATAATCATCTCCAACGCCAAGCTGCTCGACCTCCAGCTCCACAATTTCTCGAACCTCGAGCATCGCCGGTTCACGCTCATGCTCGGCGTGGTCTACCAGACGCCGCCGGAGGTGTGCGCGCGCATCCCGGAGATCGTGAAGGGTATCGTGGAGGCGCATCCGCCGGCCAGCCTGGTCCGCTGCGGCATGGCCGGCTTCGGCGCCTCAAGCCTCGATTTCGAGCTCCAGTTCGACGTCCACACGTCCGACTATGAGCTGGCCTTCGCCACCCGCGCCGCCATCTGCCTCGACATCCTCGCGACCTTCAGCCGCGAGCGCATCGAATTCGCCTACCCCACCCAGACCACCTTCACCGCCGCGCCGGACGGCACGCTGGTCATGCCCTACCCGCACGTGAAGATGGTCGCGACCGAGGATTTGAAATGATTGGCCAAGGGAATCGACGCGGAGGAGCTTCGACCATGCGCAAGACCGCCGCCGCCATCGCTGCCGCTATCCTTTGCGGCGGCGGAGTACCCGCTCCGGCAGCGGCTGCAGCGCCTCCGGCCGCTCCCCAATGCCCGCCGCTCGCCGGCGCGGCGGAAGTCCTCGCGCTTACCGGCAAGCGATACATCCTCTTCGGGGAGATACGCGGCACCGTCGAGGCGCCGGCGCTGTTCGGCGATTTGGTCTGCGTGGCAGCCTCGGCCGGGCCGGTGATCGTGAGCCTCGACCTGGAGGAAGGTCAGCAGGCGCCGCTGGAAGCCTACCTCTCCTCCGACGGCTCGCCCGCCGCGCGCGCCGCGCTCACGGGGACCCGGCACTGGTCCACGGCCGTCGACGGGACCGCGAGCGGGGCGATGCTCGCTTTGGTGGAGCAGCTGAGGCTTCTGAAGAAGCGCGGCCTGCCGCTCTCCCTGATCACCTCCCGTCGCAACCCGGGCGGGACGGGATCCGCAGCAAGCAAGGCCATGGCCGACATCTGGATGGCCAGTCTCAAGGCGCGTCCGGGAGCGCGGCTTCTGGCGCTCGTCGGCAACTTCCAGGCGATGCGGAAACCGCTCAACGGCGGCGTGGCAGCGCAGGTGCCGCCCGCACTAGCGCATCCGCCGGCGGCGGCGCATCTGCCGGCCGCGGAGACGCTCAGCCTGAACGCCGCCTCGGTGGGCGGTTTCGCCTGGCACTGCCAGCAAGAGTGCAAAGTTCACGACCTCCGGGAACGGCCCCGCAAGATCCACCCTCGCGCTATCCTGCCGATCCCCGTAGAGGATCCCGACAGCCGGCAGTTCGACCGCTGGTACTCTCCAGGCGCAGCCTTCACCGCTTCGCCGCCCGTGTCGGTCAAGGAGCTCTAGCCTCGGGACATCAGGCGGCGTCCGCCATCCGATGCGCTTCGAAGTCGGCGAGCATGGCCCGCCAATTCGGATGGTGACGGTGCGGAGGTAATCACAGCGATGATCGACGAGGCCGGCCCGAAGCTCGACGAGGCCTACAGCCCGACATCCTCCAGCGACAAAAGCGTCGCATTGCCGCCCGAACTGGTCGTGTCGGTGCTGGTCACCCGCTCGGCGCAGAAGCGCGGCAGGTAATGCGGGCCGCCGGCCTTGGGGCCGGTGCCGGAGAGGCCCTCGCCGCCGAACGGCTGCGAGCCGACGATGGCGCCGATCATCGAGCGGTTGACGTAGAGGTTGCCGACCCTCGCCACGTCCTCGACCGCCTCGGCGGACCGGGCGATGCGGCTGTGGAGGCCCATGGTGAGGCCGAAGCCGGTCGCGTTCACCCGCGCGATCGTATCGCCGAGCTTGCCCGCCTTCCAGGTGGTGACGTGCAGCAAAGGCCCGAAATGCTCGCAGCGGACATTCTCGATCTCGGGCACGCCGATCATCGTCGGCGGCACGAACAGGCCTTGCTCGGGCACGGGAACCGTCTTCAGCCAGCTATTCTGCTTGGCGTGGCGGTGCGCCATCAGCCGGTCGTAGGCGCCCTGGTCGATCACCGGGCCGACGTCGGTCTTGGGGTCCGCCGGATCGCCGACCACCAGCGTGTCCATCGCCCCGGCCAGCATCTCCAGCGTGCGGTCGGCAATCTCCTCCTGGAGGAGCAGGACGCGGAGCGCCGAGCAGCGCTGGCCGGCCGAGCGGAACGAGGAAGTGACGACGTCGGCCACCACCTGCTCGGGAAGCGCGGTCGAATCGACGATCATCGCGTTGATGCCGCCGGTCTCGGCGATCAGCGGGATGATCGGGCGCTCGTCGTCGATCAGCAGGGTGCGGGCGATGCGCTTGGCGGTGGCGGTCGATCCGGTGAAGGCGACGCCGGCGATGCGCACGTCCTCCATCAGCGCCTGCCCGGTCTCGGGGCCGCCGACGGCCAGCACCAGCGCGTCTTCGGGGACGCCCGCGCTGTGGGCGAGGCCGACCGCATAAGCGGCGATCTGCGGCGTCTGCGGGGCGGGCTTGGCGACGACCGTGTTGCCGGCGACCAGGGCCGCCGTCACCTGGCCGAGGAAGATGGCGAGCGGGAAGTTCCAGGGCGCGATGCACACCCAGGCGCCGCGCCCTTCCATGCGGATGACGTTGCGCTCGCCGGTCGGGCCGGGCAACTCGATAGGCTGAAGGCCGCTGCGGGCCTGCGCGGCATAATAGCGGCAGAAGTCCACCGCCTCGCGGACCTCGCCGAGCGCGTCGGGGATGGTCTTGTAGGCCTCCTGCACGGCCAGCCCCATCAAGGCGTCGCGCTCGCGCTCCAGGAGGTCGGCGAGCCGGTCGAGGCAGGCGGCGCGATGTTCGATGCTCTGCATCGACCAGGCGGAAAAGCCGGCGAGGGCGCGATCGACGGCGGCTGTTGCGCGCGCCTTCTCCGCCCCGGCGGCATGATCGGGGCGGGTGACGTTCTGCCCCCTCTCCCCTTCAGGGGAGAGGGTCGGGGAGAGGGGGAGTCCCCCATCCACCCTGCCGCTCGAGCCTCCCCCACA
>DASVRK010000183.1:0-16923 GCA_036388655.1 Allosphingosinicella sp. | reverse complement strand
GGGCGCGGCCCAGGCGGGCGCGGCTAGCGCGAGCGCGGCGCAGGCCAGGAACAAGCGTGACGATCTGACCAAGTGCGGCCTCCCAATGTGTATTGCGGCGATGCTACACCGGGGCGACGGCGGGCGGAAGGGGTGGCTCAGGCGAAGACGTCGGCGGGCCGCGCGGCCGCCACGCTCTCGTCCGGAAGCTCGAGCGGCAGCACGATCCGTACCCGGCAGCCGGAGCCGTCCTGCTGCATTTCGAGCCGCGCCCGGCTGCCGTAGTTGAGCCGCAGCCGCTCGCGCACATTGGCGAGGCCGACGCCGGTGCCCGGGCTGCCGTTGCCGCAGCCGTCGCCATCGTCCTCGACGGTCAGCACCAGCCGCCCGTCCTGCTCCTCGGCCGCGATCCGGACCTCGACCGGGCGGGTGGAGGGCGCGACCGCATATTTGATCGCATTCTCGACCAGAGGCTGGAGCAGGAAAGGCGGCATCAAGGCGCGGGTCAGCGGCGGCGGCAGGTCGATCGCGGTCACCAGCCGGTCGCCGAAGCGGACGCTTTCGATCTCGAGATAGGAATCGAGCATCTCGAATTCCTCGTCGATGCTGACCAGGCTGTGCGGATCGGCGGTGAGGCTGGCCCTGAGGAACGAGGACAGCCGGTCGATCATCGCTTCGGCATGGGCGGCGCGGCCGACGATCACCAGGCTCGAAATGGCGTTCAGGGTGTTGAACAGGAAATGCGGGTTGAGCTGGAAGCGCAGCGCCAGCATGTGCGCGTCGCGCTCGCTCTCGCGCGAGGCGTTGAGCAGCCGCTGATGCTCGCTGAGGTCGAGATAGGCGCCCTGGAAGGCGATCAACGCGGCGAACATGCCGGTATTGTAGACGTTGAGCGTCGCCGACCGGACATAAGCGAGATAGGCGCCGGCCTGGTCCACCGACCCCGCCCACAGCCGCAGCTGCGTGTCCCACACGGCCTGTAGGAGCGCGATCGCCACCACGCCCGCCACGATCAGCGACCAGCGCGGCACCGCCGGCAGCCGCGATGCGGGGCCCAGCAGGAAGTAGATCTGGAAGCTCAGGAAGCCGTCGACGATCATCATCGGTACGCCGATCGACAGGGATTCGCGGAAGCTTTCAGGACCGCGGAAGAAGCCGGCGACGGTGAACACCATCAAGGTAAAGGCGTAGAATAAGAGGCACACCGCGATCGCGCCGCGCGTCCGCGGGTTGCGCGGGCCGATCCCGGCGAAGCGGGCGGAAACAGGGCCGGCGGCGGACATAAGCGAACTCGAGTGGCGGAGGCGGGCAGGTTATCAGCTTCGGCCGCCGCGGCAAGGCGCTAGCTCGGCCTCACCGGACACGCCGGTCCCGCCGATCCACTCTTCCATTCCGCTCCCGCCGCCCGAATCAGCGGCCGGGGCGGTCAGCCCGTGTGAGCGCCGCTCGCCAGCCAGCGGGCGCAATCGGCGCCGAGCTGCTCGGCCGCCATCGCTTCGTAGCGCGCGCAATCGTCGGCGCTGAGCACGTCGCGCCAGCGCCCGTTGACGCCCTTGTGGATGAAGGTCTGCGCGCCGCCTTGCCACAGCACGCCGCCGAGCGGCGCCGCCAGCTCGGCGTTGCGCTTCATATAGTCGAAGCTGCAATGGTCGAGGATCGCCGGCCATCTCGCCTCGTCGACCGCGATCTCGAGGAAATCGGCGATGCGGCGGATCTGGCCGGGCATGTCGGCCTTGAGCTCGGAAAAATGGAGCAGCATCACGTTGGGCAGGTGGCGGATCTCCCACCAGCTGCGGATATTCTCCCAGAACGACCAGAAGGGGTAGCCGTCGCGCTCCACCCACTCGTTGAAATAGTCGCGGATCGACGCCGGCGGCAGGCCGAGCGGCGGCCCGACCCGGCCGGGCGTGTCGTTGAGCGCCTGATAGGTTTCGGGGACGAAGTTGGAGTGATGGTTGTACATGCTCCAGACGACGTCGCGGCCGTCGCGGCCGATATAGATATATTTGGCGTCGGGCGAGAAGACGAGCGCGTCGACCGGCAAATGGGTCTTGAGGAAACGGCGATGGGTCTGCGCCTCGACCAGCGGCAGCTTCACTTCCTTGGGCGGCAGGCGGAGGTCCATCCAGGGCGACATTTCGCCGACGTTGATGCCCTCGGCGCCGTTGAAGACGAGCTGGGCGACGATCTGCTGGGTCCAGGTGGTGCCGGACTTGGCATAGGTGCCGATGACGATGTCGTCGTCGCGGAAGCGGAAGTCGTTCCAGATGGTGGAATCGAAATGGTGGCTGTGCAGCTCGCGGGTCTTCTGCGGCCAGGCGTGGTCGCGGTCGATCTTGGTCTCGAACATGTGGGCGGGGCTCCTTCGCCGGTCGATCGGCCGCCCAATGCCGGGCGTTGCGTCGAGGATGGAGCCGGTTTCGACGCGGATGCGGTCCGCCGCGACCGGGCCGCCGCGCCCGCGACGAAGGCGGCCGCGCCCGCGATGAAGCTGCGCCTCCGGGCCCTCAGGCCTCAGCGCCGCAGCAAGGCCGGCTCCGCATGTTCGAGCCGCACGATCTCGGCGCGCCACGGCATCGGCGTGCGCTCCCAGGTGCAGGTGTAGCGGCCTTCGATGGTCCACCAATCGGCGCTGATCGTGCCGTCGTAGCGGCAATATTGGCCGCCAGGGTGTCGGCGGACGACGATCACCGAGCGGCCGTCGCGCCACATTTCGAGCGTCGCGCGGACCCGCTCGCCGCCCGGGTGGAACCAGTAACCGTCCCACAGCCGGCCCTCGCCGCGGCGCTGCCAGATGCCGCGCCAGCAGGCGACCTCCTCCATTTCCCAGGCATCGCCCAACGCATCGCCATAGGGGGCGGAGGAGCGGCCGTCGACGCGGCGCTCGGGCGGCGGGATCGGAGCGTTCGGAGTGAGCGGGCCGGGCGCGCAGGGCGGCGCCACCGTCATCATGGCCAAAGCGGCAAAAGCAGACATGGGGCCTCAACGCGCGCGGGCTGAAAGTGGCTGCAAAGGTGGCTGCCGCTCAGGGCCTCAGAGCCGCATCACGCCGCGCCGCGGCACCCGCGTCCCCATCGTCTGGGCCGACAGCGGCGCTCCGGCCGCCAGCAAGGCCGCGCGCCGGCCCTGCGGGTTGGTGCTGAGCTGGGCCTGCTCGAACGGGAGCAGGCAAGCGAAACAGTCGTGGGCGAGCGCGCGCTCCAGGAAGCCGGCGAGCAACGGCCAGCCGGCCGGATCGGGCGCGAAGCCGGCATAAGCGGCATTGCGGAAGAAGCTGGCGATCGCAATGTCGGCAAGGCCGATGTCGGCGCCGAACAGGAACCCGTCCGCCACTGCGCGTTCGCCCAGCTGCCGCTCGAGCCAGTCACACGCGGCGGGCGCATCGACGCTCAGCGTACGCTCGATCCGGGCGGCATCGCCGGGCTCGCCCCACACGATCGGATGGACGATCTTCTGGTAGAACAGGCCCCAGATGAAGATGTCGCCGAGCCTTGTGTCGGCATATTCCTCGATCCACCGCGCCCGCGCCCGCTCGCGGGCATCGGCCGGCAGCAGCGGCGGACCGGGATAGGCCTCGTCGAGATAGGCGCAGATCACCGAGGAATCACCGAGCACGAAATCGCCGTCGATCAGCAGCGGGATCCGCCGCAACGGGC
Organism: Allosphingosinicella sp.; assembly: GCA_036388655.1. Classification (GTDB taxonomy): domain Bacteria; phylum Pseudomonadota; class Alphaproteobacteria; order Sphingomonadales; family Sphingomonadaceae; genus Allosphingosinicella. The sequence continues at coordinate 13,288 of DASVRK010000183.1, read as the reverse complement.
TCAGCCGCTCGAATTCGTCATTGCCGTAGAAGGGCGTGATCGGATCGATCTCATAGGCCACGCTTTTGAGCGCGAGGCAGGCCAGCACCTTCCGCGCATAGGGGCTCACATAACTGCCGACGATCCTCATTTCCGTTCGCTACCTCCTGGGCAGACCATGGCCGCGGATTGAGGCGTCCGCAACGCCGCGCGCTCACGAGCCTCCCCGTTGCGGCCACGCCCACTGGGGAGGAATTGGTGTCCGCCCCGGGTAGAAAGCGGACGCCGGCCGGCATAGGCTGCGGCAGGGGGATCGGATGCCAGGGCCGCATGACAGGATCATCGCTGAGGCAGCCAAGGCTTCGCTTCGCCCGCTCGGCTTTCAACGCAAGGGGCGTTCCCGCACATGGTTGGCAGATCATGGATGGTGGCTGACGATCGTCGAGTTTCAGCCGAGCGCGTGGAGCAAGGGAAGCTATCTCAACGTCGCCGCTCATTGGCTCTGGTCCGGAGTGGGCGTGCTGAGCTTCGACTTCGGCGATCGCGCATCCGAGTTCGTGGACTATGTTTCGGACGATCAGTTCACCCCCGCCGCCGCTCGCCTGGCGGAGATGGCGGCGCAGGAAGCGCAGCGCCTGGCGCAGACCTTCACCTCTGCAGCGCGGCGGCGGACGTGCTCCTCGATGAAGTGCGAAGCAAGCACCCGCCGGGCCACGGCTCATGGATGGCCTACTACGCCGGTGTCGCGGCAGCGCTCGCGGGACGTGGAGACGACGCGGCGGAGATGTTCGGCCTCGTTCTTAGAAGCTCAGGCGGGGAGCCGAACGTGCTGGGCCGAATGGCACGACATATGGCTCGGCTCGCCAACCAACCATCTGCCATTCGCGACGAGATTGCCGCACTTGTCGCCCGCCAGCGAGAAGCACTGCGGCTCCCGCCTTCGGACTGCTTGCTGAATTGATGTCCGCAACGGTGGAAAGCGGACATCGCGGCAGTCAGGCTGCTGGAATGACCAAGCGATCCCGCGTGCGATCGGCGGCGATCCTGCTTGCGGCGATCATCGGCACGTCCTGCGGTCCGGCGGCGCCGCGGAAGATTCTGACGGTGGAGGAGGTTGTCGCCCGGATCGATGAGCTTGACGGCCGGACGGTGAGCGTCGCCGGGTACCTGCCCGAGTGCGGCGGGAATAATTGCATCCTCTATCGGAGCAAGGCCGATTCCCACCAATGGGATCGGGTCAAGGTCGCTCTGAGCGCCAACCGGCGGGTCGCGATCCCGGACGTTCCGGCGCTCGGAATTGGGAGCGGGACCAACTTCGAGTTCGATGCGAAGGCCGCGCCCTTCACCCACGGTTATGTCGTGATCACAGGCACGATCACCAATGAATGCCGCTTCGAAGGAAAGCCCGCCTGCACCGACCGAGGCCCCGACCTCGAGCCCGAGACCATAGCCGCAGGAGGCCCGCCGGCCCGGTCATGAGCTTCGCGCCGTTGGCGGTCCGCTATCGCTGGAAGCGGCCATTCAAGCGACTGGCACGACCCCGACGAAGTCAGCCCAGCCTCCGCCACGGGATGGAAAGCGAACGTTAGTCCGCACACATGGCTTGACCCGCTTCACCCCCGTCGACCGGGACATAGCAGCCCAGATGCGGTGAGGCCGCCGTGCATCGACCGACTGCCGCCGCTCCGGGGCTCAAGCTTCGCATGGCAGCCGGTTTACCTTCGATATCGACGATACATTCTCCGTCGCATTCCGATTGCGACCGGCATGCCTTCCCGCCGTCGGAATGGCGCATCGTGCAGAATGGCGCCAGCGCCAGCCCGCGGTAGCCGAGCTTGCCCCCGCGAGCGCTACACGCCGCGGCTTCCGACTCGATCATCGTTCGATTGTTGCGGAGGTGCTCCCGCCGAGCCTCAGCCTGCCAATCATCGGGCACCGCGACCAGTGCCGCGCCCGATGCACAACCCGCCATCGCTGCGGCCAGGATGAGGATGCTCGCGCGTATGGCCATGTTCTCAGAATGACCGATGATCGGGATCGCCGCAACGGGTGGAAAGCGGACGTTGCCCGACTTAGGGTTCGCGAATGAGAGCAGCAGATTTCGAGCGGGACGGGTGGTGCCTCGAGGATGGCGAGGAGCGCCGGCGCGAAGCTCCGGCCACATTCTGGCTTCCCGAATTGACGGACCGGCAATCGCTCCAGCCGGGAGACCTCGTGAAGCTGATCTTCCGCCTAGCGGTGGACAATGACGAGGAGCCGGTCGCGGTCGAACGCATGTGGGTGATCGTTCGCGAACGGGTGGGCGACCAGTATCTCGGCATCCTCGATAACGATCCTCGCGCCATCGGCGAGAATGAGGAGCTTTGGAGCGGCGTCGAGCTTCCATTCTCCGCGCGCCATGTCATCGACATTCGGCGCGACCCGGCGGAAGGATCGGAGCCTGCGCCGCTTCCCACCCGCTTTTGGGACCGGGACCCCTGAAGGTCCGCCATCGGCCGGAAGCACAGGTTGAACACCGGGGGTCCGCGTGGCAGCGCCATACCGATGCAGGACACTCCCACAATCGCTTCGGTGCGCCGTTTCCTGGCCTTCATCGGTGAGGGCGATCGCCATCCGACGAGGAGCTGGCGAGGGCCCTGGATGAGCTCTCAATGGCGTATCATGAGGCACCCGAAGGGTCTGTCGCCGACGATGAGAGGGAGCCGCCGATAGAGGATTTCCAGGTGCGTTATGCGCGCTTGGGGCAGAGGTTCCCCGAATATGGCTTCTATGCTCTGACCGACCCCGTCGGGCCTTTGCATGAGACAGGTCGGATCGGGGACTCCATTTACGATCTCGCCGACGTCGCCGAGGACCTTGATGAGGTGGTCTGGAGGCATGAAAACATCGGACCCGACGATGCCCATTGGCACTTCAAGCTTTGGTTTCGAGGCTATTGGGGCACGCCTCTCCGGAACCTCTCCGGCTACCTCCACGCCAGGACTTGGTGAACGTCCGCTATGGGTCGGAAGACGAAATAACTAGTGTGAGCCGAACCGCCGGCGTAGGCATGTGAACCGGGGAGGCGCCCATGGCAGCGAGCGCCGGGAGTCACGAACAACGCAGCGAAATGTTCGGCCATCCTCGCGGCCTGACGGTCCTGGCATCGACCGAGATGTGGGAGCGCTTCTCATTCTACGGAATGCAGGCGCTCCTCATGCTTTACATGACGCAGTATCTGCTCCTCCCGCAGCGTGCCGACGAAGTGCTGGGGCTCGGCGCATTCCGCTCGGCCCTCGTCGACCTCACGGGTCCGATGACCGACCTCGCCTTCGCCGCCCAGACTTTCGGCATCTATTCGGGGCTGCTCTACGGCACTCCGCTGCTGGGAGCGTGGCTGGGCGACCGGGTCTTCGGCAAGACCCGGACAATTATTGTCGGCTGCCTGCTGATGGCGGCAGGCCATTTGGCTATGGCATTCGAGCATCTGTTCCTGATTGCCTTGATGCTGATCATCCTCGGCGCGGGCGGAGTGATCGGCAACATGGCGGCTCAGGTCGGGCTGCTCTACGCACCGGACGATAATCGCCGTACGCGCGCCTTCGGCGTTTACCTGATCACGCTCAATATGGGAGCGCTCGCCGCGCCGCTGGTGATCGGCACCCTGGGAGAGAAGGTCGGGTGGCATTACGGCTTCGGTGCGGCGGGCATCGGCATGGTGATCGGCCTGGTGACCTATCTGGCCGGGCGCCGGCACCTGCCGCCGGACCGCGTCACCGCGCGCGCGGAGAGGACAAGGCTGACGCGCAGCGAGTGGCGCCGCGTAGGCGCGGTCCTGTGCCTGCTAATACCCTTCATGCTTTACACCGCGGCTGCCATGCAGGCGTATGGGATCATGTTCGTTTGGGCCGACACGGCCGTCGATCGGGTCGTGCTCGGCTGGGAGGTCCCGGTTACGTGGATTGGAGTGGTCGATGGCCTGTTGACGATCCTCGGCGTGGTCATTGCCAACCGGATCTGGATCAGGCTGGCCCGGCGCGGCCGCGAGCCCCGCGACCTGACCAAGATCGCGATCGGTTATGCCGGTATCGCAATTGCGTTCCTGTTCGCGGGAGCAATCGCCACGCTGCCGCTCGTTCCCGTCGCGCTTTGGATCGCTTTCTTCATCATCCTCGATTTCAACTTCGGCTGGATCGAGCCGCCCATGCAGTCGCTGGTTTCGCGGGATTCGCCCGCCTCGGTCAACGCGACGATGATGGCGCTCCTCAAGGCCAGCACCATGTTCTCCTATTTCCTCCTCGGGTGGCTGGGCCGGTTCTACGAGCCGTTGGGCGCGCCGCTTTACTGGACAGCCACCGGTGCATTGGCCGCCGCGGCATTGTTGCTCGTCCTCGTCCTGAGAAAACCGGTCATGACGCTGCTCGAACCGACTGGAGAATTCGGCGCAACGCCCGAAGTCGCTGCTGCGGCCGATCAGAAAGAAGCCCTCGCAGCTTCCGTTATCGCCCCGCAGCCCAACAGCAGCTGAATCTCGGCAATGGGTGGAAAGCGGACCTTCGCCGCGATAGGCCGAACCATGACCACTCGCCCGCCCTTCAAGCTGTCGCGCCTTCGGGATATCGGGTGGAGCCGGTGGGATCCGATCGGCCTCAGCGGCATGGAAAGCACTCCCGACGATGAATATGACAGCTATCTGCTCGAAGCCGCTGGACGCCTGTGGAACGGCGCGAGCGAAGAGGACGTCGCCGACTATCTGGTGAGCGTCGAAACTCGAGATATGGGGCTTGGCGACGCCCCGGGGGTTCGCCCGCGCGCTGGCGAGGTGGTGAACGCCCTCAGCGGCTACCTTTCGGAGCTTCGCGGCTGAACATCCCGCCGCTTCAGCGACGGAACAGGGAGCCTATTGCCAAACCGACAGGACAGCCAAACACCGCGCCCAGAGCGGCGATGAGCACCCCGAGACCCCCGAGCATTGCTAGCGAGAACATAATTTCGGCATCCAGTGCGGGTGCGCCGCCGGCAACAAGCGCCGCCACGAGCTGCCTTGCCGGCGGCAACGCCGCGCTGAGCGCGATGGCGGCCAGCTAGCGTCTCTCCAGCGCCAGATGGAGGGCGAAAGAGAGTGCGAGCCCGAGCAGGAACATCTCGGGCACGAACAGGAACATCAATCCGCTATCCATCGGGCGATTCACTCCTGTGGGCCGCTGCTCGACCAGGTTCCGGAATGTCCGCAATCGGTCACGGCGGACCTTCGCGCCAGCCTGGCAGGGACGGCGCCGCACTGGATGGAAAGTGGACGCTATCGTTTCGCCGCTCCCGGCGACTGCGGCGTCCATTCCCCCTTAGCGAGTGTCGCGCCGTCAAGGTAACGGAGTTCGGCCACCACCGGCGCCTCGATCCCCAGAAAGAACTTCACCAGCATCAGTTCCGCCCAACCGTGGCCTCCACATGACCATGAGTCCGCTGGCTGAACCGCGATGACCTGCACAATTGCCGATGGCCCGTTGAACATCAAGGAACCGCGTTGGCGGGGTCGCTCGTCATCATAATGTTCGTGGAATATGTTCTGGCTCGCGAACGGCTCGTCCAGTTCCGGGTGCAGAAAGAACTTGCGAAATTCCGGATAGTCGCGAGCGAACCACGCGGCGAACAGGCCATTGATAACTTTCAGGTAGCCGGCCTGGTCCTTTGGCTTGGGTGAACGGCAAGCGAAGGCCGGCGCGGAGGCGAACATGCCGGCCAAAGCTGCTCCTGCCAGAATCTCTCTCCGTCGCATCGTCCGGCCACTCCCTGTCAAGCGCGAGCAGTCTGCCGACCGCTGCCAGCCTCCGCAATGGCTCGAAAGCGGAAGAGCGCCGCCGAGGCGGCCGAACGGTGGCAATCGTGCCGGGTTGATCCGGGCGCTCTGGACATTCTATCCGAGGCCCCCGGAAACCGGTTCCTTTGCGCGCCTTTAGAGAAAATTCGTCAATTTCTGCGACAGCGCTGCCCGTGTCGGAGAAGCTTACACTTGCAGGCGCCGGGCGCCCTGCCGCCGCCGCGCGCATGCCGCGGCCGGAGCGGCGCCGATGATCCGCCTGTTCAAACATTATGTGCCGCACACCGTGCTGCTGCTCGGCCTCATCGACTTCGTCACGCTGATGCTGGCGGCCGAGGCCGGATGGCTGCTGCGCGACTGGCAGATCGGCAGCAAGATCGCCCTCGATCCGGGGCGGCTGCCGAACATGCTGACCTTCGCGATCACGCTCCAGCTCGCGATGACCGGGGTCGGCGTCTACGCGGTCGAATCGCTCCAGTCGCTGCGCCATGCGGCGCCGCGGCTGCTGGTCGCGGTGTCGCTCGGGGCGCTGCTCCTGTCGCTGGTCTTCTTCGTCGCGCCGCCGCTCACCTTCTGGCGCTCCAACCTGCTCTACGCGATGCTGTTCGCGATCGCGGGGCTGATCGGGATCCGGATCGCGCTCGGCCGCTCGCTCGGTAGCGAGGCGTTCAAGCGGCGCATCCTGGTGCTCGGCGCCGGCCCGCGCGCCGCCAGGCTCGAAGCGCTCGCGCGCCGCGACGGCGCCGGCTTCACCATCGCCGGCTATGTCGCGATGAACGACGGGCCGGCCGCGGTCGCCCATGCCGTCAACCGCGACGCCATCTCCAACCTGTCCGACTTCGTCGTGCGGCTGCGCGCCAGCGAAGTCGTGCTCGCCATCGAGGAGCGGCGCAACGCGCTGCCGCTCGCCGACCTGCTGCGGGTCAAGACCACCGGCGTCCACGTCAACGACCTCTCCTCCTTCCTCGAGCGCGAGACCGGCCGCGTCGACCTCGACAGCCTCAATCCGTCCTGGCTGATCTTCTCCGACGGCTTCTCCTCGGGGCGGCGGCTGTCGAGCGCGGGCAAGCGCCTGTTCGACATATTGGTGAGCGCCGCCATCCTGATCATCACCGGACCCGCCATCCTGCTCACCGCCTTGCTGGTGAAGCTGGAAAGCCCGGGGCCGGCCTTCTTCCGCCAGCGCCGCGTCGGGCTGTACGGCCAGGGCTTCGATATATTGAAGCTGCGTTCGATGCGGCAGGACGCCGAGGTCGGCGGGGTCGCGGTCTGGGCGCAGAAGGACGATCCCCGGGTGACGCGCGTGGGCGCCATCATCCGCAAGCTGCGCATCGACGAGCTGCCGCAGGCCTGGTCGGTGCTGAAGGGCGAGATGAGCTTCGTCGGCCCGCGGCCCGAGCGGCCGCAATTCGTCGCCGACCTCGAGGCGCGCCTGCCTTATTATGCCGAGCGCCACATGGTGAAGCCCGGCATTACCGGCTGGGCGCAGATCAATTTCCCTTATGGCGCCTCGGTCGAGGACGCCCGCCAGAAGCTCGAATACGACCTTTATTACGCGAAGAATTACACGCCGTTCCTCGACATCCTGATCCTGCTCCTGACCATCCGCGTGGTCCTCTGGCCGGAGGGCGCGCGCTGATGATCGGGTTTATCGGCCTGTGGAGCCATGCGCTCGCCGCCTTGCTGTTCGGCGCGCTCGCCATCTGGCAGCTTCGCCACTGGAACGGCGACCAACGCAACCGGCCGCTGGTCGCTGCGTTCGCGGTCACCGCCGTCTGGGCGATCTTCGTTGCCCTGCTCGGCCCGCATCATCTGCTCTCCGGCCTGTCGGAATGCGCGCGCAACTTCGCTTACCTCGCCTTCATGCACGGCATCGTCCGGAGCGCCGCCGAGGACGAGCGGCAGCGGGCGGTGAAGCTCGTCTATTTCACCGTCGCCGCGGTGATCGGCCTGCAGATCGTGGTCGCCGGAGTGCTGCCGCGCTTCGAGGGCAACCCGATCGTCCACGAGGCGCTGACCGCCACCGCTTATATTCTCGGCCTCACCACCGCCGCCGGCTCGCTGGTGCTGGTCCACAATCTCTACGGCCAGGCCTCGCCCGATTCGCGCTGGGGGATCCGGCTGCCGATGCTCGCGCTGGCCGGCATGTGGACCTACGACCTCCATCTCTACACGGTTGCCTACCTCACCCGCGGGCCGGTCGACGATCTGTTCGCGATGCGCGGCGCGATCATCGCCATGCTGGTCCCTTTGTTCACGCTGGCGAGCAAGCGCAACTCGCAATGGCGCATGCAGATTTCGCGCGCCGCGACCTTCCAGTCGATCTCGGTGATGGCGATCCTCGCCTATCTGATCCTGATGATGTCGGCGACGCAGGCCTTGGAAGTGATCGGCGGCGAGTGGGTGCGGATCGGCCAGATCGGCATCATCTTCGGCATGACGCTGGCGGCGCTCATCTTCCTGCCGTCGGGCCGGGCGCGCGCCTGGCTGCGGGTGATCCTCGCTAAGCATTTCTTCGAGCATCGCTACGATTACCGCCAGGAATGGCTGCGCTTCACCCGCACCGTCGGCCTTGGCGGAAGCCAGGCGGCGCCGCTCGGCGACCGCGTGATCAAGGCGCTGGCCGACATTTCCGGCTCGCCCGGCGGACTGCTGCTCCTGCTCGACGACCGCCACCGGCTGACCGCGGGGGCGCGCTGGAACTGGCACCACGATTTCGGCCAGCGCGAGGCGAGCGATCATCATTTCATCCGCTTCCTCGAAACCACCAACCACGTGATCGACTTCCACGGCTCCGGCGGGCGCCTGAAATCGGGCAAGCGCGAGCATGTCGACATTCCGGCCTGGATCGACCCGGCCGGTGCGGCCTGGGCCGGCGTACCGCTGCTGCATAACGACCGCCTGGTCGGGCTGGTCGTGCTCGAGCATCCGCTGGTGCGCAGGCCGCTCGACTGGGAGGATTTCGACCTGTTTCGCACCGCCGGGATCCAGGCCGCGAGCTACCTCGCCGAGGCGCGCAGCCAGGACGCGCTCGCCAATGCCGAGCGGTTCGACGAATTCAACCGCCGCTTCGCCTTCATCCTCCACGACATCAAGAATCTGGTCAGCCAGCTGAGCCTGGTCGCGCGCAACGCCGAGCGCCACGCCGAAAATCCCGAATTCCGGGCCGACATGATCGCCACTTTGCAAAGCTCGGTGAAGAAGATGAACGACCTGCTCGCCCGGCTCAGCCCGGGCAACCATTCGGAGCCGCCGAGGATAAGCGCCGTCGATCTCCATGCGATCCTCGCCGGCCTAGTCGGGATCAAGAAGCGCGGGCACCCGGTCGAGCTGTTCGGCGAGCCCGGCCTCTCGGCCCTGGCCGATCCGGGCCAGCTCGAACAGGCGCTCGCCCACCTCGTCCAGAATGCGATCGACGCGAGCGGCGCCGACGAGCCGGTGCGGGTCTGCTGCGGGACCCGCGGCAGCGAGATCGTCGTCGAAGTGATCGACAGCGGCGCCGGCATGTCGCCCGACTTCGTCAGCCATCGCCTGTTCCAGCCCTTCGCCTCCACCAAGGACGGCGGCTTCGGCATCGGCGCGTTCGAAGCGCGCTCGCTGATCACCGCCATGGGCGGCCGGGTCGAAGTCGAGAGCCGCGAAGGCGAAGGCAGCCGCTTCACCATCTTCCTACCCGCCGCGGAGAGCGAATCCTCCCCTGTCTATGAACGGATGCGCGCATGAACGCCCCCCTGAAGAATTGCGTGGCCAAGGCCAAGCTGCTGATCGTCGAGGATGACGAAGGGCTGCAGCGCCAGCTGCGCTGGGCCTATGACGATTACGAGGTGCTGGTCGCCTCCGACCGTAACGCCGCGGTCGACCTGCTGCGATCGCAGGAGCCCGCCGTCGTCACGCTCGACCTCGGCCTGCCGCCCGACCCGGACGGCGTCAGCGAGGGCTTCGCGACGCTGGAAAAGATCCTGTCGCTGAAGCCCGACACCAAGGTGATCGTCGCCTCCGGCCACGGCGCGCGCGAAAGCGCGCTTCGGGCGATCTCGTCCGGCGCCTATGATTTCTACCAGAAGCCGGTCGATATCGACCAGCTCGGCCTGATCGTCCGCCGCGCCTTCCAGCTCCACGGCATCGAGAATGAGAATCGCCGGCTCGAAGAGCAGATCGGCGAGGACCGCACCGTGCTCGGCACCATGATCACCGCGGCGCCCGAGATGCTGAAGGTCGCCCGCACGATCGAGCGGGTCGCCCATGCCGGCGTGTCGGTGATGCTGCTCGGCGCGAGCGGCACCGGCAAGGAGCTGCTCGCCAAGGGCCTCCACCAGTCGAGCGGCCGCCGCGCCGGCGCGTTCGTCGCGATCAATTGCGCGGCGATCCCCGAGAATTTGCTCGAAGCCGAATTGTTCGGATACGAGAAAGGCGCCTTCACCGGCGCGATCAAGACCACCGAGGGCAAGATCGAGCTCGCCCATGGCGGCACCCTGTTCCTCGACGAGGTCGGCGACATCCCGCTGCCGCTCCAGGTCAAGCTGCTGCGCTTCCTGCAGGAGCGGGTGATCGAGCGGATCGGCGGGCGCAAGCCGATCCCGGTCGAGACCCGCATCGTCTGCGCGACCCACCAGGATTTGCCCGAGATGATCAAGGCGGGCAGCTTCCGCGAGGATCTCTATTACCGGCTGGCCGAGATCGTGATCCGCATCCCGACCCTGGCCGAGCGGCACGGCGACGCGACCCTGCTCGCCAAGCATTTCCTCAACCGCTTCTCCCAGGAGATGAACCCGGCGGTGAAGGGCTTCGCGCCGAGCGCGCTGACCGCGATCAACGGCTGGCCCTGGCCGGGCAACGTCCGCGAGCTCGAGAACCGGATGAAGCGCGCGGTCATCATGGCCGAAGGCAAGCTGATCACGGCCGAGGATCTCGACCTCGGCGAAGGCGAGGACCAGCCGCTGCCGGTCAACTTGAAGGCGGTCCGCGAGGAAGCCGACCGCAAGGCGATCCGCCAGGCGCTCGCCCGCACCGAAAGCAACATCACCAACACCGCCAAGCTGCTCGGGATCAGCCGCCCGACGCTTTACGACCTCCTCAAGCAATATGGACTCCAGCCATGACCAAGCCTCGGCATATCTTCGCCTGCGCGCTCCTGCTGGGCGCCGCCGCCTGTTCGAACGCGCCCGGCGGCGGCGGGTCCGCCAAGGATAGCTACGCCCGCGGCCTCGCCGCGCTGGAGCAGGGCCAGCCGCGCACGGCGCGGGTCGAGCTGATGAACGCGATCCAGGCCGATCCCAATAACGGCGCCATCCGCGTCGCGCAGGCGCGGACTTATTTGTCGCTGAACGACGGCGTCGCCGCCGAGGCGGAGATCGAGCGCGCCCGCAAGCTCGGCGTCGCGGTCGACGACACCCGCCACCTGCTCGCCCATGCGCTGCTGCTCCGGGGTGAGCCCAAGCGCGCGCTCGAGGAGCTGAACGGCGTCCCCGCCGCTCATGCCGGCTACGCCGCCCGCCTGCGCGGCCAGGCGCTGGCCAAGCTCGGCGACAATGCCGGCGCCGCCGCCGCCTTCAAGGAAGCGATCGCCGCCGACCCGAAGGACAATGCCGCCTGGACCGAAGTCGCGCGCTTCCGCCGCGGCAGCGGCGACCTTGCCGGCGCCGTAGAGGCGGCCGACCGCGCGCTCAAGATCAACGCCAAGGACATCGAGGCGCTGACCCTGCGCGGCGAGCTTACCCGCAGCCAATATGGCCTTCGGGCGGCGCTGCCCTGGTTCGACCGGGCGCTGGAGATCGACCCCAGCAACATCCCCGCCATGCTCGAGCGCGCCGCCACGCTCGGCGACCTCGGCGACACCAAGGCGATGCTGGCCGAGACGCGGAAGGTGCTGAAGCTGTCGGAAAACCACCCGATGGCCTTCTACCTCCAGGCGATGATCGCCGCCCGCGCCAAGAAATACGAGCTCGCGCGCACGCTCTACCAGCGCACCGGCGGCGCGCTCGACGGCGAGCCGGCCGGGATGCTGCTCGCCAGCGCGATCGATTATCAGACCGGCAATGTCGAACAGGCCGCCAACCGGCTCGAAAAGCTGATCGGCATGCAGCCCTACAACCGCAAGGCGCGCCGCATGCTGGCCGCCGCGCAGTTCAAGCTCGGCGACAATGAAGCGACGATCCGCACGCTGCGCCCGCTCGCCGACCGGCCGGACGCCGACAGCTACACGCTGGCGCTGATCGGCAAGGCGATCGAGAAGCAGGGCGACACCCAGGCCGCCTCGCGCTACCTCGCCCGCGCCGCCCAGCCGCAGCGCCGCGCGTCGACCGCGCTCTGGGCCAATCCGGTCAGCGACGACCAGCTGATCGCGCTCCGCCGCTTCGCCGCCAGCAAGCCCGGCCACGCCCCCTCGCAGGTGCTGCTGATCGGCGGCCTGCTGTCGCGCGGCATGGGCCAGGAGGCGCTGGACCTGGCGCTGAAGCTGCAGGCCGACAATCCCGGCGCGCCCGACGCCCACATATTGGTCGGCGACGCGCGCGGCATGGGCGGCGACTTCAAGGGCGCGGCGGCCGAATATGGCAAGGCCGCCAACCTCGCCTTCAACGAGCCGGTGGCGATGCGGATGATCGAGGCGCTGCAGCGTTCCGGCCAGGGTCCGGCCGCGGCCAAGGTGCTGAACCTGTTCCTCGAGCAGAATCCGCGCAGCGTTCCGGCCCAGATCCTCGCCGCGACCGGATTCCTCCAGGCGCGCCAGTGGGGCGAGGCGATCCGCATCTACGAGGGCCTTCGCAAGCGCCTCGGCGACCGCGACGCGGTGATGCTCAACAACCTCGCCTGGGCCTATTCCGAGCAGGGCAATTACGCCAGGGCGATCCCGCTCGCGCAAAAGGCGTGGAGCCTCGACAAGGACAATCCGGCGACGGCGGACACGCTCGGCTGGCTGCTCTACAAGAGCGGCAAGGACAAGGCGCAAGGCCTCGTCCTCCTCGAACGCGCCTCGCGCGGCGCGCCGACCGACGCGCAGATAAGGCAACATCTCGACGCCGCCCGGCGGGGGTAGAGGGGCGTCATGCCGGACCTGATCCGGAATCCCGCTTCTTTTTCTCGCGACGGTGACGTGAAGAAGCGGGACCCAGGATCAAGTCCGGGGTGACGATTTAAGCAGGTTCGAATGCAACTCATTTTCGCTCATCCTGAGGAGGGACTGAGCGAAGGCGAAGGCCCGTCTCGAAGGATCATTGTGCGTCCTTCGAGACGCCGCTTCGCCAAGCTCAGCGGCTCCTCAGGATGAGCGGGCTAGCGTGAGCTCATCAAGCTCTAGCCCGCCAGCGCCTCGACCTGCTCGGCCAGTTCCAGCCACCTCTGCTCCGCCGCGTCGCGTTCGGTGCGGGCGGATTCGATGGCGGCGGTGAGGGCGGCGAAGCGCCCGGCATCCCGAGTGTAGAGGTCGGGGTCGGAAAGCGCAGCCTCGGCGCGGGCGATCTGCGCCTCGATCTCCTCGATCCGCTTGGGCAGCAGATCTTAGTCGCGCTGGTCCTT
>DASVRK010000182.1:0-4041 GCA_036388655.1 Allosphingosinicella sp. | reverse complement strand
CCTTCCTCCACGCGCACCGTCTGTCCGTCGCGCACCTCGCCGCGAAGCAAGGCATCCGCCAGCGGGTCCTGCAGATGCTTCTGCACCGCCCGCTTCAGCGGCCGCGCGCCATAGACGGGATCATAGCCGACCCGCCCGAGCCAGGCGCGGGCGCCGTCGGTCAGCTCCAGCCGGATCTTCCGGTCCGCCAGCAGCTTGCCCAGCCGGACGATCTGGATGTCCACGATCGGCCCCATATGCCCGGCCGCCAGCCGGTGGAACAGGATGATCTCGTCGAGCCGGTTGAGTAATTCCGGCCGGAAATGCGCCCGCACCACCTCCATCACCTGCGGCTCGACCTCTTCCACGCGCTGTCCGTCGGTGAGGCTGGACAGATATTGCGAGCCGAGGTTCGAGGTCAGGATGATCAGCGTGTTGGCGAAGTCCACCGTCCGCCCCTGGCCGTCGGTCAGCCGGCCGTCGTCGAGCACCTGCAGGAGTATGTTGAACACGTCGCCATGCGCCTTCTCGACCTCGTCGAACAGGATCACCTGGTAGGGCCGCCGCCGCACCGCCTCGGTCAGCACGCCGCCTTCCTCATAGCCGACATAGCCGGGCGGGGCGCCGATCAGCCGCGCGACCGAGTGCTTCTCCATGAATTCCGACATGTCGATTCGCACCATCGCGTGCGGGTCGTCGAACAGGAATTCGGCGAGCGCCTTGGTGAGCTCGGTCTTGCCGACGCCGGTCGGCCCCAGGAACAGGAACGAGCCGAGCGGCCGGTTCGGGTCCTGCAGCCCGGCCCGCGACCGGCGCACCGCCGAGGCGACCGCTTTCACCGCATCCTGCTGGCCGATCACCCGCTTGCCGAGCGCGTCTTCCATCGCCAGCAACTTCTCGCGCTCGCCCTCCAGCATCCGGTCGACGGGGATGCCGGTCCAGCGCGAGACCACGCCGGCAATGTCCTCGCCGGTGACTTCCTCGCGCAGCATCGCGCCCGCGGTCGCGGCCTCCGTCTCGGCGAGCTGCTTCTCAAGGCCGGGGATGCGGCCGTAAGCCAGCTCGCCCGCCCGAGCGAGATCGCCGGCGCGCTGCGCCTGCTCGAGCTCGAGCCGCGCCTGGTCGAGCTGCTCCTTCAATTTCGATTCGCCGGCGATCTTCTCCTTCTCAGCCTGCCACCGTCCGGTCAGCTCGGCCGACTGCTGCTCAAGATTGGCGAGCTCCTCCTCCAGCGCCGCCAGCCGATCCTTGGACGCGCGGTCGTTCTCGCGCTTCAGCGCCTCGCGCTCGATCTTCAGCTGGATGATGCGCCGGTCGAGCGTCTCGATCTCCTCGGGCTTCGATTCGACCTCCATCCTGAGGCGGCTCGCCGCCTCGTCCATCAGGTCGATTGCCTTGTCGGGCAGGAAGCGGTCGGTGATGTAGCGGTTGGACAGGGTCGCGGCCGCGATGATCGCGCCGTCGGTGATCCGCACGCCGTGGTGCAGCTCATATTTCTCCTTGAGCCCGCGCAGGATCGAGATCGTGTCCTCGACCGTCGGCTCTCCGATGAAGACCGGCTGGAAGCGCCGCTGCAACGCCGGGTCCTTCTCGACATGCTTGCGATATTCGTCGAGCGTCGTCGCGCCGATGCAGTGCAGCTCGCCGCGGGCGAGCGCCGGCTTCAACAGGTTCGAGGCGTCCATCGCGCCCTCGCTCTTGCCGGCGCCGATCAGCGTATGCATCTCGTCGATGAACAGGACGATGTCGCCCTCGGCGCCCTTGACCTCGTCGAGCACGCCTTTGAGCCGCTCCTCGAACTCGCCGCGATATTTGGAGCCGGCGATCATCGAGCCGAGGTCGAGCGACATCAGTCGCCGGCCCTTCAGACTGTCCGGCACGTCGCCATTGGCGATGCGCAGCGCCAGCCCCTCGGCGATCGCGGTCTTGCCGACGCCGGGGTCGCCGATCAGCACTGGATTGTTCTTGGTGCGCCGGGCGAGGATTTGGATGGTGCGGCGGATCTCCTCATCGCGGCCGATCACCGGATCGAGCTTGCCGTCGCGCGCCGCCTGGGTGAGGTCGCGCGCGAACTTCTTGAGCGCATCGTAGCGGTCCTCGGCCGACTGGGTGTCGGCGGTGCGCCCGCCGCGAAGCTCGTTGATGGCCGCGTTCAGCGCCTCGGCCTTGACGCCCGCCTCGGCCAGCGCCTTGCCCGCGTCGGTCGCCTTGGCCAGCACCAGGGCGAGCAGCATCCGCTCCACAGTCACATAGCTGTCGCCCGCCTTTTGCGCGATCTGCTCGGCCTGGTCGAGCAGGCGGATGGTCTCGCCGTCAAGCGCGGGCGCGGCATTCGCGCCGCTGCCGCTGACCGCCGGTATCCTGGCGAGCGCGGCATCGGTCGCCTTGAGCGCCGCCGGCGCGCTGCCTCCGGCCCGTGCGATCAGCCCGGAGGCCATCCCCTGCTCGTCCTCGAGCAAGGCCTTCAGCACATGCGCGGGCGCGATCCGCTGATGGTTCATGCGCAGCGCCACGGTCTGCGCCGATTGCAGGAATCCGCGCGCGCGTTCGGTGAATTTCTCCAGGTTCATAAGCCCCTCATCTCCTTCACCGCCGATTTAGTGTTGCGTTTAGGCAACACAAGTGCTCTGCCTCGCCGAAATATTTGGAGACGAACCTTGGCCGACTCGCCCGCGCAGACGCTGCGAACGCTCTACCCCCCGATCGAGCCTTACAAGAGCGGTCATCTCGACGTCGGCGACGGGCATGGCGTCTATTGGGAGCTGTGCGGGAACCCCGAGGGCAAGCCGGCCATATTCCTCCATGGCGGCCCCGGCGCCGGCTGCAATCCCGACCACCGCCGGCAGTTCGACCCCGCGCGCTACAACATCCTGCTGTTCGACCAGCGCGGCTGCGGCCGGTCGACCCCGCATGCCGACCTCGAGGCCAACACCACGTGGCACCTCGTCGCCGACATGGAGCGCCTGCGCGAGATGATCGGCGTCGAGCGCTGGCTGGTGTTCGGCGGCTCCTGGGGCTCGACGCTCGCCCTGGCTTATGCCGAAACCCATGCCGAACGGGTGAGCGAGCTGGTGCTGCGCGGCATCTTCACGCTCAGGCGCTTCGAGATCGACTGGTTCTACCAGCATGGCACGTCCGAGCTGTTCCCGGACAAATGGGAGCGGTTCGTCGCCCCGATCAGCGAGGGCGAGCGGGCCGAGCTGGTCGCCGCCTACCACCGCCGCCTGACCAGCTCCGACCGCGCCGTCCAGCTCGAGGCGGCCAAGGCGTGGAGCCAGTGGGAGGGCGAGACCATCACCCTGCTTCCCGACCCGAAGACCGCCGCCGCCTTCACCGCCGACGATTTCGCGATCGCCTTCGCGCGCATCGAGAACCATTATTTCGTCCATCACGGCTGGATGGAAGAAGGGCAGCTCCTCCGCGACGCGGGCAAGCTCAAGGGGATACCGGGCGTGATCGTCCAGGGCCGCTACGACGTCTGCACCCCCGCCCGCACCGCCTGGGACCTGCATCATGCCTGGCCCGAGGCCGAATTCCACCTGATCCCCGATGCCGGCCACGCCTATAACGAGCCCGGTATCCTCGACCGCCTGATCCGCGCCACCGACGCCTTCGCGGGCTAGCGCCGCTTCGTCATGCCGGACTTGATCCGGCATCCCGCTTCTCCTTCTGCACTCAGCGAAAGAAGAAGCGGGACCCCGGATCAAGTCCGGGGTGACGACCGTGAGGCAATCAATCGACGCCGATCTTCCGAGGCCTAATTCCCGCCCGCCCTCGCCTTCGGCTGCCCGGCCGCGAAGGTCTCGCCGAAGAAGCTGCCCGCATACCAAAGCGGCGCCTGCGGCGCGTCGGCGATGTCGCGGGCGATCAGATAGTTGATCCGCGCGAACTTGGCGCCTGCCTCCCAGTTGATCGGCTGGCTGAGATCGTCCGAAGGCTTGTGGTAGTTGGTCGCGAGGAAGTTGGTGAACTGCTTGTCGCCGCCATTTCCGAAACCGGTCATCAGGAACACCGAGGGGATTCCCTCCTGCACGAAACGGTAGTGATCGGAGCGGGTGAACA
>DASVRK010000181.1:0-6064 GCA_036388655.1 Allosphingosinicella sp. | reverse complement strand
AGGCGCGCTCGAAGCCGAGCTTGGCGGCTTCCTTGAGCCGGAGCGCGCCGTGGGCGACCGGGCGCAGCTCGCCCGAGAGCGAGACTTCGCCGAACGCCACGGTTTCCGCCGGCACCGGCCGCTCCGACAGCGCCGAGACCAGGGCCGCGGCGACGGCGAGATCGGCGGCGGGATCGCTGACCCGGTAGCCGCCGGCGATGTTCAAATAGACTTCGGCGGTCGAGAAGCTGAGGCCGCAGCGCGCCTCCAGCACCGCCAGGATCATCGCCAGCCGCCCCGAATCCCAGCCGACCACCGCGCGGCGCGGGGTGGCGCCGCTGGCGAGGCGGACGGTCAATGCCTGGATCTCGACCAAAACCGGCCGGGTGCCTTCGAGCGCCGGGAAGACGGTGGCGCCGGAGACGGCCTCGCCGCGATGGGTGAGGAACAGGGCGCTGGGGTTGGCGACTTCGGCCAGCCCCTCCTCCGCCATCGCGAACACGCCTATCTCGTCGGTGCCGCCGAAGCGGTTCTTGGCGGCGCGCAGGATGCGATATTGGTGGCTGCGCTCGCCTTCGAAGCTCAGCACTGTGTCGACCATATGTTCAAGCACGCGCGGGCCGGCGATGGCGCCGTCCTTGGTGACGTGGCCGACCAGCACCACGGCCGTCCCGCTCTCCTTGGCGAAGCGAATGAGCTCCTGGGCGGAGGCGCGGACCTGGCTGACCGTGCCGGGAGCGCCCTCGATCAGATCGGAATGCATGGTCTGGATCGAATCGATCACCAGCAGGGCGGGCGGCGGCCCCTCGCCCAAAGTGGTGAGGATGTCGCGGACCGAAGTGGCGGCGGCGAGCCGGACCGGCGCGGCGCCGAGGCCAAGCCGGCGGGCGCGCAGCCGGACCTGGTCGGCCGCCTCCTCGCCGGAGATATAAGCGACCGGCAGCCCGGCGGCGGCGACGCGGGCGGCGGCCTGGAGCAGCAAAGTCGACTTGCCGATGCCGGGATCGCCGCCGATCAACGTGGCCGAGCCCGCGACCAGCCCGCCGCCGACGGCGCGGTCGAACTCGGCCATGCCGCTGCGCATCCGCGGCGGCAGCGCGATCTCGGCGTCGAGGCCGACCAACTCGACGCGGCGACCACCGGTGCGCAGATCGTGGCGCGCCGAGAAGGGCGTCACCACCGCGCCGGCATCCTCGACCAGGCTGTTCCACTCGGCGCAGTCGCCGCACTGCCCCTGCCAGCGGCTCGCGACCGAGCCGCAGGCCTGGCAGACATAGCGTTTGCGGGGCTTGGCCATCCGCCGGAACTAGCCGCGCGCGCGGCGGTCAGCCAGTGTTTTTGAGACGGGCGGCGGCGGCGGCTTGGAACGGCCTGCCCTGCCCCGGCATTGGACCGGCAAGCAATCAACGGAGACCCACCTTGTTCATCCAGATCCATACCGACAACCAGATCGACAGCGACAATGAGCGGGACAGCCGCATCGAGGAAAAGGTCCGGGAAAAGCTGGCGCGGTTCGAAAGCCGGATCACCGATGTCGAGATCCACGTGTCCGACATTAACGGCCCGCGCGGCGGCGCCGCCGACCTTCGCGCGACGCTGGAGGCGCGGGTCAACGGCATGCCGCCGGTCGGCGTCGCCGACCAGGGCTCGACCATCGAGCGCGCCATCGTCGGCGCCGCCGGCAAGGCGGTGCGCGCGCTCGACCACGCGCTCGGCAAGTTCGGCGACCGCAAGGGCCATTGAGCCGGCCTTGGCCGCCGGCCCGGCGATGAGCGTTGCGCGCGGGCGGCAAGCGCCCCTATGCGGCGGGCGATGATCCGGGTCGCGAGCTACAATATGCGCAAGGCGATCGGCACCGACCGGCGCCGGCGGCCCGAGCGCACGCTCGACGTGCTGAACGAGCTCGGTGCCGACGTGATCGCGCTGCAGGAGGCGGACCGGCGGTTCGGATCGCGGCTGTCGGCGCTGCCGCTGAGGCTGATCGAGGAGCATAGCGACTATAAGCCGGTGCGCTTCGCCGCGCGCGACGGCAGCCTCGGCTGGCACGGCAATGCGATGCTGGTGCGAAAGTCGGTCGAAGTGGTCGACAAGGAGCTGGTCCACCTGCCCTCGCTCGAGCCCAGGGGCGCGGTGCTGGCGGACTTGAGGCTGGGGGGGACGGAGCTGCGCGTGGTCGGCATGCATCTCGACCTGTCCGGCCTGTGGCGGCGGCGGCAGGCGCATGCGATCCTCGCCCATCTCGCCGCCCGCGACGGCGATCCAGCGACAGTGCTGATGGGCGACCTCAACGAATGGAGCGCCAGCGGCGGCTGCCTGCGCGATTTCGCGCAAAGTTTCCGCTTCGCCGAGTGCGGCCGCAGCTTCCATTCGCGCAAGCCGATCGCGCAGCTCGACCGGATCATGGTCGGCGGCGAGCTCGAGATCGTCGCGTGCGGCGCCCATTACAGCCCGGCGGCGCGGCGGGCGTCCGACCATTTGCCGATCTGGGCGGGACTGGAACCGGGCTAGCAGGCGCCGGTGGTCTCGTATCGCGGGCCGTCGCGGCCGAACGCTAGCGAGATGGCGAGGCCGACCAGGGCCATGATGCCGGCCCAGCAGAGCATCTCGACCAGCACCAGCAAGGTCGGCTCCAGCATCAGGCTCCACGGCAGGTAGAATTCGAACCAGGGCGTGAACAGGCCCCAGGCGACCGCGCCGAAGGCGAGGCCGCGCGCGACCAGGCCGGCCGGAAGCCCGCGCCGGATGAAGGCGAAGCAGGCGGCCTGTAACAAGGCGGTGACGAACATCCCCGCCGGAAGCAGCCACGGATCGACCGCGATTCGCGCCGGCGGGGCGAGCTCGTAAATGGCGTTCATCTTGGCGCTTTGCAGGTTCGGATCGGCGAGCAGCGCCTGCGCCTGGCCGAAGAGTATTTGCATGCCGACCCACCAGGCGACCGCCCCGGCGATCGCCGCTCTCAGGATGCGCAAGGCCGTCATGTCGCGTTCACTCCCTTCGCCCGGAGCCGCGCGCGCGGCTCAGCTCGCCAGATTGCCGGTGGCTACCGCAGGCGCCGCCACGTTGCCGGGCTCGGCCGGCGTGGCGGGCGCGGCGCCGGGCCTGCCGTCGAGGCCGAGCCAGTCCTTGAACGGCAGCTGGTAGACCATGTCCATGACTTCGAATTCGAGCCCGCCCGGCTGCGAGGTCGAGCTGTTCCACAGCGCCACCACGCCGGCTTTCCTGTCGGGATCGAACATGATCAGCGAGCGATAGCCGGTGACGCCGCCATGATGGCCGACGACGGTGTTGCCGGCATAATCGTAGATGCGCCAGCCGAGCCCGTAGGTGGCCATGGACAGCCGCTCGCGGAACTTGCGCTTGCGGGCCTGCTCGCCCGGCGTGTTGGCGCGCGGCGACTGGACGTTGGCGAGCACCTTCGGCGGCAGCACGCCGGGCTCGGCGCCCATTTGCGCGCGCATCCAGATGGCAAGGTCCTTGACCGAGGAATTGACCCCGCCCGCCGCCGGCACGCGATAATAGGAATCGGTCACCTCGACCGGCTTGGAATTCTTGCCGCCGCGGTGGGGGCGGGCCCAACTGCGCGCCGTCAGCAGGCCGTCGCGCGAGATGGTGGCGCTGGTCATCCCCAAGGGCAGGAACAATTGCTCGCGCACCGCCTGCTCGTAGGTCTGGCCGGTGACCTTCTCGACGATCTCGCTGGCCGCGTCATAGGCGACATTCTGGTAAGCGTGGCAATTGCCGGGCGGGCAGATGGCGTTGAGCGTGGCGAGGTTGGCGCGCAGCAGCCGCGCGTCGCCGCCATCTTCGAGCTTGGCATCGTTGGCGTGGCCGAACAGGCCGAGCCGGTGCGAGAGCAAATCGGAGATGGTGGCGCGATGCTCGTTGCCGCCGGGCAGCCGCAGCGAGGCCGAATATTTGGCGACCGGCTCGTAGAGCGACAATTTCTCCTGCTCGGCGAGCTTGGCGATCATGTCGCCGGCGACGCCCTTGGAGACCGACGCCCAGCGGAAGATGGTACTCGGCGTCACCGTATCATTGCTGCCGGCCTGGGTGACGCCATAGCCTTTCAAAAAGCGGATCTCGCCATTCTCGACGATGCCGACGGCGAGGCCGACCATCTTGTCGCCGGCGATCAATTGCTGCAGCCGGGCGTCGAGGCGCGCGTAATCGATGTTGCTGACGAACGGCTGGGCCTCGCCGATCTCGCTGCCGGCCGGCCATTCCGAACGCGCGGCGTCGACCGGGAGCGGATCGGCCCGTCCCCCGATCAGCCCAGTCAAAATCATGATGACGAGCAGGACGACCGCGAGCGCGGCCGCCGAAGCATATTGGATCCGCCGGGTCAGCAGACCTCTCCTCGAACTTTACAAACTGGACGCGATCCGGGCCGGCAGCGCCGCCGCCGGCCCGGGATTCGCGCTTACCAGATTCTGATACGCTGTTCCGGCGGAAGGTAAAGCTTGCCGTCCTTGACGTCGAACGCCGCATACCAGGGATCGAAGTTGCGCACGACGTTCGGCCGGAAATGGCCCGGCGTATGCGAGTCGGTGGTCAGGATCTGCTGGAGGAACGGATCGCGATATTTGTTGCGCCAGACCTGGCCGAAACCGAGGAAGAAGCGCTGGTCGCCGGTATAGCCGTCGATCACCGGCGCTTCCCTGCCCTTCAAGGACATGCGGTAGGCGTCGTAGGCGATGGTGAGGCCGGCGAGATCGGCGATATTCTCGCCGAGCGTCAGCTCGCCGTTGACCTTCGCGCCCGGCAGCGGCTCGTAGGCGCCATATTGGGCGACGAGCTTGTCGGTATGGACCTTGAACCGATCGACGTCGGCCGGAGTCCACCAGTCGGCGAGATTGCCCTTGGGGTCGAACTTGCGGCCCTGGTCGTCGAAATGGTGGCTGATCTCGTGGCCGATGACCGCGCCGATGCCGCCGTAATTGACGGCATCGTCGGCATTGGGATCGAAGAAGGGCGGCTGCAGGATCGCCGCCGGGAACACGATCTCGTTCAAGAGCGGGTTGGCGTAGGCGTTCACGGTCTGCGGGTACATGCCCCACTCGCCGCGATCGACCGGCTTGCCGAGCTTGTTCAGATTGCGCCGATATTCGAACTCGGTCGAGCGCAGCGCATTGCCGACGGCGTCGCCGGGGACGACGTTCAGGCCCGAATAATCGCGCCATGTGTCAGGATAGCCGATCTTGGGCGTGAAGGCGGCGAGCTTGGCGCGCGCCTTGGCCTTGGTCTCGGGCGCCATCCATTCGAGGCCGGTGAGGCGCTTGTCCATCGCCGCAATGAGGTTGCGGACCAGTTCGTCGGCCTTGGCCTTGGCGGCGGGCGGGAAGTGCTTGGCGACATAGAGCTGGCCGACCGCCTCGCCCATGCCGCCGCCGACCAGGTCGACGCCGCGCTTCCAGCGGTCCTTCAATTGCGGCGTGCCCTGGAGGGTGCGGCCGTCGAAGGCGAAGTTCTCCTCGACGAACGCCTTCGGCAGCAGCGGCGCGGCCGCGGCGATGGTGTGGAAGGTCAGATAATCCTTCCACGCCTGCAGCGGCTCGGACTGGACCAGCTTGGCGGCGCCGGCGAGCGCGCTCGGATGGGCGACGATGATGGTCGGCTCGCTGGCGACGCCGGCGGCGCTCAGATAGGTCGCCCAGTCGAAGCCCGGCATCTTCTGCGCAAGCTCGGTCCGGCTCATCGGATTGTAGAGCTTGTCGATCTGGCGCTGCTCGGCACGGGTCCAGTGCGTGGTCGCGATCTTCTTCTCGAGCTCGTAGATGCGCTTGGCGCGGGCCTCCGGATCGGAGACGCCGGCGAGGCGCAGCATGGTGGCGACATGCTGCTGATATTGAGCGCGCGCCTCGACGAACTTGGCGTTCTTGTCGTCGAGATAATAATCGCGGTCGGGGAGGCCGAGGCCGCCTTGGCCGACATAAGCGGCGTAGACTTTGTTGTTCTTGAGGTCCTGGTCGACCTGCGCGCCAAAGGGGGAGGCGACGCCGTACTGGCCGAGTTCGCCGAAAGCTTTGGCCAGGTCGGCCGTGGAGCCGATCGCCGCGACCCGGTCGAGCCACGGCTTGAGCGGGGC
>DASVRK010000180.1:0-2483 GCA_036388655.1 Allosphingosinicella sp. | reverse complement strand
CTCGGGCCGGAGGTTCCGGAGGAGGATCTGATCTGGCAGGACCCGGTTCCGCCGGGCCGGGCTCCGTCCGACGCTCAGCTGTCCGAGTTCAGGTCGAAGATCCTCGATTCCGGGTTCAGCGTCGGGCAGCTGGTCAAGGCGGCCTGGGCTTCAGCCTCGACCTACCGCCGGTCCGACCATCGCGGCGGCGCCAACGGCGCCCGGGTCCGGCTCGAGCCGCAGCGCGGCTGGGCGGTCAACGAGCCGGAGGAGCTGGGGCGGGTTCTCGCCAGGCTCGACGAGCTGCGCGGATCGCTGTCGATGGCAGACGCGATCGTGCTCGCCGGCACGGCGGCGGTCGAACGGGCCGCTCGCGATGCCGGCTTCAACGTCGAAGTGCCGTTCTCGGGCGGTCGCGGCGATGCCAGCCAGGATTGGACCGATGCCGAAAGCTTCGCCGTGCTGGAGCCGGTCGCGGACGGCTTCCGCAATTACCTCAAGACCAAGCATTCGGTGAAGACGGAAGAGTTGCTTCTCGACCGGGCCTCGCTGCTCGGCCTGTCGGTGCCCGAGATGACGGTTCTGCTCGGCGGCCTGCGCGTGCTCGGGGCCAATTACCAAGACCGTCCCGAAGGCGTCTTCACCCATAGGAAGGGCCAGCTCACCAACGACTTCTTCGTCCACCTGCTCGACAACGACACCTTCTGGCAGGTGGTCGACGAGACCGCCGACGAGGAGTTCATCGGCTACGATCGCGGCGCCATGAAGGAGGGGGGGCGCCAGGAAAAGTGGCGGGCGACCCGCACCGACCTCATCTTCGGCGCGAACAGCCAGCTGCGCGCCACGGCCGAGGTCTATGCGGAAAGCGGCCACGAGGAGAAGTTCGTCCGCGACTTCGTCAAGGCCTGGACCAAGGTGATGAACGCCGACCGCTTCGACCTGCCGCAGAACCCGAAGCTCGAAGAACCGCTCGGCATCGCGGAGCCGGCCGCGGCGGAGTGACATTGCGGGCTGCGGCCGCCTGACTGTTCCCCGGCGAAAGCCGGGGTCCAGTGGCGTCCATGGGCGCGGTCCGGTTCTCCGCCGGGGCGGTGGGCTAGCCTCCGAGCCTCGTCTTGACCGTGCTCCGCCCCCGGATCCGCCACACGTCCCCGAAATCCTCGTGCACCAGCGGCCCCGGCCGCTGGCCGCCGAGGCGCTGGACGATGTCGGGCACGGTGTTGCTGTGGCCGACGATCAGCACCGGCGCCGGCTCCTTCAGCACCTCGCCGATCAGGCCGCCCGTGTCGGCCGGGTCGTAGACGATCGGCGTAATGCCGAGCCGGGCGGCGAGCGGCGCCGCCGTCTGCTGCGCGCGCTTGGTGTTGCTGACGAAGATAGTGACCGGCGGCTCGGCTGCGAAATGGCCGGCAAGCCGCTCGGCATAAAGCCGCCCTTCCTCGGTGAGGTCGGGATCGGTGGCGCCCGCCGGCGTGTGCAGATGCCGCATCACGTAGAAGGTCGAGGCGTCCTGAATCGGCGCCATATAGGCGCAGGCCGACAGCATCAGCAGCAAGGCGGCGGCGGCGAGGCGGGCAAGGCTCATCGACAAGGGCTCCAGAAACAGCGCGCAGGACACGGCCTAGGTCGCGCAAAACGGCGCGTCCCGCAACCTCGGTTCACAAGGGGTGCATCGCCGGAAAAAATCGATTAGGGCCGCCGCATCGATGGGCGGCCGGGTCGGGTCCGCTCGTGAAAAGAAATGAAAGTGTGAGGATGCTGAAGCCAGAGGAGCGCCGCAATCGTCCGGCACTCGCACTCCATGTCCCCGAGCCCGAAGCCCGCCCCGGCGACGAAGTCGATTTCAGCCACATCGCCATCCCCGCCGCCGGCAGCGTGCCGCGCCCCGACGTCGCCGCCAGCCCGCACGACATGCGCGACCTCGCTTATTCGCTGGTCCGCGTGCTCGACGAGGAGGGCAAAGCGGTCGGCCCCTGGGACCCGCGGCTCGACGCCGACACGCTGCGCCGGATGCTGCGCGACATGGCGATGGTGCGCGTCTACGACGACCGCATGTACCGCGCCCAGCGGCAGGGCAAGACCAGCTTCTACATGAAGTCGACGGGTGAGGAGGCGATCGCCGTCGCCGCCGCCCACGCGCTCGACCGCGACGACATGTGCTTCCCCACCTACCGCCAGCAGGGCCTGCTGGTCGCGCGCGACTATCCGCTCGTCCAGATGATGTGCCAGGTCTATTCCAACCGCGGCGATCCGCTGAAGGGGCGCCAGCTGCCGATCATGTATTCCTCGAAGGAATACGGCTTCTTCTCCATCTCCGGCAATCTCGCCACCCAATTCCCGCAGGCCGTCGGCTGGGCGATGGGGTCGGCGATCAAGGGCGACAGCCGCATCGCCGCCGGCTGGATCGGCGACGGCGCCACCGCGGAGGGCGACTTCCACAACGCGGTCACCTTCGCCGGCGTCTACCGCGCGCCGGTCATCCTCAACATCGTCAACAATCAATG
>DASVRK010000179.1:0-3822 GCA_036388655.1 Allosphingosinicella sp. | reverse complement strand
CGGGAGCGGTTCGGGGGTTAGGGGGGAGAGAGAGGGGTAGCCCGTCATTCCAGCGCAAGCTGGAATCTCACTGCCTTCAAGAAGGGAGATTCCAGCTTACGCTGGAATGACGAAGAGGGCTCTGCTCCTCGCGCCAGCGGGAACCCCTCAGCCCGCCGCCATCGCGGGATAATCGACATAGCCGTCGGCGCCCTGGCTGTACCAGGTGCGGCGGTCGTCGGGGGAGAGCTCGGCGCCGCGCGCCAGCCGGTCGACCAGATCGGGGTTGGAGATGAACGGCCGGCCGAAGCTGATCGCGTCGGCCTCGCCGGCCTTCAGGGCCGCCTCGGCGGAGCCGTGGGTGTAGTCGGAATTCAGCACCAAAGGCGCGGTGAAGACCTTGCGGATGGCGGGCGCGACCGGATCGACCTCGCCCTGGCCGAACGTTCCGCCGCGGCCGGGCTCGCGAAGCTCCAGGAAGGCGATGCCGATCTCGGCCAGCGCCGCCGCGGCGGCGACGAACAGGGGTTCGGGGTCACTGTCGTTGACGCCCTGCGAATCCCCGTTCGGCGACAGCCGCACCGCCGTCCGCTCCGGGCCGATGATGTCGGCGATCGCCTGCGTCGCCTCGCGCAGCAGCCGGATCCGGTTCTCCACCGGCCCGCCATAATCGTCGCTCCGATGGTTGGTGGCGTCGCGCAGGAACTGGTCGATCAGATAGCCATTGGCGGCGTGGAGCTGGACGCCGTCGAACCCCGCCGCGATCGCGTAGCCGGCGGCGCGGGCATAATCGCCGAGCAGCTTCGGTATCTCGTCCGCCGCCAGCGCCCGCGCCTCGTCATAAGGCTGCCGCCCGTCATAGGTGTGCGCCTTGTGCGGCGCCGTCGTCGGCGAGGCCGAGACTGGCTGGTCGCCGCCGAGGAAGCTCGAATGGACCAGCCGGCCCATATGCCAGAGCTGGCAGAAGATGCGCCCGCCGGCTTCGTGCACCGCCGCGGTGATCGGCTTCCACGCCTCCATCTGCTCGGCCGTCCAGACGCCGGGCGCATAGGGCCAGCCGAGCCCCTGGCGGCTCATGCCGGTCGCTTCGGTGATGATCAGGCCGGCCCTCGCGCGCTGGACATAATAGTCTTTCATGATCGCGGTCGGCACATGCTCGCGCGTCGCCCGCCCGCGCGTAAGCGGCGCCATGAGGATGCGGTTGGGGCAGATGAGCGCGCCCAGGCTGATCGGATCGAACAAAGACGGCATCGGCACTCCTTGACGGCGGGGAGGGCGGAGCCCTAGCGGCTCGGCAGCCGCCATGCACCAACCCAAATCACCCGGGGCTCCGGCCGGCGCCCGCTACGCCTTCGCGGCCCTGATCGTGTCGAACCTGTTCCTCGCTTTGGGACCGTGGATGGTGAGGCTGGCCGATGTCGGCCCGGTCGCCGCGGCCTTCTGGCGGCTGGCGCTGGCGATCCCGCTGCTGCTCCTGCTGGCGAGGCGCCAGATCCGCGAGCGGGTCCATCCCAGCTGGGGCATCGCCGCGATGATCGTCGTCGGCGGCCTGTTCTTCGCGGCCGACCTCGCCGCATGGCATTACGGGATCGTCCGCACCAAGCTCGCCAACGCCACTTTGTTCGGCAACACGTCGAGCTTCATCTTCGCGCTTTACGGTTTCGTCGTCGCCCGCACGCTGCCGCGGCGCCTGCAGGCGGCGGCGCTGGCGCTCGCGGCGCTGGGTGCGGCTTTGCTGCTCGGCAGCAGCTACGAGCTTTCGGCGGAGCATTTCGAAGGCGATTTGTTCGCGATCCTGGCCGGCATCTTCTACTTCTTCTACCTGGTTTTGGTCGATCGGGCGCGGCAGACGCTGGCGCCGCTGCCGGTGCTCGCGCTCGCCACCATCGCCGGCACCTTGCCGCTGCTCGGCTTCGCCTTGCTGCTCGGCGAGCGGGTCATGCCCGGCGACTGGACGCCTTTGATCCTGCTCTCGCTCGGCAGCCAGGTGATCGGCCAGGGGCTGCTCGTCTATGCGATGGGCCATCTGAGCCCGGTGGTGGTCGGCCTCGGCCTCCTAACCCAGCCGGCGCTGACGGCCCTCGTCGGCTGGCTCGCCTATGACGAGCGGCTGAGCCTGACCGACGCCGCCGGCGCGCTGCTGATCTGCGCCGCCCTCGTGCTGATCCGGCTCCCTGCGCGGCTTGCATCGGCGGGCGGGGAGCCTCATCTTGAGGGGGATCGGAGAGCCCCATGATCCCGCCCAATGAGATGACGCTCGACGAGCTTCGCGGCGCGCTGGCGCCGCTGCTCCCGGCCCACGCCGTGTTCGACGGCTGGAGCGACGAGGCGCTGGCCAATGCCGCCGCCGAGCTCGGAATCCCCGCCGGCCGCGCCCGGCTCGCCTTCCCCGACGGGCCCGTGCAGATGATCGACGGCTGGTTCGACGCCATCGACCTCGCCATGGCCAAGGCCTGGCCGCTCGACCGCATCGCCAGGCTCAAGATCCGCGAGCGCATCCGCGACCTGGTCCTCTATCGGATCGAAGTGATCAACCCGCATAAGGAGGCGCTGCGACGCGCGCTCGCCATCCTCGCCGATCCCCGCAACGGACTTACCGGCCCGCGCCTCGCCTGGCGCGCCGCCGATCGCATGTGGCGGATCGCCGGCGACGTCTCGACCGACTTCAACCATTATTCGAAGCGGACCATCCTCGCCGGCCTCTACAGCGCCACCATGCTGGTCTATCTCGACGACGAGAGCGAGGGGCTGGCGACGACCCGCGGCTTCCTCGACCGCCGCATCGACGACGTCATGAGCTTCGAGAAGTTCAAGGCGCAGTGGCGCGGCGGCCGCAGCCGCCTCCCGAGCCTCAGCCGCTTCCTCGGCCGGTTGCGCTATCCCGCCACCTGATCTCGCCGCTGATCTTCAGGGCCGCACAGCAAAACGCCCCGGATGGCCGGGGCGTAGGTGGATTGCTGCGGGGTGGGCAACCGGGGAGCAATCGGGTCTTTTGTTCTCGCTCGCCTCAGGCGAGCTGTTGCTCGAGCGCCGGGAAGCTCTTCACCTTGCGCTTCCCGCACCACAATTCCATCGGGGTCTCCCCCGCCCGCGCCGCCGCCGACCGCACCGCCTGGACGTCGTCCTCGGCGGCGATCTCGTCGACCCCGATCAGCGGGCCGTCCGGGCGCCGCAAGGCGTAGAGCCTGTAATAAGTCATGGCCTGTTCCCTCCGCGACTCGAGTCTAACGGCAGTTTACCATGATTCCGTGGAGTGGGAGTCACTTAGATTTACATGCCCGCAAAAGACGAAATCAAAGTCGATTCTTACCCGCAACCAAGCAGAGCCCTTGTGCGTAGCTGCTGCGATGGACGGGAGGAGCATGAAAGCCGCCGGATGGGCGCTGGCGGCCCTGCTGGCGGCTTCAACGTCGGCCTGCGGAGATTCGCCCAAGGACTACGCCCCTGAAGTCACCGACGCCGACCGGGCCCAGGCCGCCGAGCAGCATCCCCAGCTGCTGGCGGAGTTCGGGGGCGCCTATGACGGGCCGCAGGCGCGCTATCTCGCCGCCCTCGGCGGCAAGCTTGCCGCCGCCGCCGGGCTCGACGGGCAATGCACCTTCACTTTGGTCAATACCGACGTGGTCAACGCCTTCGCGGTCCCCGGCTGCTATATCTACATCACCCGCGGCCTGTTCGGGATCGTCAACAGCGAGGCGGAGCTGGCCTCGGTGCTTGGCCACGAGGTCGGGCACATCGTCGCCGCCCATTCGCGGCGGCAGCAGCGGCGTAGTCTACTCACCGGGCTCGGCGCGCTTGCGGTGGGAGTGCTCACCGGCTCGGAGCGGCTTGCGCAGGTCGCGG
>DASVRK010000178.1:0-7963 GCA_036388655.1 Allosphingosinicella sp. | reverse complement strand
TACATTCACGGCGCGCTGCAGCGGCTGTGCGAGCTTTACCGGGAGCTTGGCGTCGAGCTTGGCGAGCTTCGCCCCGCCACCGGAGCGGCGAAGGAGGAATTGAAGGGCCGGATCGTGCTCGCCCCGCCTGGCGCGCTCAACGACCGCTGGTCGCGGCGGCTGCCCGATCCGATCACGGCCATGGCCTCGGGCTGGATGCGGGTGCGCCAGCGCGCGCGCCAGCGCAACGTCGAGCTGCCGCTGATCGTCTCCGACCATGCCGATTGGGACGAGCTCACCCGCACCATCGCCGAGCTGGCGCCGAGCGAGGTCTGGGTCACCCACGGCCGCGAGGACGCCCTCATCCACTGGTGCGCGATGCGCCAGATCAAGGCGCGCGAGCTCAACCTGGTCGGCTATGAGGACGAGGACGACTGACCGGCGGCGGCCGGCGACCCGGCGGCCAAGCGCCGTTAACCGGCGCGAACCATCCCGTCCCTTTTCGGAACGGCGGAATTTGGCGTGGTGACAGTGATTTAGCTTTGGATCATAGCAAAATCCACCCGCAACCTTGTTGGTTCGGGAGTTGCTTATCAGGGGAATATCGCCGTGCTGAGACCGATCATCGACCGCGCCGGGGAGAGCTTTCCGCACAATCCGGTCGCCCGCGGCTATCATGTCGTCTACCGCGAAAATGCAGTGAACCACTGCCCCGGCTGCGGCCGTACGCATTGGTATGTCGGCCGCTTTTCGGCCGAATGCGGCTTTTGCAGCACCGCTTTGCCGCTCGCCGAAGCTACCGCGCGCGGCAGCGGCGGCATCTTCCACGGCCACCGCTCGGTCTGGCAGGAGAGCGACGCCGCCTAAGCGACGCACGCTATTTGGCGGCGGGCGCTTCCTTGGCGAGCGCCTGTCCGATCGCCTGGAGCGCCTGCCCGCGCTGCTGAAGCACCGTGCCGCAGCGCGTCAGGATTGGCTGCAGGTCGGCCGGCTTGAGCGTCTCCGCGGCCCGCTTCAGCAGCGCGCGGAGGTCGCCGGCCGGGGCACGGCCGTCGAGCCGCCCCAGATAATATTGCGCTCCGATCATCCCCGCATTGCGAGTCGCGGCATCCTCCGACGCGCCGAGCTGCCCCAGCACGACGAGGCATTCTGCGTCGGCAAGGTTGGGATCCTCGGCCGGCGCCGCCGCGACGATGAGCGGGGCTAGGGGAAGTAGGAATTTCGAACCGCGCATCATCATCTCCAGCCCTGCTTTACGAAAAAGGCCCGGCGCGCTCCTGCGCGGCCGGGCCTTTCGCGAAGCTGAAGCGCTTACTGGATCGGCGCGAGGTTCACCGCCGCCGTCTTGCCGCGGCGGTCGACTTCGAGCTCGAACTCGAGCCGGTCGCCCTCGTTGAGGCTGACCATGCCGGCCCGCTCCACCGCCGAGATATGGACGAACGCGTCCGGCTGGCCGTCGTCGCGGCTGATGAAGCCGAAGCCCTTCATGGCGTTGAAGAACTTGACCGTGCCCGAAGCCTTTTCGCCGGTCAGCTGGCGCTGCGGCCCGCCGCGGTCGCCGCCGCCGCCGCCGAAGCCGCCGGCGCTGGGGCCGGCGCGATCGTCGCGCGGCGCGCGCTCCTGCACCGCCATCGGCTCGCCCTCGATCTTGAGGTCGGTCGCGGAAATGCGCCCGCCCCGGTCGACCAGGGTGAATTCGAGCGGCTGACCCTCGGCCAGCCCGGTGAGGCCGGCCTGCTCGACCGCGGAGATGTGCACGAACACATCCTCGCCGCCATCGTCGCGGACGATGAAGCCGAAGCCCTTCTGCGAGTTGAAGAATTTGACGATGCCTTTGCCCTCGCCGACGACCTGCGGGGGCATGCCGCCGCCGCGCGGGCCGCCGAAGCCGCCGCCACCGCCGCCCCGGAAGCCGCCGCCCCCGCCGCCGCCGCCGAAGCGATCGCCGCCACCGCCGCCGAAACGGTCGCCGCCGCCGCCGCCGCCGCCGAAGCGGTCGCCGCCACCACCGCCGAAGCGATCGCCGCCGCCGCCACCGCCGCCGCCGCCGAAGCGATCGCCGCCGCCGAAGCCGCCCCGATCCTGGCCATAACCGGCGCTGTAACTGTCCTCGCCGAAACCGTCGCGCTTATCTCTGCCGCGCCCGCCGCGATCACCGCGACGCCCTCTGTCGAAACTCATGCCGTTCTAGTCTTTCCCGCGCCCGAAACCCTGTTAGAACCACCGCGCTGGGCAAAACGCGCAAACGGCCTTTGGCGCGAAATCGGCGCACCGCCGAGTCGTATAACGCAATTTGGTCATCGCCGCGAACGAAAAACGGAGTCCGCGCGGCCGGGGCGAACCCGCCGTCAATGCTTGCGCGCGACCGCATGGTGGACGGCCACGATCGCGGCCCCGACGACGAGCCCGCTCACGCCCGCGCCGGCGGCGCCCACCGTCCATTCCACGGTTCCGGCCAGCGCCGGCACGCCGTGCCCGGCAGCCTCGGCGGTATCGTGGATGACATGCGCGATCCCGGCGAAACCGAACGCCTCGAGCCCATGGACGATGATGCCCCCGCCGACCCAGATCATCGCCGCGATGCCGATCACCGACAAAGCCGCCATCAGCCGCGGCATGGCATAGACCAGCCCGCGCCCCACGGCCCGGGACGCGCCGTCGCGCCGCGCCGCCAGATGCAGCCCGATATCGTCCATCTTCACGATCAGGCCGACGACGCCGTAGACGCCGACCGTGATCACGATCGCGACCACCGCGAGGATCGCGGCCCGCGTCGCGAACGGCTCGCTGGCGACTTCGGCCAGCGCGATCGCCATGATCTCGGCCGACAGGATGAAGTCGGTGCGGACCGCGCCGGCGACCATCTCGCGCTCGTGGCTCTCGCTGCCGAGCTCGGCCGCGGTCTCCTCGAGGCTGTGGCCGTGGCCGGAAACGGCTTCCCACACCTTTTCGGCGCCCTCGAAGCACAGATAGGCGCCGCCCAGCATCAGCAGCGGCGTGATCGCCCAGGGCAGCAGCGCGCTCAGCGCCAGCGCCGCCGGCAGGATGATGAGCAGCTTGTTCTTGATCGATCCGGTGGCGATCCGCGCGATGATCGGCAGCTCGCGGTCGGGCGTGAAGCCGGTGACGTAGCGCGGCGTGACCGCGGTATCGTCGACCACCACGCCCGCCGCCTTCACCCCGGCGCGCCCGGCCGCGGCGCCGATATCGTCCACCGATGCCGCGGCCAGCTTGGCGATGGCGGCGACGTCGTCGAGCAAGGCGGCGAGACCGCTGGGCATGGGTGGTGGCTTCCTCGAACTGCGGGGGTGCCCCTCTGGCAAGTCGCGGCGGCGCGATCAAGCCCGGCACCGGTGCAGCCGCGTGGGTGGCGCATCATTGAGCCGCCCGGTGCTTTGCCTTAAGGGCATGCCCCTATGACCGTATGCTTTCACGAAGAAGACCTGCCCGAGGGGGTGCTCGCGCCGGGCGCGGTCGCCGTCGACACCGAGACCATGGGCCTGCAACTCGGCCGCGACCGGCTGTGCGTGGTCCAGATCTCCGACGGGCGGGGGGATGAGCATCTCGTCCGCTTCCGCGCCGGCAGCGACTATGCCGCGCCCAACCTCAAGGCGGTGCTCACCGATCCGGAGCGGCTCAAACTCTATCACTTCGCGCGCTTCGACCTCGCCTCCATCTACGCCTATCTCGGGGTGGTCGCCGCGCCGGTCTATTGCACCAAGACCGCCTCGCGCCTGATCCGGACCTATACCGACCGGCACGGGCTCAAGGAATTGGTCAAGGAATTGCTGGGTCACGAAATATCGAAGCAGCAGCAGACTTCCGACTGGGGCGCGCCGGAGCTCAGCGACGCGCAGAAGGATTATGCGGCGTCCGACGTGCGCTACCTCCATCAATTGAAGGAGAAGCTCGACGAGCGGCTGGCGCGCGAGCGGCGGACCGAGCTCGCCCAGGCCTGCTTCGATTTCCTGCCCCACCGCGCCCTGCTCGATCTCGCCGGCTGGGCCGAGGTGGACATCTTCGCGCATGTCTGAGCTGGCCGAACGCGAACGGGTGCGCCGGCAGGGCTGGGCCGCGCCCGGCGGCGCCCACGATTACCTCGTCCGCCTCTTGAAGCTGGCGCTGCCGATCGGGATCGGCGTGATGATGGCCTATCTGGCGCTGGCGCCGCTGACCAAGGGCCGCGACATCAGCTTCATTCTCGACAAGACCAAGGTCGCGGTCGCCAAGGAGCGGATGCGGGTCCAGACGGCGCGCTACCAGGGGCAGGACAATCTCGGCCGTCAGTTCGTCCTCGAGGCGCGCTCGGCGGTGCAGGCGACCTCGAGCGAGCCGATCGTCGACGTGCTCGGCATGAACGCCCGGCTCGCCCTCGAAAACGGCCCGGCCACGCTCGCCGCCGACAAGGGCCGCTACAATCTCGAAAGCGAGCGCGTGCAGGTGATCGGCCCGATCCTGTTCACCGCCGCCGACGGCTACCGGCTGCAGACGCGCGACGTGGCGGTCGACCTCAATACCCGGACAATGGCCAGCAACGGCCGCGTCGACGGGCAGATGCCGCTCGGCCGCTTCTCCGCCGATCGCATGGTCGCCGACCTGCCCGGCCGCGAGGTGACGCTGACCGGACGCGCGCGCTTGTATATCGTGCAAGGCGGCCTCAGATGAGCGGGATGACCAAGCGGGCGACAATCTGGGTAGCCGCGATCCTCGCCGCAGCCGCGATCGGCGGCCCGGCCGCGGGGCAGGGGCAGACCTCGGCGCTGCAGGGCCACAACACCAACGCGCCGGTCGACGTCGCCGCCGACCGCATCGAGGTGCAGGACCGCGCCGACCGCGCGATCTTCTCCGGCAACGTCGTCGCGCGCCAGGCCAACCTCACGCTCAACGCCGGCCGGATCACGGTCGCTTATTCCAACACCGGCGGGATCGAGATCCAGCGCATCGACGCCAGCGGCGGCGTCACCATGCGCAGCCCGTCGGAGACGGCGCGCGGCCAGTTCGCGATTTACGACCTCAACAGCCGCATCATCACCATGGTCGGCGGGGTGACGCTGACCCGCGGCGCTTCGCACGTCCAGGGCGGCCGGCTGGTGCTCGACCTCAATAGCGGCCGGGCGGTGATGGACGGCAGCGGCGCATCGCCGGCCGGCACCGCGCAAGGCGAGGCAGGCCGCGTCACCGGCACGTTCACGGTGCCCCAGCGCGGCGAGTAAGCCATTGATCATGGCCGCGTCCGGCGGCTGCAAAAGTGTGGCGCTAACGCCGCTCAAAGGGCGGAAACTCGCCATGCACGAAGCTTGCCAGTTGAGGCGTCACGGTGCTTCGCCTAAACCCCGGAGCAAGCCAGCGGAGCGCGCATGAACGACACTGCCCTCATTGAACGGCCGCGGGAGGATCTCCCGCCGGGGCAGGTCGCGCGCGGCCTGTCGGTGGTGTCGATCGCCAAGACCTACGACCGCAAGACGGTGCTCGCCGACGTGTCGCTCAGCGTCGGGCGCGGCGAAGTGGTCGGGCTGCTCGGCCCCAACGGCGCCGGCAAGACCACCTGCTTCTATTCGATCATGGGGCTGGTGAAGCCCGACAGCGGCCGCATCCTGCTCGACGGCGAGGACATTACCGGCCTCCCCATGTACCGGCGCGCGATCCTCGGCCTCGGCTATCTGCCGCAGGAGACCTCGATCTTCCGCGGCCTGACGGTGGCGCAGAACATCATGGCGGTGCTCGAAGTGTCCGAGCCCAAGCGCCAGGTGCGCGAGGAGCGGCTCGAACAATTGCTCGGCGAGTTCCACCTCGAGCGCCTTCGCGACGCCCCGGCGATGGCGCTCTCGGGCGGTGAGCGGCGGCGCTGCGAGATCGCGCGGGCGCTGGCGGCGGACCCGACCATCATGCTGCTCGACGAGCCGTTCGCCGGCATCGACCCGATCTCGATCTCCGACATTCGCGGGCTCGTGACCGAACTCAAGCAGCGCGACATCGGCGTCCTCATCACCGATCACAATGTCCGCGAGACGCTCGACATCGTCGACCGCGCGGCGATCATTTACGACGGCCAGGTGCTGTTCGCCGGCAGCCCGCAGGCGCTGGTCGCCAACGAGGACGTACGGCGGCTGTATCTCGGCGAAAGCTTCGCGCTGTGACGGGATAGCCATGGCGCTCGGCCCCCGCCTGGACCTGCGTCAGAGCCAGTCGCTGGTAATGACGCCGCAGCTCCAGCAGGCGATCCGGCTGCTGGCCCTGTCGAACCTCGAGGTCGAAGGCTTCATCGCCGAGGAGCTCGAAAAGAACCCCCTGCTCGATACCGGCGCTGCGGCCGCCAGCGGCGAGGAGGAAGCGGCGCCCGAGGCAGCCGGCCCGGAGCTGCTCCACGACACCGGCGCCGAGGGCCTCGACCGGCTGATCGCGGGCGGCGACGCGGTGGCCGACGCGCCGCTCGACATCGACTATGACAGCGAGGCCTTCCACCAGGATAGCGCCGCCGACGGCATGCGGGGCCTCGACGGCGGGCTGGGGCTCGACGGCATTGCCGGCGGCTCGGGCGCGGCATCGGGCGAGGGGCCCCATTATGACAGCTTCGCCAGCGAGCCGGTGTCGCTCCACGACCATCTGCTCGGCCAGGCCGGCGAATGCCTGTCGGGCAAGGACTTCGCCCTGGCCGCGCAGATCATCGAGCAGATCGACGAGACCGGTTATTTCCATGCTTCCCTGCTCGATCTGGCGCAGCGGCTGGGCGTGGCGCTGCACGAGGCCGAGCGGGTGCTGGCGATGGTCCAGACTTTCGATCCGGCCGGCGTCGGCGCCCGGTCGCTCGCCGAATGCCTCGCCCTCCAGGCCAAGGACGCCAATCGCTACGATCCGGCGATGGCGCGGCTGATCGACAATCTCGACTATCTCGCCAAGGGCAATATCGGCGCGCTGAAGCGGATCTGCGGCGTCGACGACGAGGACATGGTCGACATGGTCCGCGAGCTCAGGGCCTATGACCCCAAGCCCGGCTGCCGCTTCACCCAGGGCGGCGGGGCCTCGGCGGTCGTGCCGGACGTGTTCGTCGCGCGCCGCGGCCAGGGCTGGGCGATCGAGCTCAACGGCGCCACCCTGCCGAAGCTGCTCGTCAACCGCAGCTATTATAACGAACTGTCGACCGGGGCGCAGGACCGGCAGTCCAAGGCCTGGCTGTCGGAATGCCTCACCAGCGCCAACTGGCTGATGAAGGCGCTCGACCAGAGGGCGCGCACCATCGTCAAGGTGGCGACCGAGATCGTGAAGCAGCAGGACGGCTTCTTCCGCAACGGCGTCGCGCATTTGCGGCCGCTGACCCTGCGCACCGTCGCCGACGCGATCGGCATGCACGAATCGACCGTGAGCCGGGTCACGTCGAACAAATATCTGTCCTGCGACCGCGGCCTGTACGAACTCAAATTCTTCTTCACCAGCGGCATCCAGAGCTCCGACGGGGGCGACGCGGTCTCGGCCGAGGCGGTCAAAAGCCATATCAAGGCGCTGATCGCCGCCGAGGGCTTGCGGCAGATATTGTCCGACGATCAGCTGGTCGACCTGCTTCGCGCCAGGGGCTTCGACATCGCCCGCCGCACCGTCGCCAAATATCGCGAGGCGTGCGGGATCGGCTCGTCGGTCCAGCGGCGGCGCCAGAAAGCGATCGGCAGCCACGCCGCCTGAGGCTCCGGCCCGGCGGCGTGCCACGTCGCGCGCTTCCCCTGTCGCGCAAATCGTGCATGAGGGCGCATGACTGCGATTCCGCGCATCCTGGTGCTCGCCGGCCGCCGCGCCGCGGCCCTCGATTCGCTCGCCGCCGCCGCCGGGGTGACTCACAAATGCCTGGTGCCGGTGGCGGGCGAGGCGATGCTGGGGCGCGTGCTGAGGATCGTCGAGGCGGCCTTTCCCGACGCGCCTGTGTTCGTCTCGGTCGAGGATTTCGCGACCGTCGCCGCCGAGCCGACGGTGGCCCGGCTCCACGCGGGCGGCAGGC
>DASVRK010000177.1:0-7574 GCA_036388655.1 Allosphingosinicella sp. | reverse complement strand
TGCCCTACCGCATCGTCGGCGGCTTCCGATTCTACGAGCGGGCCGAGATCCGCGACGCCCTCGCCTATCTGCGCATCATCGCCCAGCCCTCCGACGACCTCGCCTTCGAGCGCATCGTCAACACCCCCAAGCGCGGCCTCGGCGACAAGGCGGTGGCCAAGGTGCACGGCTTCGCCCGCGCCGCCGGCGTCTCGCTCTTCTCCGCCGCCGCCCAGATCCTCGACACCGACGAGCTCACCGCCGCCGCCCGCAAGTCGCTCGCCAACCTCGTCGCCGACTTCGCAAGATGGCGCAGGATGCTCTCCAACTCCTCCCCGGCCTTTGCCGGGGAGGGGGACCAGCCGCAGGCTGGTGGAGGGGCCTCTTCGGGCGGAGGGGCCTTTTCGGATGGAGGGGCCTCTTCGGGAGGGGCCTCTCCCGCCGGAGGCCTCCCCCACGCCGAGCTCGCCCGCCTCGTCCTCGACGAATCCGGCTACACCGCCATGCTCCAGGCCGACCGCTCGGCCGAAAGCGCCGGCCGGCTCGAAAACCTCACCGAGCTCACCCGCGCGATGGAGGAATACGACACCCTCGGCGCCTTCCTCGAACACGTCTCGCTGGTGATGGAAAATGACGCCGCCCGCGACGAGGAGAAGGTCACGATCATGACCATCCACGCCGCCAAGGGCCTCGAATTCGGCACCGTCTTCCTCGCCGGCTGGGAGGAAGGCGTGTTCCCCTCGCAGCGCTCCTTGGACGAAGGCGGCCAGGCCAGCCTCGAGGAAGAGCGCCGCCTCGCTTATGTCGCGATCACAAGGGCGCGCCATAAGTGCTTCATCATGCACGCCGCCAACCGCCGCATCTACGGCCAATGGACCTCGTCCATCCCGTCCCGCTTCGTCGCCGAGCTCCCCGAGCCCCATGTGGACCACCAGACCACGATGAGCGGCGGCGAATCGCTCTGGCGCGCCAACTGGTCCGAGCGTGCCGACCCGTTCGCCGACGTCGCCCGCGGCACCGGCCGCGGCCCCGGCTGGCGCCGCGCCGTCACCGGCGGCTTCGAACGCACCCCCCCGCGCGTCATCGAAGCCCGCGCCAGCGCCGTCAGCCTCGGCAACCCCGGCCGCACCGACATCGCGCTCGGCCAGCGCGTCTTCCACTCCAAATTCGGCTACGGCAAAGTCGCCGAGATCGAAGGCAACAAGCTCGAGATCGATTTCGAGCAAGCCGGCCGCAAGCGCGTGCTGGACAGTTTCGTAAGTTTAGAGTGAGATCAAGGGAGCTTTGAATGGCAACAATGATGGACGGTCAGCGCATCATAATGAGCGGCGTGGTCCTCTCGAATGGTGATAGCGAGGTGGTCATTAGCGAGGGCGGTCAGACCCTTAGGTTTAGATTTGAGCAAAATGACGATTCCATTAGCGGAACGGGTGAGCCAGAGGACATCTCGATCCTGCTGCCTGCCGGCCGTGAGGCGGGGTCGATCGCCTCCGGCTTCGGCCTCGCTCGCGATCACGACAGAGTGATGGTTAATTATCGGGTTGACTGGGTTCTACCGAGCATGCGCCAGATCATCTACACCGTCTATGAGGAGCAGCAGCTCGAAGGGTGGTAAGGCCCAAAATCGAACTTTGGGCAGTGCGTTTGGAATCATCTGTTAATCCCGGTTGAGAGGACCCTATGGATTCAGTTGAACTCATGCAAATTGCCAGCGGAAAAGATTTTTGGGTCGGGGCGAGCTCATCGATCGTCGGGGCTTCAATTATCGGCATCGTCGTGTACGTATTTCGAAACGCGCTTTCGTTGAGTCGGGCGCAGCGGGAAAAGCGACGGCTCGAAGATCAGATTTTTGAGCAGGCACTTGATTCTAGCCACTCCCTTGCCCCATTTGCCTATGGCATCGTTCAGGCAAGGGCCCTCAGGTACTTCTTGTTAGCTGTTTTTGTGGCCTATGTCGGAGATATATTGAGCTTTCTGTGGCCGTTTAACAGCATCGCTTACGTTTTATCCCTGTGGTTCATCTTTCAAGGCTTGCGCTGGTTATACAAGATCGAGAAAAGCGCGATGAAGTTCCTTCGCCGGGATACGCCGCGCCTTTAACAGTTTCAATCAGGGACGACAGGGAGAGCAAAAATGGGGGAAAGTATCTATTTTTCGAGCTGAAGCGTGATTGCCTCCGGCCGCCAGCCCACTCTAGGCTGCCTTCGTCTGGTGCACCCTTGAGCATGCCCAATTTGCCCGGCCGCTTAGCTGTGACCCTGCCGGCACCGGAGAACGCATGATGGTTAGGCTGCAATCGATCGTCATCACCCCGCCCGCGCAGCGCGCGCCGGCCGTGCGGGAGCTCGCATGATGGCATCCGCCCCGCCCCCGCTCAACATCCTCGCCATCGCCGGCAGCCTGCGCGCCGCCTCCTACAATCGCGCGCTGCTGCGGGCGGCGCAGGAGCTTGCACCCGAGGGCATGGCGATCTCGATCTTCGACCTCGCCGACGTCCCGCTCTACAATGGCGATGTCGAGGCCGCGGGCGATCCCGAGGGCGTGGCCCGCTTCAAGCAGGCGATAAGCGCGGCCGACGGCGTCTTGATGGCGACGCCGGAATATAATCATGGCGTCCCCGGCGTCATGAAGAATGCGGTCGACTGGGCCTCGCGCCCGCCCGGCCAGGCGCCGCTCGGCGGCAAGCCGGTCGCCCTGATGGGCGCCTCGCCCGGCATCACCGGCACCGCCCGCGGTCAGAGCCAGCTCCGCCAGGCGTTCGAATTCACCAATTCCTACGTCATGCCCCAGCCCGAGCTGCTGGTGTTCAAAGCCCATGAGAAGTTCGACGCCGACGGCCGCCTCACCGACGAGACCACCCGCCGCTACCTCCAGCGCTTCCTCACCGCCTTCGCCGCCTGGGTGCGGCGGTTTCAGGGCGGCTGAGGCGGCCGAGCGCCGAGCCGCCCCACCGTCATCCCAGCGAAAGCTGGGATCTCACTTTTCTTTGACAGAGCCGGACGCACGGCGCAGAGATCAAGGGCAAAAGAGATTCCAGCTTTCGCTGGAATGACGGCCGCCACCGCCGACGGGTCTGGAACAAAGAAAGAACTTTCCTACAGCCCCGCCTCCGCGTCATACACTTCCAAATGAGCGACTCGCCTTCCGATCCCTACACCTTCGAGCCAATCCCCTCCGCCACCCGCCGCCGCGACGGGTGGACGCCGGAGCGGCAGCGCGGCTTCATCGCGGCGCTGGCCCGGATCGGCATGGTCGAGGCGGCGGCGGCGAGCATCGGCATGAGCCGCAAGTCGGCCTACGCCCTGCTCGAACGCGCCGGCCCGGACAGCGGCTTCGCCGCCGCCTGGGCCGCGGCTCAGCAGCAAGGCCGCGGCAACGCCTTCCTCGCCGCCGCCGAGCGCTCGGGCGGCGTCGAAGTCCCGCATTTCTACCGCGGCGTCCGATGCGGCACCGACCGCGTCTATAATGACGGCCTGCTCCTCGCCGCCCTGCAGGCCGGGCACGCGCAGGGCTGGGATCGGCGCGGGCCGGGCGTCGGCTGAGCCTCGGTTCACCGCAATTCTCCGCCCCCGTTGCGCCACCTTTGTCACCTTTCCCGCCCCCAACCCGCCCTCAGGGAGCAAGATCTTCCCCGCCGCGGCCGCTTGCCGCGACATTCCGCCATCCCGCATCGCTCCGGTTGCCGCCCGAAGCCCGCCTCCCTAAGGGGCGGAGCTGATGCCGGCCGCCTCGCCCTTCCACTATCGCGACTATCGTGCCTTCTGGCTGGCGCGGCTGGCGAGCACCATCGGCAGCACCATGCTGGTCGTCGTCATCGGCATCCACGTCTACGACACCGCCCGCCTCACCATGGGCATCAAGGAAGCGAGCTTCTGGCTCGGCATGGTCGGCCTCGCCCAGTTCCTGCCTTTGTTCCTGCTGACCCTCGTGGCCGGCTATATCGCCGACCGCATCGACCGGCGCTGGATCGTCCGCGCCAGCATCGCGCTCGAGCTCGGCTGCGCGGCGGCGCTGGCGGCGTTCGTCTGGGCCGATTCGATCTCGCTCGCGCCCTTGTTCGCGGTCGCGGTGGCGCTCGGCATCGGCCGCGCCTTCGCCGGCCCGGCTTTGGCCTCCTTCGCCCCCAATTTGGTGCCCAAGGAAATCCTGCCCAGCGCGATCGCGCTCAACTCGATCGCCTGGCAGGCCGGCGCGGTCGCCGGGCCCCTGCTCGGCGGCGCCGCCTACGCGCTGCGCATCGCCCTCCCCTACGAGGTTTCGGCATTGCTGTTCGCGCTCGCGATCGGCGCCTTCATGGTCATCCGGCCGATCCCGCGCGGCAATGCCGGCGCCTCGCACCCGCTGCGCGCGGTGATCGAAGGGCTGGCTTACGTGCGCAACAACAAGATCGTGCTCGGCGCGATCACGCTCGATCTGTTCGCGGTCCTGCTCGGCGGCGCCACCGCGATGCTTCCCGTCTATGCGCGCGACATCCTCCATGTCGGCTCCGAAGGGCTGGGCGCGCTCCGCGCCGCGCCCGCGGTCGGCGCCGCGCTCACCGCGCTCATCCTCGCTCGCCGGCCGCTCAGGCGTCAGGTTGGTGTCAAGATGTTCGTCTGCGTCGCCGTGTTCGGCCTCGCCACCATCGTGTTCGGCGAAAGCCGGGTGCTGTGGCTGTCGCTCGCCAGCCTGTTCGTGCTCGGCGCCGCCGACATGATCAGCGTCTATGTGCGCTCCTCGCTGATCCAGCTCCACACGCCCGACGCGATGCGCGGCCGCGTGTCGGCGGTGTCGGGCCTGTTCATCTCGGCTTCGAACGAGCTTGGCGAGTTCCGCGCCGGCCTCGCCGGGGCCGCGTTCGGGCCGGTGGTGGCGGTGGTCGGCGGCGGCGCGCTGGCGGTGGTCGTCACCGGCCTTTGCGCCTGGGCCTTCCCGAGCCTGCGCCGCGCCGACCGCTTCGTCGCCGCCGACGAGGCAGTGCTGGCCGACCAGCCGGGCAAGGCCGACGCCGAGACCGAGCTGCCGGCGATGGTCGCCGGCTTGAACCCCAAAGCCGAAAAGGGCGTGCCGTGAGCGCCGCCAGCCTCAGCCGCTCATCCGGGCGCGCCGGTCCAGCTCACCAGCGAGTGGCGGGTCCCGCGCGTCACCGGAGTCACCCGGTGGAGCGCGCGGGAGAGGAACAGCCGCGCCGCGCCGCGCGGCAGCGTCCGCCGGCCGATCGCCACCGGCACAATCTCGAGGTCGCCGCCGTCATGGTCGCCGGGCTCCGAAAGCTCGACCGAGACCGAGAGGATGCGCCGCGCCTGCAGGTCGGTCCCCGCGTCGCTGTGCCAGACCTGGAAGTGGTTGCCAACGCCATAGGCCATGATCTGGATGTCCTCGCTGACCGGCGCGACCGCGACGCCGAGCCGCTCCGCCGCCTCGCCGAACAGCCGGTCGAGCCGGTCGTAGATCCAGCCCGTCTCTTCGCTCCTGGCGCGGAACACGGTGCGCACGCTCCGCACCGCCGGATCGAGCGCATAGCCCGCGCCGCCCCAGACCGGCCCCGCTTCGCCCGCATCGGCGGCGGCGATGGCGATCATCGCGTCGCATTCGGCGGCGCTGAAGGCGTCGAGGCAGTCATGGTGGATCGGCGTCACCTATCTCTCCCGGCGCCGGCGGCGCGGCCGGAGCCCGTGAAGATTAGCCGCTCGCGCCGAGCCGCGACAGCCCGTTCCAATCCCATTCCCGCTACCAAGGAGACAGCGACATGAAAGCGGCCAGCATTCTCGAGACGATCGGCGACACGCCGCACATCCGCATCAACCGCCTGTTTGGGGACGCCGAAGTCTGGTCCAAGTCGGAGCGCGCTAACCCCGGCGGCTCGATCAAGGACCGGATCGCGCTCGCCATGGTGGAGGATGCCGAGGCCTCGGGCGCGCTGAAGCCCGGCGGCACCATCGTCGAGCCGACCAGCGGCAATACCGGCATCGGCCTCGCCATGGTCGCCGCGGTCAAGGGCTACCGGCTGATCCTGGTCATGCCCGAAAGCATGAGCCTGGAGCGGCGGCGGCTGATGCTGGCCTATGGCGCCGAGTTCGACCTCACCCCCAAGGAGGGCGGCATGAAGGCCGCCATCGCCCGCGCCCAGGAGCTGGTCGCGGCGACGCCGGGCAGCTGGATGCCGCAGCAGTTCGAGAACGAGGCCAATATCGCCGTCCACGTCCGCACCACCGCGCAGGAGATATTGCGCGATTTCCGCGACGCGCCGATCGACGTCATCATCACCGGCGTCGGCACCGGCGGCCACATCACCGCCTGCGCGGAAGTGCTGAAGCAGGAATGGCCGGGGCTCAAGGTGTTCGCGGTCGAGCCGACCTTGTCGCCGGTCATCTCCGGCGGCCAGCCGGGCCCCCACCCCATCCAGGGCATCGGCGCCGGCTTCGTGCCGAAGAACCTCCACGTGGACGCGATCGACGGCGTCATCCTGGTCGACCCCGCCGACGCCAAGGAAATGGCCCGCCGCGCCGCCCGCGAGGAAGGGCTGCTGGTCGGGATCAGCTCGGGCGCGACGCTCGCCGCCATCGCCCAGAAGCTGCCCGAGCTGCCGGCCGGAAGCCGCGTCCTCGGCTTCAACTACGATACCGGCGAGCGCTATCTGTCGGTACCCGACTTCCTGCCCGAATAGGCCTCGAGGCCGCCCGCCCTCGCCCGGCCCGCCCTTGACAAAGCGGGCCGGTCGCGGCAGAGGCGGGCGGCATCTGAGCGGCGGCGACGCCGCTTTTATTTTTTCGATTAGAGCAGGAACAGAGGCCGCCATGGCGAAGCCCGCAACCATCAAGATCAAGCTGGTCAGCACCGCCGACACCGGCTTCTTCTACGTGACCAAGAAGAATCCGCGCAACACCACCGAGAAGATGACCTTCCGCAAGTACGATCCCGTCGTGCGCAAGCACGTCGATTTCAAGGAAGCCAAGATCAAGTGACGCAAGACCTTAGGGCGTCCCGCCCTTAGGTCCTGCGTCATCCCCGCGAATGCGGGGATCCATCTCGACATCCGCGCCTGATCCGAGCTCCGGCTCACCCACCGCACCGACTTCCACTTCACCCTCGGCGCCTTCTTCCGCCGCAGGCTCGGGCTCGTCCGCCGCCTCCGGAACAGCCTCCGCCTCCCGCTCCGCCACCGCCCTCAGCAGCCCCTGCACCGCCTCGATAAATCGGATGACCGAGATCGGCTTCGACACATAGCCCTCGGCTCCGGCGTCCCGGATCCGGTCCTCGTCGCCCTTCGCCGCATAGGCCGTCACCGCCATGATCGGGATGCCGCTCAGCA
The DNA here is from genome assembly GCA_036388655.1 of Allosphingosinicella sp. Lineage (GTDB taxonomy): Bacteria > Pseudomonadota > Alphaproteobacteria > Sphingomonadales > Sphingomonadaceae > Allosphingosinicella. Next base: position 304 of record DASVRK010000177.1, on the reverse strand, counting down.
TCGCGTCGCCCTTGAGCTGCTCGATCAGCTCGAGCCCGCTGATATGCGGCATCTGGATGTCCATGACGATGAGGTCGGGCGCGAAGGCGCGGGCGCGCTCCACCGCCTCACGGCCGTCGCGCACCGGCTCCGCTTGGAAGGCATGGGCGCGCAGCAGGTCGCAGAACAGCTTCAGATTGAGTTCGTTGTCCTCGACAACGAGAATTTTTTGTCCCACGCGCCCTTCCCTACGGCATGCTCAAGAATCTCACAAACCCGCCCGACCCGGAAGCCCTCGCCCTGTCCGCGCTGGCCTGGACGCTCG
>DASVRK010000176.1:0-38997 GCA_036388655.1 Allosphingosinicella sp. | reverse complement strand
CGCCGCGCCCGCTTCCGGCGAGGCTTATGCCAGGCCCGGCAGCCTGGCCATTTTCTGGGACCGCTCGCTCTCGCGCGCTGACGACGACCATGGCCGCGAGCTGGCGCTGCTCCGGCGCTACCTGCAGCGCGTGCGCCCGGCGCGGATCGAGCTCATCCTGTTCGACAGCGGCGGGGCCGAACGGCTGAGCCTTGGCGCGGACGAGGTCGTCGCGCGGCTGAAGACCGTCCGCTACCGCGGCGCGACCAGCTTCGCCGTGATCGGCGGCGGCGCTCCCGCCGACGCCTGCCTGCTATTCTCGGACGGCCTCGCCACCATCGACCGGCGCGGCGACTTTCGCCCCGCTTGCCCTTTGTCCGCGATTTCGGCCGCGGCCGACGCCGACCGCGCGTGGCTGCGCGACATCGCCCGGGGCGGAGGGGCCTATGATCTCATCGGAACCAGCGCCGACCACGTGCTCGAGTCGCTCACGCGGGCGGTTCCGCGGGTGGCGGGGGTGCGCTCGGCCAGCGGCCAGCCGGTGGAGTTCGTGCAACTCGACGCGGCCGAGGGCGGCTGGCGGATCGTCGGACAGGCTCCGGAGGGCGAGTCGCTGATCGTGGATTTGGCGGGCGTCGAGGCCGGCGCGGCGCAGCGTCGTTATCCGCTCGCCGGCGGGGCGGTGCCGACGCTCGCCGGCGCGGGCTCGCTCTGGGCGGCTGATCGCGCGGCCCTGCGGGCGGCATCGGACGCATTGGACCGGGAGGCATTGATCGCCTTCTCGCGGCGCTATTCGGTGGGCAGCCCCAATGTCTCGTTCGTGGTGCTCGAGACGCCGGAAGATTATGCCAATGCAGGAATCGATCCGCCCGCCGGCTATCCAAAGGAAGAGCGACGGCAATATGATGCGCTGCGCGCCGAGGTCGCCGGGGAGAAGCAGCAGGCCGCGGAGGAACGGCTCGGAAAAGTGCTCGCAATCTGGGAAGAGCAGGTCGCGTGGTGGAACAAGCGGTTCGACCCGCGGGCGCGGCGCTCCAAGCGGCCACCGGAAGCGGAGCTTTCGGTGGGGGTAGCTCCGCCTCCGCCGCCGCCCCCACCTCCGCCGCCCCCTGAGGGTGACGAGGCGATCACCGTTACCGGCTCACGCATCCCGAGCCCCAATCTGATGGCCGCTGCGCCGGTTACCGTGACCAATGCCGACAGCGCGGGCGCTGCCGGCAGTCAGGGACAGAGGCCAGGCAACCAGGCCGTCATCCAGGTCGAGGCGTGGGCGCCGGACCGCCCCTATCTCGCCGCGCTCGACGCCGCCTCGCCGCAGGCGCTGGAGGCCGTGCTGGCTGCGCAGCAGGCGAAGCATGGCGAGCTCCCCGCCTTCTGGCTCGACGTGTCCGAATATTATCACCGCAAGGGGCGCCGCGCCGAGGCGGTTACGCTTTTGCTCTCCGCGCTCGACCTCGCCACGCGCAACAGCGAGACGCTGGCGATCGTGGCCGAGCGGCTGATGCGCTACAATGAGATCGACCGGGCGATATTCCTCTACGAGCGCTTGCTGGCGGCCGAGCCCGATCGCCCACAGCCGCGGCGCGCGCTGGCCCTCGCGCTGGCCAGGCGCAGCCGCTCGCTGGCCGGCGAGCCCGCCCGCGCCGACCTGGAGCGCGCGATTTCGCTGCTGACCGAGGTGATCATGCGGCCGTGGGACGAGGATTATGAGGGGATCGAGGCAATCGCGCTGATGGACGTCAACCGGCTGATCCCCCGCTACCGCGCGTTGGGCGGCGGGCCGCTCGCCCTCGATCCGCGCCTGATCCGGCTGCTCGACGTCGACATGCGCGTCCTCATCGAATGGAACAGCGATGAGACCGACGTCGACCTGTGGGTGGATGAGCCGAGCGGGGAGCGGGCGGTCTACAACAATCCCCGCACAGCGATCGGCGGCCGCCTCTCCAACGACATGACCGGCGGCTATGGCCCGGAGGAATATCTGTTGCGGCGGGCGCCCACCGGCCGGTTCGAGGTTCGCGCCGACGCCTACGCGTCGGACGCCCTCAACCCGAACGGGGCCTCGCGGGTGACCGCGCGGCTGATCCGCGATTTCGGCCGGCCGACGGAGACGGAGGAGGTAATCGACATCGAGCTCCTGCCGGACGATGAGGAGGACGAACGGCTCATCGGCCGCATCGACTTCGGCCGGCGGTGACGGCAGGCTCCGGAACCTGGTCCGCCGGCACCGCTGACAGGTTCGTCAAAGCTCGATATCCTGGCGCCGCCGGACGCGCCGTCCGGCTGGTTGGACGACGGGTATGGATCTGAACCAGACGCGGGTGTTCGTGGAAGTGGTGCGGGCCGGGGGGTTCGCGGCGGCGGGGCGGCGGCTGCATCTGCCCAAGTCGACGGTCAGCGCGCGCGTCCAGGCGCTCGAGGCGCGGCTCGGCGCGCAATTGCTGAAGCGATCGACGCGGCAGGTCGCGCTGACCTCGGAAGGACGGGCCTATTTCGATGCGGTCGCCTGCGCGGTCGACGCCTTGGTCGACGCCGAGGCCGCCACCACCGCCGAGGACGGCGTGCTGTCCGGCCCGATCCGCTTCACCGCCCCGCTCGAATTCCCGCGCGATGCGCTGACGACGGCGATCTGTTCGTTCCTCGAGAACCACCCCAAGGTGCAGTTCGAGATCACCCTCACCAACCGCCCGGTCGACCTCGTCGCCGAGAATATCGACCTCGCGTTGCGCGGCGGCGATCCCGGCGGGGCCGGCCTCATCATCCGCAAGGTCGGCCAGATCGTGTTCGGCCTCTATGCCAGCCCGAGCTACATCGCCCGCCACGGCCGCCCCGCGGACCTCGCCGCGCTGGTCGACCACAACCTCCTCCTGTTCAGCTCGCCCTCGCAAAGCCGGGTGCTGCGCGCCGCCGATCCGGTCGGGGCGGGGGCGGCGCGCATCTCTTGCGACAATTTCGCCTTTCTGCGCCGGCTCGCGGCGCGCGGCGCCGGCATCACCGCGCTGCCCGACGCGCTGGTGACGCCGCAGGTGGCGAGCGGGGCTTTGGTGCGGGTGCTCGACGGCTGGAACAGCGAGCCTTCGGCGCTGCACCTGGTCTTCCCATCGCGGCGCGACATGACGCCGCGGGTCAAAGCGTTCGCCGATCACCTCGCTGCCGCGCTCGGCGATAGTCCAATAGCCTGAACGGTGACTCCCGTAATCGGCGGCTAGTCGGACGCCGCCGATCGGCGCATCTGCCGCTCCATGGCACAGCAAAGCGACATCGGCATCATCGGCACCGGCAGGATGGGGGTGCGCCTCGCGGCGATGTTCGCCCGCGCCGGCCGCACCGTCACCTTGGGATCGCGCAGCCTCCGGCGGGCGACCTATATCGCCGAGGCGCTGAACCTCGACGGACTCCGCCCCGGCTCGTACGAGGATGCCGCCGCGGCCGGGGCTTTCCTTCCGGCCGTGTTCCTGCGCGACGGACTGCTCGACCAGGTCGGCCCGCTTGCGAAGCGGCTGCGCGGCAAGCTCCTGATCGACATCAGCAACCCCTTCAACGAGGATTATTCGGACTTCATCACGCCCTGGGATTCGAGCGGCGCCGAGGAGCTGCAGAAGCGGCTCCCCGAGACGCGGGTGGTCGGCGCTTACAAGAACGTGTTCTGGGAAGTGTTCGACCGGCCGCTGTTCGAGGAAGGCGCGAGCGACGTGCTGGTGACCGGCGACGATGCCGCCGCGAAGCGCGAATTGCTCGGCCTCGCCGAAGGGACGCCGTTCCGGTACCTCGACGCAGGACCGCTCCGCAACGCCCGCGCGATCGAGCGGATGACGCTCATCACCGGCGCGCTCGGCCGCCAGATCGGCGCCTATCCGCGCATGAATTGGCGCCTGCTCGGCAGCCGCGGCTGGACGCCGGGGCAGGACCTTCAGGGCATCGACCGCCTCATCGCCGCGCCGCTCGCGGCCTGACCTGGGAGAAGCGAATGTGACCGACCTCTTCACCCCCGTCCGGCTTGGCCGCTACGCGCTCCGGAACCGCATCGTCATGGCGCCGATGACCCGCGACCGCTCGCCCGGCGCGGTGCCGACCGAGCTCGTCCGCACCTATTACGCCCAGCGCGCCACGGCCGGCCTGATCGTCACCGAAGGCATCGCGCCCGAGCCGATGGGCCACGGCTATGTCGACTCGCCCGGCCTCTACACGGATGCGCAGGTGCGCGCGTGGCAGCGCGTGACCGACGCCGTCCACGCCCGCGGCGGCCGCATCTTCGCGCAGCTCATGCATGTCGGCCGCATCTCCCATCCCGCCTTGCTCGATGGCCGCACGCCGGTCGCCCCTTCGACCGTGGGGGGGGCCGACCACGTCGTCCCCCTCGCGCTCGAAGCAGGCGAGATTTCGAACATCGTTGCAGGCTTTGCCCGCGCCGCCCGCAACGCTGTCCGCGCGGGCTTCGACGGAGTCGAGATCCACGGCGCCAATGGCTATCTGCCGCACCAATTTCTCGCCACCAACGTCAATCTGCGGGGCGACGAGTGGCGCGGCTCGATCGAAAAACGCGCCCGCTTCCTGATCGAAGTCGCCGCCGCCGCGGCCGCGGCGATCGGCGCTGACCGCGTCGGGGTCCGGATCAGCCCCGGCAATGGCTATAACGACATCGTCGAGGCGGACGCGGCCGCCACCTACGCCTATCTGCTCGACCGGCTCGACGCGCTCGGCCTCGCCTATCTCCACGTCTACGACACGCGGCCGGGCTTCGACGTCGCCGAGCTGGTGCTCGGCCATTATCGCGGGCGGCTGATCCTCAACGGCGGCTACGACAAGGCGGGCGCCGAGGCCGACCTCGCCGAGGGCCGCGCCGACCTGATCGCGTTCGGGACCGCGTTCATCGCCAACCCGGACTTGCCGGCGCGGCTGGCGAGCGGCGCTCCGCTAGCCGAGGCCGACCGGGCGACCTTCTACAGCTCCGGAGCGCGCGGCTATACCGATTATCCCGCGCTGGCCGGGACGCTGGCCGAAGCGGCCTGACGACAGACGAGGGGCAGATCATGGACGACGTGTTGTTCGACATCGCGCAGGAACGGGCGCTCGACTATATCGCGAAGGCGCATCGGCGGCGGGTGTTCCCGGACGCCGCGGCGGTGGCCGGGCTCGCCGCGTTCGACGAGCCGCTGCCGGACCGGCCAGTCGACGCGCTCGACACCATCCGCCTGCTCGACCGCGCCGGCAGCCCGGCCACGGTGGCGACCACCGGCGGCCGCTATTTCGGCTTCGTCACCGGCGGAAGCCTTCCGGTCGCCACCGCCGCGGACTGGCTGGCCGCCGCCTGGGACCAGACCGGGACCATGCCGGTGAGCTCGCCCGCGGCGACCCGGATCGAGTGCGTCGCCGGCCGCTGGGTGGTGGAGATGCTCGGCCTGCCGCCGGAATCGGTGACCGGCTTCGTCACCGGCGCCAGCATCGGCAACCTGGTCGGCCTCGCCGCCGCGCGCCGCCATTTGCTGCTCCGGCTCGGCCATGACGTCGATGCCGACGGCCTGGCGGGCGCGCCGCGGCTGAGGGTGGTGGCGGGCGAGGAGGTCCATTCGACCGTTCTCAAGATGCTCGGCATCCTCGGCTTCGGCCGCGGCAACGTCGAACTGGTGCCGGTCGACGGCCAGGGGCGGCTGCGCGCCGACCGGCTGCCAGCGCTCGACGACCGCACCATCCTCATCCTCCAGGCCGGCAACGTCAATTCGGGCGCGTCGGACCCGTTCGTCCCGGCCATCGCCGCCGCCCGCGCCGCCGGCGCCTGGGTGCATGTCGACGGCGCCTTCGGCCTGTGGGCGGCCGCCTCGCCGCGCCACCGTCACCTCGTGGAAGGGGTGGAGGGTGCCGACAGCTGGGTAACGGACGGCCACAAATGGCTGAACACGCCCTATGACAGCGGCATGATCGTCTGCCGCCACGCCGACGCGCTGCGCGGCGCGATGGGCCTTGCCGCCACCTATATGCCGGCCAGCGAGGAGGTGCCGATGAAGGACCTCGTGCCCGATTTCTCGCGGCGCGCGCGCGGCATCATTGTGTGGGCGGCGCTGCGGACGCTCGGCCGCGAGGGCGTGGCCGAGCTGGTCGAACGCTGCTGCGGCCATGCCGGCCGCCTCGCCGAGGGGCTGCGCGCGATCGGCTTCGAGATTCACAACGAAGTGGTGTTGAACCAGGTCGTCGCCTCGATCGGCGACGAGGATTTCACCGCGCGCGTCCGCGACCAGGTCGAGCGCGGCGGCGAATGCTGGTTCGGACCGACCCATTGGCAGGGAAGGGCGGCGGTGCGGCTGTCGGTTTCGTCCTGGGCGACCACCGACGCGGACATCGACCGCAGCCTCGCCGCGATCGGGAAAGCAGTGACGGCGGTGCGCTCGCGCCGCCGGGTGGAGGCGGCGCCGTCGGTCGCTTGATCGAGGCGGTTCAGCCCGGCAGGCGGCAGAGATCGACCCAGCGGCCGCCGACCAATTCGACGAGCCGGGCAGGGCTCAGCTTCACCGAGCTTTCGAGCGAGCCCGCGGCCGGATAGACCAGGTCATAGGCCTGGAGCGAGAGGTCACAATAGACCGGGAGCGGCGTCGCGAGGCCGAACGGGCACACGCCGCCGACGGGGTGGCCGGTGAGCGCGAGCGTCTCTTCCGGCCCGAGCAGCCGCGGCCGGCCGCCGAACGCCGCCTTGGTCTTCTGGTTGTCGAGCCGTGCATCGCCGCGCGCGACCAGCAGGAAGGTCTCGGCCCCGACGCGGACGGCGAGCGTCTTGGCGATCCGGCCCGGCTCGACGCCGAGCGCCTGCGCGGCCAGCTCGACCGTGGCGGTGCTTTGCCCCATCTCGATGATCGGCACGTCGGGCGCGCGTGCGGCGAGGTCGGCGCGGACGGATTCCAGGCTCATGACGGGCGGGGGCGGCGGCTAGCCGATCCGGTACTCGCCTATGCCTTCGCCGAGATAGGGGTTGTTCGACTCCCGGACGCGGGCGGCTTCCTCATTGTAGAGGAAGGGGAGGAAGGCATAGCGGCGGCCGCTGGTGACCGGCGTCGCCTCGTGCAGCAGCGAGCAGGAGAAGACGATCGCGCCGCCGGTCGGGGCGCGATAGGTGCGCTGGCCATATTCGGGGAAGCGCAGGTCGCCGCCTTCATAGTCGCCAGCGTTGAGGTTGATGGTGACCGCGAACTGGCGGTGGGCGGTGCCCTTGGTGGTGTTGTCGCGGTGCGGCCGGAAATAGCCGCCGGACGCGTCGTAGCAGGCGACGAGGTAGCGCTCGATCCGGGTCGCCTCGAACTGGAAGGCCTTTTTGAGGGCGGGGCTCAGGCGGCGGTTCATGCGCGCGACGAGGCGCCGCTTTAGCGCCTCGTCCTCGATCATGCAGTCGCTGCGGCGCTTGTGGGCGGCATCGACGATCAGCACGGTCTTGCCGTCGACGTCGCGCATGAAGCCGGATTCGGTGCCGCCTTCGCCCTCGTAAAGCGCGATCAGCTCGTGGCAGAGCTCGGGCTCGAGCACGTTGGGGACTTCGAGCACCGGCGCCCATGCGGGGCCGGCGGGCGCCGCGATGGCGTGCTGGAGCGCGTCGAGCGCCTCGCCGCCGCGGTCGATCGGGAAGCGGTCGACGACGCGCAGGCCCGGATCGAGCAGCAGCCAGTGCGGCCGATATTCGACATTGCCCTCGCCGGCCTTGCCGACCGCGCCGTAGAGGCGGCTGACCTCCTGGCTGTAATCGAGGAAGAAGCGCAGCCCCGGGAGCAATTGGGCGATATGGCCCTTGGCCTCATCCTCGCGGTCGACGGTGACGCCGAAGAAGCAGGCATTGACGTCGTCGAACATCGCCCGCCGCTCGAGCACCAGCCGGAGCGCCGCGGCGCAGGCTTCGATCCGGGTCGAGCCCAAGAACAGCATCATGACGTGGCGGCCGGCGACGGTCTGGAACGCGTAATTGGGCGATCCCGACAGAGCCGGCGCGTGGAACCAGGGTGCGTGGTCGCCCGGCAGCAGCAGCGGCGGGGGAGCGGGGGGTGCGATGGTGGCCATGAGGGGAGCTTTAGCGGCCGGAGGCGGGTGGGCCAAGGGGGGAGGGGTCCCCCGGGGGGGAAGGTTGCGGGTGCTGCCTCGATTGGGCTGTGAAATCCGTTCATGTCGAGCGCAGTCGAGACACCCTTTCGAGCGAAGTCGAGATCGGGATCGCACAGCCTCGGCTTCGCTCGGCGGGGTCGCTCGACTTCGCTCGGGACGAACGGATGCTCGAGCGGCAGTTGGCTTTCCGTGGCTTCAGCCGCCTCCGCGTCTCCCGCTCCGCTACCAGAGTTCCGCGCGGTAGCGTTCGAAGCAGCGGGCGCCGCAATTGAGGCGGATGAGCGCGCCCTCGGCGATGGCGGTGGCGCGGCGGGGATCCTCCTCGACCAGCGGGCGCAGGGCCTCGCGGTTCCAATCCTCGCTATGCTTGACGTCGAGCACCGCGTGGACCGCGAAATAGCGGCGGTCGCGGCCGGAAAAGCCGAGCCGGCGCAGGCCCGCGGCGGTCGCGGCCGAGCGGCCGGGGGCGGTGAGCTCGACCGCGCCGAGCGCGCCGACCGAATGCCAGGCATAGCGGCGGCTGGTCGCCATCGCGGTCATCGCATTGGCCAGCGCCAGGCTCTGCCAGGCGGTGGTGTCGATGTCGGGCTCGATCGCCATCGTGTCGATCAGCACTTCCAGCATCGGCCCGTGCATGCCCTTGGGATTGCCGCGGCCCATCTCGTCCCAATAATTGCGGGCGAGCTCGAGCTTGGCGCGCGTCGGCAGCTTGACCTGGGTGTAGGCGACGAGATCGTCGAACCCGGCTTCGCCCGCCGCTTCTTGGGTCAGGAACCAGCGCATCTCTTCGAGCGAGGCCTCACCGGCCAGCCACGGGAAAAGCGGGTCGCCCTGACCCGGGCCGCTGTCCTTCAGCGCTTCGAACCAGGCGATGAAGCCGTCGGCGTCGGTCGGCGCGGCCGCCGCTTCGGCGACCACCTCGGCGCGCAGCCCTTCCAGGAGGCCGCCTTCGAGGCGCAGCATCTGGACGTCGCGGTCCAGCGCCTTTTGCCAATCGGCGCCGGGAAATTGCGGCGCCAGCCGGGCATGGTTCCAATGGGCAAGGGCGCGCTGGAAGCTGTCGGTCAGGAATTGCGCCGGCTCGACATGAGCCGGGACGCGGGCTTGGGTGGCCATCAAAGCGGGTTCCATCAGTTCGTTCTGCCGGCTCAACGGGCGCGGCTTTGCGAGGTTCCGGGTCGTTCGGAGGCCGGAACGAGGCGGCCCGTTTTGGCTAGGTACAGCTACTTATGCTATGAGCTTCAGCCGGGGCGTGTGCAGATACCCGTTTGATTCGGACGTTTGGCGCCATTGGCCGGCCGGACGTGACTTGTCTCGATGGCCGTGCCGCTCTATCGGCGCGCCCGCAATTTGGAGTGTTCATGCTGACAGCTGCCTTGCGCTTGCCTGCGTTCCGGATGCCCGCATTCACCATGCCGGTGCTCCGGATGCCTAGTCTGGAACGAAAGCATTGGGGCGCGACCATCGTGCTCGCGACCCTCGCCTGTCTTTACCTGCTCGCCGGCCTCAGCGTGGTCGGCCTCGGCGGGCCCGACGGCCGCGCGCTGGCGCGGGTCAGCGGCAACCTGCCCGAAGCCGTGCGCAAGACGCTCCCGCAGGCCGAGCCGCTCCAGTTCAAGCAGGTCGCGCCGACCGACGCGGTCGCGATCAACGCGGCGGTGCCGCTGTCGGCCGCCGCCAATCCGGCCGCGACCGCCTTCGCTTTGCTCGCCAGGACCGAATCGGACCGCGCCCGCGCGCTGCAGTGCCTGACCGCCGCCGTCTATTACGAAGCCGCCACCGAGCCGCTCGACGGCCAGCGCGCCGTCGCGCAGGTGGTGCTGAACCGAGTCCGCCACCCCGCCTATCCGAGCAGCGTCTGCGGCGTCGTGTGGCAGGGATCGGAGCGCAGCACCGGCTGCCAGTTCACCTTCACCTGCGACGGCTCGCTCGCCCGCACGCCGATGGCGTCGGTCTGGGCGCGCGCCGGCCAGGTCGCGCAGGCCGCGCTCGCCGGCTACGTCTATGCGCCGGTCGGCCACGCCACCCATTATCACACCAATTGGGTGGTGCCTTACTGGAGCTCCAGCCTCGAGAAGATCGCCAATGTCGGCACCCACATCTTCTACCGCTGGAGCAACGGCTGGGGCCGGCCCGAGGCGTTCCGCCACCGCCATAGCGGTGTCGAGCCGGTGGTCTCGATGACCGCGCGCAAGGCGCAGGACCCGGCCGCGCTCGCCGCCGCCGGCGCCACCGACGCGCTGGCCGCCGAGGCTGCCGCCTCCGCCGCCGCGGGCGCGGGCGGCTCGGCCAGCGTCGACAGCTTCCAGCGCGCGGTGCTGCGGCGCTACGTGCCGGCCGACCGCAGCGGCGTCGCCACGGTGCTGGCGGCGCAGACCAAGAGCGGCGAGACCGTCGCCAAGTCGCACCTGTGGGCGCTGACCGGCAATAGTTCGGGCGGCGGCGCGGCCGAAGCCCCGCTCGGGGCCAAGGCCGAGGCGAGCCCGGCCAAGCCGGCCTGCATCGAAGGCGTCAAGAAGGCGCCGGCCGAGGGCGCGGCCCCAGCTCCGCTGACCTGCTGATAAAAGGGGAGGGGCCGGCGCCCGCCGGCCCCGCCTGTCTGAGGGGGCTTTCCCTAGCCGGTTTTGCCTAGCCGATTCGGCTCAGGCGATATGCTCGCGCGGCGCGAGATCGGCCACCAGAGCATGGTGGACGAGGTTGACGGTGTGCCAGGTGGCGACCTCCACGACCTGGGCAGCCTCCTCGCCGCGCTCGTTCGGGGCCGGGCCTGAGCCGCTGCTCATATAGATGCGCGGATCGTCGATGCCGCCGGCGCTGGTAGTATAGGCCCATTCGCCTTCGTTCATCGTCGGATAGAGCAATTCGTCCCAGCCGCCGCCGATATAGTCGATCTCGCCGTCGACCGAGCCGATCTCCTTGCCCTCGCCGTCGACAACCTCGGTACCGCCCTCGTCGACCACCGGATCTTCGAGGTTGCCGGGATCCTCGCCCGGGCCCTCATCGGCCGGAACCTCGCCCTCGTCGATATAGGTGGTGTAAATTTCTTCGTCGGCCGGGAGCTCTTCTTCGCCGTCGGAGCCGTCGCCGGCATCTTCGGCGGGAACCTCGTCCTCAAGGTACAAAGTGTAGATTTCCTCGTCCGCGGGGATCTCGTCCGATCCGCCGCCCTCGCCGTCGCTCGACTCGGCCGCTTCGACCGGGAGCTCCTCGGCCCAGACTTCCTCGTCACCGGGTTCCGCTTCCACGGCGATCAATTCTTCGGCGAGTTCTTCTTCCACGGCGCATCCCCCAGACAGACCGGCTCGTCGCGCCTATAGCAGGTTGCGGGCCGCTCACCAAGCGGGGTTCGGGGTCGGTCGTCCCAGATCCGGGCGGGCGGCGGGGGCTGGACGCGCGGCCGCTCTTGTCGCATTTGCGGGTTCGCGCCGCGTTAGCTCAGCTGGTAGAGCAACCGCCTTGTAAGCGGTAGGTCGTCCGTTCGAGTCGGACACGCGGCACCAGCGCGGCACCCCCGCCTCACAGCACTCCGAACGTCCAGCCTTCGGTGCGCGCGATCGCCGGCGTCAGCGCGGGCGGGCTCCAGTAGAGCGGGTCGTCGGCGATGCGCCTCAGCCCGGCCGCGGCGATGATCACGTCGGTCTCATGGTCGTTGGGCTCGCCTGCCAGTGAGGCGGGGCCGCTGCCGAGGCCGGCCAGCGCCTCGTCGAGCAAGCCGCGGCTGCGCACCTTGCGCCCGCTGAGCCCGGCGAGGCGGATGAACACCCGCGTGTAGATTTCGACGACCAGGCTGCCGGCGGCGGGGACGGGGTCCATCGGCCTGTCCTGAGCGAAGTCGAAGGGCCAGACCGGCACCCGCCCGCCGAGCCGGTGGAGCAGCCGCATGCCGGCATAGCTCGCCTTGGCGACCTGCGCGGCGCCGATCGCGTCGTAGAGGGTCGAGGCCTTGCCGCCGCCGAGGGCGTTGAAGGCATGCTCGCAGACGCGGTGGTGGAGGAAATCGGCCTTCACCCCGTCGGCCGCGCCGAAATAGAAGTGGCGCCGGTGATGCCGCTCCATGAAGCTGGCGGCGCCGAGATCCTCGTCCTCGCACAACCCATCGACATAGGCCCAGAAGGATTTGGCGTCGGACGGCGGCCCCGCTTCGCCCGGCAGATAGGCGCCGCGCTCGACGATCGGCGGGGCGTAGCTGAAGTCGAAGCCGTAGAGGGTAGGGGCCTCCGCAGCGGTGGCGAGCAGCCAGTCGAGTATTTCGGTCCGCGACCAAGGCGCCGCGCGCTGGACCAGGCGCGGCGCGCCCCCGCCGGCCTCGCAGACGGCCACGGCGATGCCCTTGTGGCGCCGGCCCTTGGCGCCTGACCAGTCGATCGCGGCAAAGCGGGTGAAGGGTGTGGGGGCGGCCGTCATTGCGGGCGCGGCGCGCCGCTCCCCGCAACGACGGCCAGCGGCTCAGACCAAAGGCGGCTGGGTGCCGTCGGGCGGGGTCGGCGTGCGCGGCCGGCGCGGCGGGGCCGGCACCTGGTTGGCCTCGGTCCAGCGCTCGAGCAATTTGTGCGCGGTCGGCCGGCCGCCCAGGCCGAAGGCGAGCGCGCAGGCGACCGCCGCCGAGCCGATGATCGAGGCGAAGGCGATGATCACGATCTCGTTGGCGAGACCCATGAACCGCAGGCCCATCGCCACCGACAAGGCGATGATGGACCATTTGAGGATTTGCGGCAGCCAGCCCTCGCTGCCGGTGCCGGCGACGAGGTTGGAGGCGATCTTGGCGAAGACGAAGCCGCCGAGGATGATGCCGGCGCCGAACAGCACGCGGCCGCCGAGCTCGAGCAACTGCGCGAGCATGACGGCGATGATCGGCGACTGGAGCAATTCGGCCGCCTTGACCGCGAAGAACAGCAGGATCGCCAGCATCACGATCGTGCCGACGGTGCGCGACGGGGTGGTGCTGCCGGGCGAGAGGCCGAGCGCGCCGACCGCGCGGTCGAAGCCCATCGAAGGCAGGATCTGCTCGATCGCCTGCTTGGCGAGCTTGCCGACGAAATAGCCGATGGCGAGCAGGATCAGCGCGCCGAGCACGAGCGGGATCGCGTCGAGGATGGTCCGCAGCATCTGCGTGGCCGGCCCGGAAATCGCCTCGAGCTGAAGCGTGTCCAGGGCCATGATGGCGACCGGGATCATGATCACGAAGAAGACGAGCGTTCCGACCGAACGGCTGATCGAAGCGCGGCTGGTGGTGGTGACCGGCCCGCCCGCGGGCGTGGCGGGAGCGGTGCCCGCCGTCTCGACCAATCCGGTCCGCCGCAGCCAGCCGTCGGCGTTGGCGGCGAGCAGGGCGCCCTCGACCAGTCGGCGGACGATCTTGGCGATGACCATTCCGACGAAGAAGATCAGCCCGGCCGCCAGCAGCTTCGGCAGGAAGGCGAAAACATTGGTGGTGAGCTGGCGCACCGGCTCCAGCACCTGGCTGAGGCCGAGCGGCTGCAGCGCGAGCATGATGCCGATGAGCAGGATCAGCCAGAAAGCGATGTCGCCGATCAGGCTGCCGAGCGTCTTGCCCGGCTCCGCCTCATGATGCTTCTTGAGCGCCGGCACGCGGTCCACCACCTTGGCGATCGCCCATTTGGCGGCGCGCGCTAGGATGTAGGCGATGATGAGGATGGCGAGCCCGCCGACGATGCGGGGGAGCCATTCCTGGACCTGCCCCTGCCAGTAAAGTGAACCGGGATCGCTCTGGTACATGGTTGCAGGCCCTTTCGAGGAAGATCAGGCAAATCGTGCCGCAACCGTAAGAAATGACTGATCGGCGGGCTGGTTCCCGAGCAAGCTCAACGGAGCGCGGCGAGAAGGTCCGCGGTGAAGCGGTCGAGGTCGAACTGGCTTTCCGCCCCGTCATAGCCGCGCCGCACGATCACCAGGCTGCGGGAGGGGATTATGACGACATATTGGCCGCGATTGCCGCGCATCACGGAGGCGTCCTCCGGCAGGCCCTTGCCCGTGGGGAAGGTCCAGAAGGTGGCGCCATAGCCGCCGCCCGCGGCCGGCTGAGCCGGGCCGTGGCGCCGCACATAATCGTCCCAGCCCGGCGGCAGGATGCGCTCGCCGTTCCAGACGCCGTCTTGCAGGTAGAGCAGGCCAAGCCGGGCGAGGTCGCGGGCGGTTGACCAGACCTGGCTCGACAGGATGAAATTGCCCTTCCAGTCGGTCTCCGGGACGGTCCGGGTCATGCCGACCTTCCAGAACAGCTCCGTGAAGGGAAAGGAGAGGTAGCGTTCCTCGCCGAGCGCCGAGCGCAGCCCGCGCACGGCGAGCAGGGTGTCGTTATTGGCGTAGCGGAAGCGCGTTCCCGGCGCCGCCTCCAAGGGCCAGCCGGTCGCCTGCTCGGTGACCGCGGTGCCGCCGAAATAGAGCGCGTCGGTGCGGTTGCCGGCATGGTCGCTGTGAAGGCCGCTCGCCATGCGCAGCAGCTGGTCGGTGGTGATCGCCGCGCGCGGATCGCCGGGGCTTTGCCATTCGGGGATCGGGGCGGGCGCGTCGACGTCGAGCCGGCGCTGCTGGACGGCCACGCCCGCCAGCGTGCCGGCGATGCTCTTGGCGACCGACCAGGTCCGCTGCGACGTGTGCCGCGTGAAATCCGCCCGATAGCGTTCGGCGACGATCCTGCCGTCCTGGACGATCACCAAGGCCGTGGTCTCGCTGCCCTGGCCGTAGCTGCGCCGGTCGAACGCGGCGGCGACGAGTTGGCGCAGCGCCGCCGCGTCGCCGCGCGGCTTGCCCTCGGCGTTGCGGTCGCCGGTCGGCCAGGGGAGGCGGTCGGACCGGTCGACCGCCGGGTCAACGCTGAGCGAGGGCAGGGCGGAGCGGCTTTCCATGCGCGCGCCGATCGGGAGCTGCGCGCAGCCGAGATGCGGGCGCCACGAGGCGATCCGGGGCGGCAGCTTGTCGTCGAAGGCGACGCTCACCGTCTTCGCCTGCCGGTCGATCACCGGCTTCAGGTTGCGCATGATCGGCACCAGCTCGGCATAGGTGCGCTGGAGATCGTCCTGCTCGACGATCGCCTCGCTCTGGCCGGCGTTGAAGATGTCGCTGCACAGGAAGCTGGCTTTGTAGCCGGCCGCGATGGCGCGGGTGTAGGGAGCGGAATCGACCTGCGCCGCGCCCGGCGCCGCCAGCGCGACGAGGGCGAGGCAGGTCGCCACTCTCGTCATCCCCGCGAAAGCGGGGATCCCGCTACTTCTCCTTGCGGCGACCGTCAGAAGCGGGATTCCCGCTTTCGCGGGAATGACGGCGGCCTCAGCCCCGCAGCTCGGCACGGCGCTCTTCCCACCAGGCGATGCGTTCGGCGATCCGCTTCTCGAAGCCGCGGTCGGTCGGACGGTAGAAGGCCTGGGGCTCCATCTCCTCCGGCCAATAATCGTCGCCGGAAAAGCCCTCGGGAGCGTCGTGATCATACGTATAACCCCTGCCGTAGCCGACCTCCTTCATGAGCTTGGTCGGCGCGTTCAAGATGTTCTTGGGCGGCATCAGCGATCCCGTCTCTTTGGCCGAACGCCACGCCGCTTTCTGCGCCATGTAGGTCGCATTCGATTTGGGGGCGGTGGCGAGATAGAGGCAGGCCTGCACGATCGCGAGCTCGCCCTCCGGAGAGCCCAGGAAGTCGTATGTGTCCTTGGCGGCGATGCACTGCACGAGCGCCTGCGGATCGGCCAGGCCGATATCCTCGACGGCGGCGCGGGTCAGCCGGCGGAGGAGGTAGAGCGGCTCCTCGCCCGCCACCAGCATCCGGGCGAGATAGTAGAGCGCGGCTTGCGGATCGGAGCCGCGGATCGCTTTGTGAAGCGCGGAGATGAGGTTGTAATGCCCCTCCCGGTCCTTGTCGTAGACCGCCACCCGCCGGTGGAGCAGGGCCGAGAGCGCGGCGGCGTCGAGCAAATTCCCCCTCTCCCCTCCAGGGGAGAGGGTTGGGGAGAGGGGGAGTCCGTCGGCATCCTGCCCTCCGAACTCCCCCTCTCCCGCCTTCGCTTCGCTCGGCACCCTCTCCCCTGAAGGGGAGAGGGAGATAGAGAACAACGTCTCCGCCTGGTTGAGCAGGAAGCGGCCGTCGCCGTCGGCGGTCGCGACCAGCGCGTCCCGCGCCTCGGGCGTCAGCGGCAGCGGGCGCCCGATCAGCGCCTCCGCCCGGTCGAGGAGCTTGCCCAGCGCGCGCGCATCGAGCCGGTTGAGGATCAGCACCTGCGCCCGCGACAGCAAAGCCGCGTTGAGCTCGAACGAAGGATTCTCGGTGGTGGCGCCGACCAGCACCACCGTCCCATTCTCGACATAAGGGAGGAAGCCGTCCTGCTGGGCGCGGTTGAAGCGGTGGATCTCGTCCACGAACAGCAGGGTCTGCCGTCCGGCGCGGACATGCTCCTTCGCCTCGGCGAACACCTTCTTCAAATCGGCGACGCCCGAGAAGACCGCCGAGATCGCCACGAACCGCATGCCGACCGCGTCGGCGAGCAGCCGCGCGATCGTCGTCTTGCCGGTGCCCGGCGGCCCCCACAGCACCATCGAGGCGAGCTTGCCGGCGGCAACCTGCCGGGCGATCGCGCCTTCGGGGCCGGTGAGATGCTCCTGCCCGACCACCTCGTCGAGCGATCTCGGCCGCAGGCGATCCGCGAGCGGCGCGGTGTCCGGAGGCGGCGGCGCCGGCGCGGCCGCCTGATCTCCGAAGAGGTCGCTCACCGCGGCGGCCCCGCGACCATGGCGGCGCTCACGGGACCGGGCTCCGCTTCATGCGGGCGCCGGCGGCGCGCTGGCGGATGATCCGGATATAGGCGTCGACCAGCGACTGGTTGACCTCGTCCCAGCCGTAGCGGAGGCTGACCCGGGCGCCGGCCTGGCCGGCCGCGATCCGCTCCTCCTCGTTGCCGCAATAACGGGCGAGCGCGTCGGCGAAGGCCTCGATCGCGCCGGGGCGGATCAGGCGGCCGGTGACGCGGTCCTCGACCAGGCTTTCGCTGCCGGTCGCGATCGCCGCCACCACCGGCAGGCCGACTGCCATCGCCTCCAGCGTGACGTTGCCGAACGTCTCCGTCACCGACGGGTTGAACAGCATGTCCATCGAGGCGACGGCGCGGCCGAGGTCCGGCCCTTCCTGGAAGCCCGCGAAGATGCCGTTCGGCAGCCGTTTTTCAAACCAGTCGCGCGCCGGCCCTTCGCCGACCACCAGCACCTTGTGCCGCACCTGCCGCCGCTCGAGCGTGTCGACCGTCTCCGAAAAGACGTCGAGCCCCTTTTCCATGACCAGCCGGCCGACGAAGCCGATCACCGGCACGTCGTCGTCGATGCCGAGCCCGCGCCGCCATTCGAGGTCGCGGCGGGCGGGGTTGAAGATCTCCCGGTCGATACCGCGCGTCCAGATACCGACATTATAGTTCATGCGCTGCTCGCGCAGCAGCTGGGCCATCGAATCGGACGGCGCGAAAATGGCGTCGCAGCGGCGGTAGAGCCGGCGCAGCGCCGCCTCGACCAGCGGCTCCAGCACCGACAGGCCGTAATAGCGCGGATAGGTTTCGAAGCGGGTATGGACCGAGGCGACCACCGGCAAATCGAGCTTGTGCGCCAGCGTGACCGCGCGGTGGCCGAGCACTTCGGGGCTGGCGATGTGGAGGATGTTGGGCCGGAACGCGCGGAGGTCCTTCTTCGCGCGCCGCGGCAGCATGAAGGGCGCGCGATATTCGGAGCGGCCGGGGATCGGGAAAGCCGGCACCTTCACCACCGGCGCGTTGGGCGGGAAGGCGGGGTCGTCGACGGTCGGGGAATAGACTCGCACCGCGGCGCCGCGCTTGGCGAGATAGTCGACCAGCCGGTTCAGCGCTTGGTTCGCGCCGTCGCGGACATAATTGTAATTGCCGCTGAACATGGCGATGCGAAGGTCGGACGTCTCCATCGCCGCCCCGATAGCCGCTCGCCCGGGCAAAGGCCAATCGCTTGTCCGACGAGGGGCTTCTCGCCGGCGCTCAATCCTCGTCCGGCTTGCGGGGCAGCCGCCGCATCCGCCGGATCCCGGCCAGCATCGGCACGACCAGCAGGATCAGCGCCAGCAAGGTGATCAGCGTCTTCATGCCGCCTCCAACGAAAACGCCCCGCCGGAGGGTCCGGCGGGGCGCTTCCCAGTCACGATCCTGATCAGGTCACAATCCTGAGCAGGCTCAGGTCTGCAGATACTCGCCGGCATCGGCATCGGTGCCGTGTCCGACCGAGGCCACCTCGCCGAGCGGATCGTCGCCGATCGCCGCCTCGGGCCCCTGGGCGAGCTCGGCCGCATGCTCTTCCTCCGCCGAATTGGCGGCGATCAGCGAAGCCTGCACCTTGCGATGCTGGGCGCGGAGCGCGGCGTCGCGGCTGGTGGCCGCGATCCGCATCCGGTTCATGCCGGCGCCGGTACCCGCCGGGATCAGGCGGCCGACGATGACATTCTCCTTGAGGCCATCAAGCGTGTCGATCTTGCCCTGCACCGACGCTTCGGTGAGCACCCTCGTCGTCTCCTGGAAGGAGGCGGCCGAGATGAAGCTGCGGGTCTGCAAGCTCGCCTTGGTGATGCCGAGCAGCACCGGCTTGCCTTCGGCCTTGCGCTGCTTGTTGGTCAGCCTGGCATTCGCCTCCCGCATCTCCTGGTGATCGACTTGTTCGCCGACCAGGAAGGTGGTGTCGCCGCTCTCGGTGATCTCGACCTTCTGCAGCATCTGGCGAACGATCACCTCGATGTGCTTGTCGTTGATCTTCACGCCCTGCAGACGATACACTTCCTGGATCTCCGACACGAGATACTCGGCCAGCGCCTTGACGCCGAGCACTTCGAGGATGTCGTGCGGATCGGGCGAGCCGCCGATGAGATTGTCGCCGCGCTTCACGAAGTCGCCTTCCTGCACGTCGATGACCTTCGACTTCGGCACCAGATATTCGACCAGCTCGCCGCCATCCTCGGGACGGATGCCGATCTTGCGCTTGGCCTTATAGTCCTTGCCGAACTCGACCCGGCCCGAGACCTTCGCGATGATCGCATTCTCCTTGGGCTTGCGCGCCTCGAACAGCTCCGCCACCCGCGGCAGGCCGCCGGTGATGTCGCGGGTCTTGGCGGCTTCGCGGGAGACGCGGGCGAGCACTTCGCCGGCGCCGATCTGCTGGCCGTCCTCGACCGACAGCATCGCGCCGGGCGACAGCATGTAGCGCGCCGCCTCGCCGCTCTCCTCGTCGAGGAGGGTGATGCGCGGGCGCAGATCCTCCTTCGAACGCGCGGAGCCGCGGAACTCGGTGACGATGCGCTGGGCGATGCCCGTCGCTTCGTCGACCTGCTCGGTGAGCGTCTTGCCCTCGACCATGTCCTGGAACTTCACGACGCCGCCCTTCTCGGTGATGACCGGCATCATGAACGGATCCCATTCGGCGATACGGTCGCCGCGCGAGACGATGTGGCCGTGATCCGCCATCAGGTGGGCACCGTAGGGGATACGGTGCACCGCCCGCTCGCGGCCGTCCATGTCGAGGATGGCGAGCTCGCCGTTCCGCGCCATCGCCACCCGGCGCCCGCGGGCGTCCAGGATCGTCGGAAGGTCGCGAAGCTCGATGGTCCCGTCGGTGGAGGCTTCCAGGCTCGACGTCTCGTTGAGCTGGGCCGCGCCGCCGATGTGGAAGGTCCTCATCGTCAGCTGGGTGCCCGGCTCGCCGATCGACTGCGCGGCGATGACGCCGACAGCCTCGCCGATATTGACCGGCGTGCCGCGGGCAAGGTCGCGCCCGTAGCATTTGCCGCACACGCCATGCTCGCTCTCGCAAACCAGCGGCGAACGGATGTTCACCGACTGGATGCCCATCTCGTCGATCCGCGTGGCCGCGGCCTCGTCGATCAGTTCGCCTTCCTTCGCGAGCACCGTTCCGGTCTTGTCGTCGACGATGTCCTCGCCCGGCGTGCGGCCGAGGATACGCTCGCCGAGCGACGCGATGACGGCGCCGCCCTGGACGATGGCGCGCATGTCGAGCACGTTCTCGGTCTTGCAATCCTCCTCGACGATCACGCAATCCTGCGACACGTCGACGAGGCGGCGGGTGAGGTAGCCCGAGTTGGCGGTCTTCAACGCCGTGTCCGCAAGACCCTTACGAGCACCATGGGTGGAGTTGAAATACTCAAGGACGGTGAGGCCTTCCTTGAAGTTCGAGATGATCGGCGTCTCGATGATCTCGCCCGACGGCTTGGCCATCAGGCCGCGCATGCCGGCGAGCTGCTTCATCTGGGCCTGCGAACCGCGGGCGCCGGAATGGGCCATCATGTAGATCGAGTTGATCGGGGCCATGCGGCCGTTCTCGTCCTTCGGCTGCGCCTTGATCTTTTCCATCATGGCGTTGGCCACCTGGTCGCCGCAGCGGCTCCAGGCGTCGATCACCTTGTTATACTTCTCCTGCTGCGTGATCAGGCCGTCCTGATATTGCTGCTCGTAATCCTTCACGAGCGCGCGGGTCTCGTCGACCATGCCCACCTTTTCGTGCGGGATGATCATGTCGTCCTTGCCGAACGAGATGCCGGCCTTGAACGCATGGCGGAAGCCCAGGCCCATGATGGCGTCGGCGAACAGCACCGTCTCCTTCTGGCCGGTGTGGCGATAGACGACGTCGATGACGTCCCCGATCTCCTTCTTGGTCAGCAGGCGGTTGACGGTCTCGAACGGCACCTTGTGGCTCTTCGGGAGCGTCTCGCCGAGCAGCATGCGGCCCGGCGTCGTCTCGAAGCGCTTCATGTAGGTCTTGCCCTGCTCGTCCGTCTGCGGGACGCGGCTGACGATCTTCGAATGGAGCGTCACGGCCTTGGCGTTGAGCGCCTGGTGGACCTCGGACATGTCCGAAATCATCATGTTCTCGCCGGGCTCGCCCTCACGCTCCATCGACAGATAATAGAGCCCGAGCACCATGTCCTGCGAGGGCACGATGATCGGCTTGCCGTTGGCGGGCGAGAGGATGTTGTTGGTCGACATCATCAGGACGCGCGCTTCCAGCTGGGCCTCGAGGCTCAGCGGAACGTGAACGGCCATTTGGTCGCCGTCGAAGTCGGCGTTGAACGCCGCGCAGACCAGCGGGTGAAGCTGGATCGCCTTGCCCTCGATCAGCACCGGCTCGAACGCCTGGATGCCGAGACGGTGGAGCGTCGGAGCGCGGTTCAGCAGCACCGGATGCTCCCGGATCACCTCGTCGAGGATGTCCCAGACTTCCTTGCGCTCCTTTTCGACCCACTTCTTCGCTTGCTTGAGGGTCATGGACAGACCCTTGGCGTCGAGGCGCGAGTAGATGAACGGCTTGAACAGCTCGAGCGCCATCTTCTTGGGCAGGCCGCACTGGTGGAGCTTGAGCTCCGGACCGGTGACGATGACCGAGCGGCCCGAATAGTCGACGCGCTTGCCGAGCAAATTCTGGCGGAAGCGGCCCTGCTTGCCCTTGAGCATGTCGGACAGCGACTTCAGCGGACGCTTGTTGGCGCCGGTGATGGTGCGGCCGCGGCGGCCGTTGTCGAACAGAGCGTCCACGGACTCCTGCAGCATGCGCTTTTCGTTGCGGACGATGATGTCCGGCGCGCGCAGCTCCATCAGGCGCTTCAACCGGTTGTTGCGGTTGATGACGCGGCGATAGAGGTCGTTGAGGTCGGAGGTGGCGAAGCGGCCGCCGTCGAGCGGCACCAGCGGGCGCAGCTCGGGCGGGATCACGGGAATGACTTCCAGGATCATCCACTCGGGCCGGTTGCCCGATTCGAGGAAGCTCTCGACGACCTTCAGGCGCTTGATGATCTTCTTGGGCTTCAGCTCCGACTTGGTCTCGGCCAGCTCCTTCAAAAGCTCTTCGCGCTCGCCTTCGAGGTCGAGATTCTCGAGCATGACGCGCACCGCCTCGGCGCCGATGCCGGCGGAGAAGGCGTCCTCGCCATATTCGTCCTGCGCCTCAAGGAGCTCGTCCTCGGTGAGGAGCTGGTACTTCTCGAGCGGGGTCAGGCCCGGCTCGATGACGATATAGGCTTCGAAATAGAGCACGCGCTCGAGCTGCTTCAGCTGCATGTCGAGCAGCAGGCCGATGCGGCTTGGGAGCGACTTCAGGAACCAGATATGGGCGACCGGAGCGGCCAGCTCGATATGGCCCATGCGCTCGCGGCGGACCTTGGAGACGGTCACCTCGACGCCGCACTTCTCGCAGACGATGCCCTTATACTTCATGCGCTTATACTTGCCGCACAGGCACTCATAGTCCTTGATCGGACCGAAAATGCGCGCGCAGAACAGGCCGTCGCGCTCGGGCTTGAACGTGCGATAGTTGATGGTCTCGGGCTTCTTGATCTCGCCGAACGACCAGCTGCGGATCCGCTCCGGCGAGGCGATGCCGATCTGGATCTGGTCGAACGTCTCCGGCTTCACGACCGGATTGGCGAAGTTGCTCAGTTCATTCATGGGTTCAAACCCTCTCTAGAATTCTTACCCTCTCCCGCTTGCGGGAGAGGAGGGACCCAAGCCGCCAGGCTTGGGAGGTGAGGGTCTGTTCACAAAGGAAGAAGACCCTCACCCAACCTCTCCCGCACGCGGGAGAGGGCTCAGGCGGTTACTCCGCGGCCAGCTGCTGCTGGTCGTCCGCATCCGGATCGATCACCGAGTTCAGCTCGACGTTCAGGCCCAGCGAGCGCATCTCCTTGACGAGCACGTTGAAGCTCTCCGGAATGCCGGCCTCGAACGTGTCGTCGCCCTTGACGATCGCCTCGTAGACCTTGGTGCGGCCGATCACGTCGTCCGACTTCACCGTCAGCATCTCCTGCAGCGTGTAGGCGGCGCCGTAGGCCTGGAGCGCCCAGACCTCCATCTCGCCGAACCGCTGCCCGCCGAACTGGGCCTTGCCGCCCAGCGGCTGCTGGGTGACGAGGCTGTACGGGCCGATCGAACGCGCGTGGATCTTGTCGTCGACGAGGTGGTGGAGCTTCAGCATGTAGATGTAGCCCACCGTCACTTTGCGGTCGAACGCCTCGCCGGTGCGCCCGTCATAGAGCGTCACCTGCCCGGACGGATCGAGGCCCGCCATGGTCAGCATCTCCGACACGTTCGCTTCGCGCGCGCCGTCGAACACCGGAGTGCCCATCGGAACGCCCGCGACCAGGTTGGAGGCGAGCTCCATCAGATCCTCGTCGGTCCGCGCGTCGAGATCGGCGAAGTAATTCTCGCCATAGATCTGCTTGAGCTTGTTGCGCACGTTGGTGACGTCGGCGCCTTCCAGCGCCTTGCCCTTGCCGTGAATGTCTTCGAGCATCTGGCCGATCTGCTTGCCGAGGCCGCGCGCGGCCCAGCCGAGATGGGTTTCGAAAATCTGTCCGACGTTCATGCGGCTCGGCACGCCCAGCGGGTTCAAGACGATGTCCGCATGCGTCCCGTCTTCGAGGAACGGCATGTCCTCGATCGGCAGGATGCGGCTGATCACGCCCTTGTTGCCGTGGCGGCCGGCCATCTTGTCGCCCGGCTGCAGCTTGCGCTTCACCGCGACGAACACCTTGACCATCTTCAAGACCCCCGGGGGCAGCTCGTCGCCGCGCTCGAGCTTCTCGATGCGGTCCTCGAGCCGGCGGCGGATCACCGCCTCGGCCTCGTCATACTGGCCCTTGACGGCTTCGAGGTTCGCCTGGACGGCATCGTCCTTGACCGCGAACTTCCACCATTCGTGGCGCTCCACGCTCTCCAGCGTCGCCTCGTCGATCGCCACGCCCTTCTTCACGCCCTTAGGGGCCGCCGTGGCGGTCTGGCCGAGCAGCATCTCGCGAAGCCGCGAGTAGGTGGCGCGCTTCAGGATCGAACGCTCGTCGTCCGCATCCTTGCGGAGCCGGTCCTTCTCCTCGGTCTGGATGGCGCGGGTACGGTCGTCGATGTCGATGCCGTGACGGTTGAACACCCGCACTTCCACGACCGTGCCGGCGACGCCCGGGGGCAGCCGCAGCGAGGTGTCACGAACGTCCGAGGCCTTCTCGCCGAAGATGGCGCGGAGGAGCTTCTCCTCCGGCGTCATCGGGCTTTCGCCCTTCGGCGTGATCTTGCCGCACAGGATGTCGCCCGGCTCGACCTCGGCGCCGATATAGACGATCCCGGCCTCGTCGAGGTTGCGAAGCGCTTCCTCGCCGACGTTCGGGATGTCGCGGGTGATGTCCTCGGGCCCGAGCTTGGTGTCGCGGGCCATCACCTCGAACTCCTCGATGTGGATCGAGGTGAAGACGTCGTCCTTCACGATCCGCTCGGAGATCAGGATGGAGTCCTCATAATTGTAGCCGTTCCACGGCATGAACGCGACCAGCACGTTGCGGCCGAGCGCGAGCTCGCCGAACTCGGTGGAGGGGCCGTCGGCGATGACGTCGCCGGCGTTCACCACGTCGCCCACCTTCACCAGCGGACGCTGGTTGATGCAGGTATTCTGGTTCGAACGCTGGAACTTCATGAGGGTATAGATGTCGACGCCCGACGTTCCCGCATTCACCTCACCGGTGGCGCGAACGACGATGCGGGTCGCGTCGACCTGGTCGACGATGCCCGACCGGCGCGCCGCGATGGCGGCGCCGGAATCGCGGGCGACCGTCTCTTCCATGCCGGTGCCGACGAACGGCGCCTCGGCGCGGACCAAAGGCACCGCCTGGCGCTGCATGTTCGATCCCATCAGCGCGCGGTTGGCGTCGTCATTCTCGAGGAACGGAATGAGCGAGGCGGCCACGGACACGAGCTGCTTCGGCGACACGTCCATCAGGGTGATGATGTCGCGCGGCGCCATCAGGAACTCGCCGGCCTGGCGGCTGGAGACGATCTCCTCGACGAAATGCTTGTCGTCTGAAAGCTCGGCATTGGCCTGCGCGATCGTGTGCTTGGCCTCTTCCATCGCCGACAGATAGACGACGTCGTCCGTCACCTTATGGTCGACGACTTTGCGGTACGGGGTCTCGATGAAGCCGTATTTGTTGACCCGGCTGAACGAGGCGAGGCTGTTGATCAGGCCGATGTTCGGCCCTTCCGGAGTCTCGATCGGGCAGATGCGGCCATAGTGGGTCGGGTGGACGTCGCGGACTTCGAAGCCTGCGCGCTCACGGGTGAGACCGCCGGGGCCCAAGGCCGAAACGCGGCGCTTGTGCGTCACTTCGCTGAGCGGGTTGGTCTGGTCCATGAACTGCGACAGCTGGGAGGAGCCGAAGAATTCGCGCACCGCGGCCACCGCCGGCTTGGCGTTGATGAGGTCGTTGGGCATCACGGTGGACACGTCCACCGAGGACATGCGCTCCTTCACGGCGCGCTCCATGCGGAGCAGGCCAACGCGATACTGGTTCTCGAGCAGCTCGCCGACCGAGCGGACGCGCCGGTTGCCGAGATTGTCGATGTCGTCGATCTCGCCCTTGCCGTCCTTGAGGTCGACGAGGGTCTTTACGACCGCGATGATGTCCTCCTTGCGGAGCGTCGTCACCGTGTCCTCGACGTCGAGGTCGAGGCGCATGTTCAATTTGACGCGGCCGACGGCCGAGAGGTCGTAGCGCTCGGGATCGAAGAACAGGCCGGCGAAGAGGGCGTCAGCCGTCTCGCGGGTCGGCGGCTCGCCGGGGCGCATGACGCGGTAAATGTCGCTGAGCGCCTGGTCGCGGTCCTCGGCCTTGTCGGCCTTGAGCGTGTTGCGCATCCAGGCGCCGGTGTTGACATGATCGATGTCGAGCAGCTCGATCCGGTCGATGCCGGCGCGGTCGAGCCTCTCCAGATTCTCAGGCGAAACCTCATCGCCGGCCTCGATATAGATTTCGCCGGTCGAATCGTTGACCAGGTCGAACGCCGAATAGCGGCCGAAAATCTCCTCGGTCGGAATGAGGAGCCGGCTGAGCCCGTCCTTGGCGGCCTTGTTGGCGCCGCGCGGGGTGATCTTCTGCCCGGCCGGGAACACCACTTCGCCGGTCTCGCCATTGGCGAGGTCGAAGCTCGGCTTCTGGCCCCGCCATTGCTCGGCCACGAACGGGATCTGCCAGCCGTTCGGCGCGCGCACGAACGTCACGGTGTTGTAGAAGGTGTTGAGGATCTCCTCCGAGCTCATGTCGAGCGCGTGCAGGAGGGCCGTCACCGGCAGCTTGCGCTTGCGGTCGATACGGACGTTGACGATGTCCTTGGCATCGAACTCAAAGTCGAGCCAGGAGCCGCGATAGGGGATGACGCGCGCGGCGAAGAGATATTTGCCGGACGCGTGGGTCTTGCCGCGGTCATGGTCGAACAGCACGCCCGGCGAGCGGTGCATCTGGCTGACGATGACGCGCTCGGTGCCGTTGACGATGAACGTGCCGTTCTTCGTCATCAGCGGCATGTCGCCCATGTAGACGTCCTGCTCCTTGATATCGAGCACGGAGCGGGTCTCGGTATCGGGGTCCACCTCGAACACGATCAGGCGCAGCGTCACGCGCATCGGCGCGGCATAGGTCATGCCCCGCTGGCGGCACTCGTCCGTGTCGTACTTGGGATCCTCAAGCTCGTAATTGACGAAGTCGAGCTCGGCCGTGCCGGCGAAATCGCGGATCGGGAACACGGACCGGAGCGTCTTTTCGAGGCCCGACACATAGCCGTCCTGGGGCCGCGAGCGGAGGAACTGCTCGTAGCTCTCGCGCTGAACCTCGATGAGGTTCGGCATTTCGGAGACTTCGTGGATGTTGCCGAAGATCTTGCGGATGCGCTTGGACGCGGTCGAGCGGAGTTCGCCGGCCTGGGGAGCGATGGTCGCCATAGATGTTTTTTTGCCTCGTCTTTGCTGCGTTCCACCCTGAAAGCGGAGCCCAGCCATCTTCTTCGCGGACGCGAAAGACGCAAAAAGCCGCGAGTCTCCACCTGGAAACCGCAGCTTCAGCGTCCTATGAAACCTCAGCCAATCAATGCGTTGGCCCCGCTGCGCGACGGCGAGACCTGTTCCGAAGGGCTGTGGTGAGGGCCGCTATCTAGGAGTGCGGAGCGCGAAGGTCAAGCCCGGACCTCGGTTCCAGGCGCCCGGAACCATGATGCCGGCCTCCCGCTTTTCACCGGCGCCGCATGCGGCTTCCTGCGCTCCCCCGCCACAATAGTAGAGGAACGGCTCGATGGAAATCTTCGAAACCGCGCTCGGCCTGGACCGGCAGTCGATGGACCTCACCATCGGCCAGATGGCGCTCCGGGCGGCGGTGACCTACGCCGTCACGCTCGCCATCGTCCGCCTCGGCAAGAAGCGCTTCATGGGCAGCAACAGTGCCTTCGACGTGATCGTCGGCATCATCCTCGGCTCGACCGTCAGCCGCGGTCTCACCGGCAACGCGCCGCTCGGGCCGACGCTGGCCGCCGCGGCCGCGATCGTCGCGATGCACTGGCTGGTCTCCGGGCTCGCGCTGCACTGGCGCGGTTTCAGCCGGCTGGCCAAGGGCGATGCCAGGCTGCTGGTCCGCGCCGGAACGCCCGATGAAGCCGCCTTGCGCAAGGTCCACATGACCCAAGGCGACCTCGACGAGGAACTGCGCGGCCACGGCCACGCCGACGCCTCGCGCGTCGCCGAGGCCCGGATCGAGCGCAGCGGGCGAGTCAGCATCATCGAAGCGGCCGGCGAGGACCGGATCCTTGAGGTCGCCGTGGCCGACGGGGTCCAGACCATCCGCATCCAGCTTGCGCGCGGCTAGCGATCCGGAACCGACATGGCCTTTATAACGTAATCCCCGGCGGAAACCGTCGTGAGCGCCGTCCATGGCCGCTGCCGAGAAGACTGAAGACGCCGGCCTCGAAATCCCCGAGGGCTCCGGCGTCACGCCTCGCGAGGAGCGGTTTCACCGCGTCGGCTGGCTGCTGCTCGCCCTGCTGGTGCTGGCGGCGCTGGCCGGGTTGCTCGGACCGGGGCCGCTGAGCAGCCGCACCGCCCGGGCCGGCCCCGCCCTCAGCGTCGAATATGAGCGGTTCGTTCGCAACCACGCCCCGGCCGACCTGCGCATCCGGGTGGTGCCGCCGCCCGGGGCGGGCGTCATCCGCCTCCACGTCAACCGCGCCTTCCTCGAGGCCACCCAGCTCGACAATGTCGCGCCCGAGCCGGAGGCCGTGGAGATCGGCCCGGCGGGCATACCTACCTCTTGAAGGCGCCGCGGCTCGGCGGCCGCGAAACCGTCATCCTCTACCATTATCAGGCCGACGGCCCGTTCGCCGACATCCCCGCCCGGATCGGGATCGAGGGCGGCCCAGAGGTCCGCTTCAACCAGTTCGTCTACCCCTGAGGAGAGGGCCCCCTTGGAATCCGTCATCCGCGCCCTTTGCACCTATTTCTTCCTGCTCCTCGTGTTCCGCATCGCCGGCCGGCGTTCGCTGGCGGAGATGTCGAGCTTCGAGCTCGTCATCCTGCTGATCATCAGCGAGACCACGCAGGAAGCGATGATCGACAGCGACCCTTCGATGACCAATGCCGGGCTCGCCATCATCACTTTGGTCGCGGCCGGCATCGCCATGTCGGTCCTCAAGGAGCGCTGGCCGCGCTTCCAGACGATCGTCTCCGGTCGGCCCGTGCTGCTGATCGAGGACGGCCAGGTGATGCGCGACCGCCTGAGTGAAGCCCGGATCGGGCTCGACGAGATCATGGTCGCGGCGCGCGCGAACCACGGGCTCGAGCGGGTCGGGCAGGTGAGGCACGCCATCTTGGAAGCCGGCGGCGGCATCTCGATCATACCTTACGAGCGGTGATGGCGGGGACCGCCCGCGTCACGCCAGCGGCAGCCGGATCCTGAAGCGGGCGCCGGCGGCCGAAGGCACCAGCTCGATGGTCGCGCGGCTCGCTTCGAGCAGCGAGCGGACGATGGGGAGGCCGAGCCCGGTCCCGCCGGCGCTGCGGCGGCTGGTGAAGAAGGGTTCGAAGATGCGCTCGCGGTCGGAGGGCGGGACGCCGGGGCCGTTGTCGCCTATCTCCATCACCAGCGCGTCCGCCTCCGCCCGCGCGACGATCTCGATCGCCGTCGCGCCGGCCTGCAGGCTGTTGTCGGCAAGGGTCGCCAGCGCCGCCTCGACCGTCGCCGGCGGCACCGCCAGCGCCGGCAAGTCCTCCGGCAGGTCGCCGCGCAGCGCGATGCCACGCCCCCCGGCCGCGTCCACCAGACTCCGTAGCGCCGCGGGGGCGGTGGCGGCGTCGGGATCGGGTCGCGCCATGTCGGCCCGCGCCAGCTGGAGCAGGCGGCTGACCAATTGCGCCAGCCGCTCGGCGTCGGCCGCGACGTTGGCGAGGAAGCGCTCGCGCTCGGCCTCCGCCATGCTCGCCTGATGGTCCTGGAGCAATTCGATCCCGCCCCTGATGCCCGCGAGCGGCGTCTTGAACTCGTGGCTGACGGCATGGGCGAAATCGCGCAGGTAGCGCGAGCGGCGCTCGATCGCTTCGGCCATGTCGGCGAAATCGCGGTACAGCGCCTGGATCTCGACCGCGGCGGTCTGCGGCGGCTCCGGCACTTCGCCGCCGCCGCCGAGCGCCAGCCGCCGCGTCGCCGCGCTGAGCCGCTCGATCGGCCGCGATATGCCGCGCGACAGCAGCCCCGACAGCACCACCAAAGTGGCGAAGATGGCGGCGATTCCGAACAGGATCTTGCCGCGATCTTCGTAGAGCCCGCGGAAAAGCGCCCGCGGCGAGCGCGATAGCAGCAGCGCGCCCACGACCTGGCCGCCGGCGCTGACCGGCCGGACATGGTGGATGCGAAGGTCGGATGCCCGGCTCAGCCATTCGAGCGGATATTCGGGGCGGTAGCTGCCATTGTGCCGAAGGACGGTGGTCGGCCGCCCCGCCAGCGCGCCCGCGACTTCCGGGAGCCGCGCGTAGCTGGCGCCGGCCAGCGGCCCGGTGACGACGGTGCCGCGCCGGTCGAGCAGCTGGATCGAGGCGAGCGTGGTCTGCGCGGTACGCATCATCACCGGCGCGATCCGCCCCGCCGCCGCGACCGCGGCCGGATCCAGCCCCGACCCCCGCGCCGGCGCCGGCCGCTCGGGCAGGATCGGGGTGCCGTTGAGGTCGATCTGGGGCGGCTCGGGGCGATATTCGTCGGGCCTCAGCCGCCGCGCCGCCGGCAGCGCGCTCCCGGGCCACGCCGCTTCCGCCGCCGCCGCCAGCGCGGCGCCTTGCGCGATCAGCTCGGATTCGGTCTGGCGGACGAGCGTATTCTCATAGACCCGCAGGAACAGCGCGCCGACGCCGGGCAAAGCGGCCACGAACAGCAAGGTGGCGAGCAGGATGGTCCGGAGCCGAAGCCGGGGCCAATATCGCTTGATGAGCGCCTTGACGCCGCCGGTCATCCGCTCCCGCCGCCGCAGGGGCCGAGCCGGTAGCCCACCCCGGCCCTGGTATCGATCACGTCGCCGCCGCCGGCTTGGGCGAATTTGGCGCGCAGGTTGCGGACATGGCTGTCGATGGTGCGCTCGGTGAGGGCGAAGCCGGGCCCGCGAAGCCGGTCGATGATCGCGTCGCGGGTGAAGACCTTGGACGGCATCCCCGCGAGCGTTCTGAGGATGCCGAACTCAGTCACCGTCAGCGGCACCTCGGCCTCGCCCCAGCGCGCCTGCCAGCCGTCGATGTCGAGCGTCAGCAGGCCGCGCCGGATCGCCGGGAAGGCGCCCTCCACCGCCGGCGGGTGGGCGGCGATGCGGCGCAGGATCGCCTGCACCCGCGCCACCACTTCGCGCGGGCTGAACGGCTTGGTGACATAATCGTCGGCGCCGAGCTCGATGCCCAGCACCCGGTCGATCTCGTCGTCGCGCGAGGACAGGAACAGCACCGGCATGCCGCCGTCCGCGCGCAGCCGCCGGCACACTTCGAGCCCGTCCATGCGCGGCATGTTGATGTCGAGTATGACGAGATCCGGGCTTTGCTCGCGCGCCGCCGCCAGCGCCGCCTCGCCGTCCTCGGCCTCGATCGCGGCGAGCCCCGCCTTGGCGAGTGCGAAGACGAGCAGCTGGCGGATGTGGGGATCGTCGTCGGCGACAAGGATCGTGCGCGGCATGGGGCACTCAATCATCGGCCCTGCTCCGCTGTCAACCGCGGCTCCGCCGGCGCTGCGGGGGCGGGGGAGGGCAGGGCGGGGGAGGGCGAGCGCGTCCCGGCGGGGTAAGGGACCGGCAGCGGCGTCCAGACGCTGCCGTCGCATTTTCTACCGAAAGGCGCCTGCGGCAGCGTCACCGGCGCCGGCTCCGCCGCCCGCGCCGCCGCCAGCCGGCGCGCGTTGCGCCAGGTCCAGCTGTGCCAGTCCGCCTGCCGGGTCTCGAGCCCGTCCATCGCGCCGATCCGGACCCAGGCAACGCGGTCGCGCAGGGCCGGCGGCAGCGGCCGCGCTTCGAGCTCGATCAGCGGCAGCACCGCCGATGCGCCGAGCTGGTTCAGATAGCAGAGGTCGATATGCGTGCCGCGCCCGCCGACTTCACGCGCATGGCGCACGTTCCAATGCGCCGCGACCGCGCCGAGGTCGACGATGGTGGCAAGGCTCAGCATCGCGGCCGCGGCGGCCGCGTTGGTGTTGATCAGCCAGGTGCCGCTCCGCTCCTTCAGCATCCGCCAGCAGATGAGGGCGAGGCCGAGCGCTACCAGCAGCATCCACGCCAGCGCCGCGATCCTTAGCCGGGTGAGCGAATAAGCGTCGATATAATCGAGCGTCCTCAGCACGCTCGACGCCACCAGGAAGATGTTCTGGCCGATCCACAGCACCACCAGCCGCCGGATCAGCGGCCGCGCCGCCGTCTCGGAGCCCGGCCGCAGCGTCACCAGCACGAACAGCCCGGCGAGCAGGGCGGTCGCGATCAGCGGATAGGCGCCGCGATGGGCATAACCGGCCAGCGTCATCGCACCGGGAAGCCGAGCGCCGCTCCACAGGAAAGCGATGTCGAGCCCATTCTGGACCGCGAAGATGAGGTTGAACAGCAGCAGCGACAGCGTCACCGACGCCACCGACACGCCGGGCAGCGGCCCCCGGTCGATGACATGAGCGTCCCACGGTCGGGTGACGCCCGCCCGCGGCCGCAAGCTTGCCCAGACCATGCCGGCAAGCGCGATCCACAAGGCGATGCGCACCCGGTCGAGGTTCGGTGGGGGCAGCTCGACTGCCGTGAACAGGTTGGCGATCAGTGGATTGGCGATGCTGAACAACCCGACGAACAGCGCTCCTCCCGCGAGTGGCAGCGGGAGCAGCGGCAAGAGCGACCGGATGCGCGGGCGCCTTTCAGAGGGCCGCAGCCGCCGCAGCCTGTTGAGGTCGCTCCACGGCGCGATGATCGCGGAAAGGCCGTGCAGGAACAGCCGCACCGCCATCTGCGAGGCGGCGCCGAACCGCGCCATCCGCGGCAGCAAGGCAGCCAGGCTGAGCGCGCACCAGAAGGCCCCCCAGGCAAGCGGGCTCGGATCCTCGATCATGACCAGGGCGAAAGCGAGCGCGGCCAGGGCAGCCAGCGCCGACGGCTGCTTGCGCATGGCGGCCGGAGCCGCGGCCAGCAGGCCGGCCAGCCAGGCGATCGCGAACAGGCCGAGCGTCGCGCCGAGCCATTGCCGGAAGAAGAGCAGGTCGCCGAGCACCACCAGCAGCAGCGCCATCGCCGCCTTGATCCAGAAGGAATAGCCTGCGCGGCTGGTGAAAGGCGACATGGGCGAGCTCCCGCTGACTGTGCGGTTCGCTCGATGCACTTTGGGGATGGAGAGGCTGCGGCCGCCGCGCGGGAGAAGGGAAGGGTTTGGCGTGCAGACCTTGTGCAGGCAGCGCCATCTGAACCGCCGCCGCAGTCCCTTGCCGGAACCTCAAAACTCAATGCCGGGAACGACTTGTTCCTCCAGCGGTCCGCTGTGCTAGGCGGGTCCGAGGCGGCGCGGGTTGGCCGATGTGGGGGCGAGCATGACCGTAGCCTATTTCAGGGAAACTCCCGGCGTTGCCATTGATGGTAATACCGCCAATGCATCGGTTGACGCCGTCGAACTTGCCGACGGGCGGCAAATCATCGTCTGGGCCGACCAGGTCGAAGCGACCGGCGCGCCTGTCATTCGTGGGCAATTTCTGGACGCGCAAGGCGCGCCGGCCGGTGAACCCGTAAATTTGGTGGAGGGTTACAGCGTTGTCGATGACTTGGTCGCCACTTCCGCCGGCTTCACCCTCTCTTATGGTGTCCCCTACGCTGGCCAGCTCCGCGCCTTCAATTTCAACGGGGCGCCTGTTTCGCCGAGCGTCAAGCTGTCCGGCCCCTATGCCCAGCTGACGACCCTTTCCGATGGCAACGTGCTCGCCATTTGGGGTGAAAACGATGCCGGTCCAGGTGAGAGGCTGATGGGGCAGCTCTTCTCCGCGGAAGGTCTCGCGCTCGGCGCGGCGGAGCTGTTGGTTGCCGAGGTTTATGGCTCGCTGGACGTGGTCGCGCTCGCCGATGGCGCGTTTGTAGTCGCTTATTCGAGCGACATCGAATGGGACGATTTTGTGGATGGTGAGCTGACCCGGATCACCACGCGCCGCTTCGATGGTTTCGGTGAGGCCGGGGACGCATCGATATTCCATGGCAATCCGGAAACATCCGACAGCTATGGCAACGACCGGGCCGGGAAGTGGCTCAACTGTTTCGGTCCTTCCCTCGCTGCCACGCCGACGGGCTACGCGCTGGTCTGGACCGAAAGCTTCTACGAGTCGTTCGGGGCGGGCGAGCCGGAGCCGCCGTACGAGAGCTCGAGGGTGCGCGGGCGTGTCATCGATCAGGGGCGGGCCTATCCCGAATTCGACGTGAGCAGCGCCGAGTCGAGGGGCGTCCCGGCCGAACTTTCCGCCGGTCCTGATGGCAGCTTGTTCGTCGCCGGGGCGGCCGGTGACGACAGCGAGTCGCGCACTGCGACGGGACAGGCTCTGGCATCGGACGGAACCCTGATCGGGGAGCAGATCGCCATTGGGGAGCCCAATGCCCGGTTTCGGCCGGACATCGCTCTGGGTCGTCTCGCCGACGGCGATCTTTTTGCGATCGTTGCAGGCAGATCGCCCACCGGGGCGGGTTCGTTCATGGTCGATCTGCAGCGGCTCACCGCCCACGACTTTGCCAGCGTTTTCCGAGGCTCTGCCGGGGAGGACGTCGCCGCCGGCACCGAACTCGCCGATTATCTCGTCGGGCTGGCCGGCAACGACCGGCTGTCCGGCGGCGGCGGGGACGACCACATCGGTGGCGGGGCGGGCGACGACTTGCTCGACGGCGGCGGTGGGGGCGACCGTATCAACGGAGGTGACGGCGACGACTTGCTCGGCGGCGGCGGTGGCGACGACCATATCGACGGCGGTGACGGCAACGACGCGCTCGACGGGGGCGACGGCGACGACCGTGTCTACGGCGGTGGCGGCAACGACTTGCTCGACGGCGGCGGCGGGGTCGACCGGCTCGCGGGCGGCGCCGGCGACGACCGCTACATCCAGGGCGCCGGCGGCTCCATCGTCGAACTGGCCGGCCAAGGCACCGACACCCTGGTCGCGAGCACCGATGTCACCACCCTCACGGACGAGGTCGAGAATCTCGATCTCACCGGCGGCGCGATCGAGGGCGGCGGCAACGATGGCCATAATGTCATCACCGGCAACAGTCTCGACAACCGGCTCTACGGGGGGGGCGGCTATGACCGGCTTTCCGGGGGCGGCGGCGACGACCGGCTCGATGGCCAGGCGGAGCACGACCTGCTGCTGGGGAGAGCCGGCGCCGACCTCCTTATCAGCCTTGAAGGAGAGGACCGTTTGTTCGGCGGCTCCGGCGACGATCGTTACGAGCTCGGCGCCGGAAGTCTCGCCAGGGTGATCGAAGGTGGCGGCGAAGGTTTCGATACGATCGTCGCCGCCGCGTCGCACCGATTGTCCGCCCATGTCGAAGCGCTCGAGCTCACCGGCAGCGCCTATTTCGGCTATGGCAATGACGGGGACAACATCATCACCGGCACGAGCGGCCGCAACCGGCTGGACGGCGGCCGCGGCGCCGATGAGCTGATCGGCCTCGGCGGCAACGATACGCTGTTCGGGGCTGACCTCGGCGAGGCGGCTGATCGGCTGGACGGCGGCGAGGGCGACGATGTCTATCATGTCGACCTCATCGACGTCATCGTCGATGCGGGATGCCGCGACCGGGTGATCGTCGCCGGCAGCTATGCGCTTCAGGAGGGGCTCGAGACTCTCGTGCTGGCCGGCGCGGGCGACGCAAACGGCACCGGCAATTCCGGGTCCAACCTGATCCTCGGCAATGGCGGCGATAACGGGATCAGCGGCCTCGGCGGCAACGATACGCTACGCGGCGCGGAAGGGAATGACGAGCTTTCGGGCGGGGCCGGCAACGACCGGCTCGACGCCGGCGCCGGCGCCGACCTGCTCGAAGGCGGTGCGGGCAATGACCGGCTCGCCGGCGGCGAGGGTGAAGATACCGGCTCCTGGGCCGGGGCGGCGGCCGCGGCCGCGGTCGACCTTCTTGTCACCGAAGCGCAAATCACGGGCGACGGCCGGGATGTCCTGAGCGGCATCGAGCATCTCGTCGGGTCGGCGTTCAGCGACTTGCTGTCGGGCGATTTGATCGCCAATCGCATCGCCGGCGGCGACGGCAACGACCGGCTCCGCGGCCGCGACGGGAATGACGTGCTGGCCGGAGGCGGCGGCGACGATGCGCTCAGCGGCGGCAACCACGATGACGGCTTGAGCGGCGGTGACGGCCAGGATTTCGTGTCGGGCCAGAATAGCGACGACCTCATCGATGGCGGCACCGGCGACGATCGGCTGTTCGGGGGCGACGGCGCGGATCGGATGGACGGCGGCGGCGGCGGCGACGCCATGGACGGCGGCACCGGCGACGATATCTATGTCGTCGACGATGCCGCCGACCGCGTCATCGAGCAGGTCGGCGGAGGCGACGACGTCGTGCTGGCCGGCGTCGATCATATCCTGGCCGCCGAGGTCGAGCAGCTGCGCCTCACCGGCGCGGCGCGGGCAGGCACCGGCAACGGTCTGGCCAACCTCATCAACGGCAGCGACCTCGACAATGCGATTGCCGGGGAGGGCGGCGACGACTTCATCTTCGGCCGCTCGGGAGACGACCGGCTCGCCGGAGGCGATGGACGCGACACGATCGACGCCGGCGCCGGGCGCGACGACGTGTCCGGCGACGGCGGCGAGGACCGCCTCAGCGGCGGCTCGGAGGCGGACCGCATCGACGGCGGATCGGAAGCGGACCGCCTGTTCGGCGATGACGGGCGGGACCTGCTGATCGGCGGCGGCGGCGACGACCTACTCTATGGCGGCTTCGATCGCGACACGCTGCGCGGCGGCGAGGGCGCCGACGGCTTCGTGTTCCGCGAAGGCGAAACCGGCGGTTCCGCCCTGACCGCCGACTGCATCGCCGACTTTGCCGGCGCCGAGGGGGATCGGATCGACCTGCACCGGATCGACGCGAGCTTCAGCGGGGCGGGCGATCAGGCGTTCGACTTCATCGGGGACGCCGACTTCAGCGGCGTCGCCGGTGAGCTCCGCGCCTTTGCCGACGGCGGCTACACCTATGTCGAAGGCGACCGCGACGGCGACGGCGCCGCCGATATCATGCTGTGCCTCACCGGCGAGCAGGCGCTGGCGGCGACCGACTTCATCGTCTGAGCCGCTCCGGCCGCTGCCCCCGGACGGTGCGGGCGAGGCCGAGCGCCAGCAGGATCGCCGCCGCGCCGAGCGAGACGGCCAGCCAGGCGGACCGCGCCTCCTCGTTCCAGCCCGGCCACAGCAAAGCCGCCGTCGCCGCCGCCCAGGCGGTCGCCAGCGCCGGCAGCCAGCGGCCATAATCGCTGACCCGGAACGGGTGGACGAAATGCACGGGCGCGAAGGTGAGGGCGGCGAACAGGATGACCGCCGCCGCGCCGGCTTCGGGCCCCGGCCGCGCCACGAAGAGGTAGAAGGCGACGACGTTCCAGAGCGCCGGGAAGCCGCGGAAGTAATTGTCCTCGGTCTTGAGGTCGCGCCGGGTGAAATTGTACAGCGCCGAGACCAGGATCAGCCCGCACAGCCAGGGTGCGGCGCGCTCCGGCACCAGCCCCGCCCGCCAGACCAGCACCGCCGGCACGAACACATAATTGAGATAGTCGACGACGAGGTCGAGCGTTTCGCCGTCGATCCGCGGCGCCCGCGCCTTGACCTTCGCCCAGCGCGCCAGCGATCCGTCGACCCCGTCAACGACCAGCGCCGCCAGCAGCCAGCCGAGCGCCAGGGCCCAATCTTCCTCCAGGATCGCCATCAGCGCGAGGAAGGCCAGCACCGCCCCCATCGCCGTGAAGCCGTGGACCAGCCAGGCGACGGCCGCCGAGGGCCCGTGCCTGTCCTCCCGCTCGGTCACAGCCGCGCCATCAGCTTGAGCGCGTCGCCGGTCGCAGCCGAGGCGGCGGTATTGTCGAACATGCACCAGGCCTGCCCCGGCTCCGCCCCGATCTGACGGGCATAATCGTCGAGCCGCGCGTCGTCATAAGCCGACCGGTACATGGCCGGCGACCCGTGCAGCCGCCAATAGCTGAGCCCGCGCCAGCCGCCGGGGACATTGGCGGCGGGAAGGATGGCGGGATCGGCGGCGACCCTGGCGACCCCGAGGCTGTCGAGCAGGGCGTCGGCCGCCGCTTCGAGCCAGCTCGGATGCCGCGGCTCGCAGACGATCGTTGCGGGGGTCAGGCCCGATAAATGCTCGAAGAAACGTTGGGCGAGCGCCTCATCGAAGGCGAGCTTGGGCGGCAGTTGCACGAGCAGGATCGCGAGCTTGTCGCCAAGCCCTTGCGCCTCTTCAACGAACTCCGCGGCAAGCTCCCCGCAGTCGACCAGCTTGCGTGCGTGGGTGATGGTCTTCGGCACCTTGACCGCGAAGCGAAACCCGGCCGGCACGCTCTCCCCCCAGCGCGCCCAGGTCGAGGCGCGGTGCGGCCGATGGAAGGAGGAGTTGATCTCGACGCCTCCAAAGCGCGCGGCATAGCGTTCCAGCGCCGTCCCGTCGGCCGGGAAATGCCCCGCCTCGCTGGCCGGGATGCTCCATCCCGCAGTGCCGATGATCGCGCCCATCCAGCCCGAACGTAGCGGAGCGAAAGAGGATGCCATCCGCCCTCGCTCCCACATTTCG
The DNA here is from genome assembly GCA_036388655.1 of Allosphingosinicella sp. Lineage (GTDB taxonomy): Bacteria > Pseudomonadota > Alphaproteobacteria > Sphingomonadales > Sphingomonadaceae > Allosphingosinicella. The sequence continues at coordinate 820 of DASVRK010000176.1, read as the reverse complement.
GGAGCGATCACAAAAGGCTTGCGCACATGTAACAAATGTAACATGCAACAACTGTTGCAGGAGAATCACCCTTGATCGAGACATTGCCGCCCCGCGAACGCCAGGTGTTCGACGCTTTGTTCGCATCCGGCGAGGCGAGCGCCGCCGAGCTTGAGGCGCGCATGGCCGACCCGCCCAGCAATTCCGCGCTCCGCATCATGCTGTCGCGGCTCGAGAAGAAGGGCTTCGTCACCCGCCGCTTGGTCGACCAGAAATATCTCTACGCCCCCGCTTTGCCGCAGCGGAAGGTCAAGCAGTCGGCGCTCCGCCACCTGATCAAGACCTTCTTCGACGGATCGCCGGTCGGCGCGGCCGCGGCGCTGATCGGCATGCAGGAACGGATCGAGCCGGAAGAGCTCGACGAACTTGAGCGGCTGATCGCCGAGGCGCGCCGCGAGCAGGGCCTGGAGAAGGGGGCATGACGATGGATTTGCTGATCGAGCTCGCCTGGAAGTCGGTGCTGTGCGCCGGCGCCGCTTTGGCACTGCTGCGCCTGTTCCGGAGCCGTTCGGCGGCGGAGAAGGCGCTGGTCGCGCATCTCGGCCTCGTCGCCCTGATCCTGCTCCCGCTCGCCAGCCTGTGGCTCCCCTCGATCGAGCTGCCGGCCCCGGGTGCCGTCGCCGAGGCGCTCCCGATGCTGGCGCCGGCCGAGCCGGCCCCGCTTGCGATGGCCGCCCCGGCTGTCGAGGCCGCGCCGCGCATCGACGGGGCGGCCGCCACCTTCGCCGCATACTTTGTGCCGTTGCTCGTCCTCTTGGCAGCCTTGGCGGTGGCGGTGCTG
>DASVRK010000175.1:0-5337 GCA_036388655.1 Allosphingosinicella sp. | reverse complement strand
GCGCAGGGATTGCGACGTTTCGCCATAGGTCTCCATCGCCACCATGCGCCCGCCGCCGCCCTCGACCGCGGCGATCAGCGCCTGGCCCGAACGGCGGCCATAATCGCCCTCGGGAGCGAGGCCGGCGAAGCGCTGCATATTCTGCGTGCGCGCATGGCCCACCACCCGCTCGATCGACTGAACCGGATCGAAGCCCATCAGATAGACGCCGTTGCCGGCCACGCGGACGTCGTTGGAAAAGGCGATCACCGGCACCCGCGCCTGCCGCGCCACCGGCGCGACCGCGCGCACGTCCTCGGCGAGCAGCGGGCCGAGGATCAGGCCATTGCCTTCCGACACGGCCTGGGCAGCGGCGGCCTGGGCGCCGCGGGCGGTGTCGTAGACGGTGATCCTGATCTCCCGCCCGCCGGTGTCGAGCAAGGCGAGGTTGGCGGCGTTGGAGATGGAGGTGCCGATGCCGGCATTCTCGCCGCTGAGCGGAACCAGCACGGCGACCTTGTTGCGCTCCTCCTCCGGGGCCGGACCGGGGGTCGGCGTCGGCATCGGCAGCGGCTCGGGCTCCACCGGCGGCCGCGGCCGGTCGTCGCCCGGGATCATGCGGCAGCCGGCCATCAGCAAAGCGAGGCTCGCGGCTGCCGCCGTGCCGAGGAAGGAGCGCCGCGCTTGCCGCGGGTGCCGATGCTCTGCCATGACGATGTCCCTTATGAGCCAGACTCTTTCGCCGGGCCTCTATATCGTCGCGACCCCGATAGGAAACCTTTCCGACCTCAGCCCGCATGCCGCGGCGGTGCTGGCGGGAGCCGACCTGATCGCGGTCGAGGATAGCCGCGTCACCGCCAAGCTGCTCGCCCATATCGGCGTCAAGCGGCCGATGACGCCCTATCACGATCATAATGCCGACCGCGTGCGGCCGGGGCTGATCGCGCAGATGGCGGTGCAGGCGGTCGCCCTGGTGTCCGACGCGGGAACGCCGCTCATCTCCGACCCCGGCTACAAATTGGTGCGCGACGCCCGCGCCGCGGGGGTGAGCGTCAACACCGTCGCCGGCCCGTGCGCGGCGGTCGCGGCGCTGACTCTGGCGGGGCTGCCGACCGACCGCTTCCTGTTCCTGGGCTTCCTCCCCGCCAAGTCGGGCGCGCGCGCCGCCGCCATCGCCGAGGTGGCGCAGATCCGGGCGACCTTGATCCTTTATGAGAGCGGCCCGAGGCTGGGCGCGGCGCTGGCCGCGCTCCACGCAGGGCTCGGCGAGCGCGAGGCGGCGGTGGTGCGGGAGATCAGCAAGAAGTTCGAGGAGACCGTCACCGGCACGCTCGCCGAGCTCGCCGCCCGCTATGCCGAGGCGCCGCCCAAAGGCGAGATCGTCATCGTCGTTGGCCCGCCCGGCGCGGCCGAAGCCGCCGGCGAGGCCGAGATCGACGCGGCGCTGCGCGAGGCGATGACCCGGCTGTCGCCCTCGCGCGCCGCCGCCGAGGTCGCGCAGGCGCTGGGGCTCCCCCGGCGCGACGTCTACGAGCGGGCGCTGGCGCTCAAATGAACCGCCGGCGCGCCGAGCGCGGCGGCCGGCGCGGCGAGACCTTGGCGGCGCTCTGGCTGCAGCTCAAGGGCTGGCGCATTCTCGCGCGGCGCGCGCGAACGCCGGTCGGCGAGGTCGATCTGGTGGCGCGGCGCGGGCGCGTGGTCGCCTTCGTCGAAGTGAAGGCGCGCGCGAGCGAGGCCGAAGCCGGCCACGCGCTCGACGATTACCGGCTCCGCCGCGTCGCCGCCGCCGCCGAGGCGCTGGCGCCGCGCTTCGTGCGACCCGGCGACGACCAGCGGATCGACGCTATCTTCATCGTGCCGCGCCGCCTCCCGCGCCATCTCGTCAACGTCTGGCACGGGTGACAAGCCAAGGGACCGCCGCTAGGGGCAGCGCCATGAGTTTGCGCGTCGCCGTCCAGATGGACCCCATGGAGGGGATCAACATCGCGGGCGATTCGACCTTCGCGATCATGCTGTCGGCCGAGGCGCGCGGCCATCGGCTGTTCCATTACGAGGCCGGCGACCTCAGCTATCGCGCCGGCCGGGTCAGCGCCCTGGCGCGGCCGGTGAGCGTGCAGCGGGTGGAGGGCGACTATTTCCGGTTCGGCGAACCGGTCCGGCTCGACCTGGGCGAAGACGCCGACGTCGTGCTGATGCGGCAGGACCCGCCGTTCGACCTCGCCTACATCACCGCCACCCACCTTTTGGAGCGCATCCATCCGCGCACGTTGGTGGTCAACGATCCCGCATCGGTCCGCAACGCGCCCGAAAAGCTGTTCGTGCTGGATTATGCCGAGTTCATGCCGCCGACCCTGATCACCCGCAGCCTCGACGAGACGCGGGCCTTCCACGCCGAGCATGGCGAAGTCGTGGTGAAGCCGCTCTACGGCAATGCCGGCGCCGCCGTCTTCCACGTCGGGCGCAGCGACGCCAACCTCGCCGCGCTCACCGAATTGTTCGGCGAGGTCTGGCGCGAGCCGTTCATGGTCCAGGCCTTCCTCCCCGACGTGTCCCTAGGCGACAAGCGCATCGTGCTGGTCGACGGCAAGGTGACGGGAGCGATCAACCGGCTCCCCAAGCAAGGCGAGATCCGCTCCAACCTCGCCGCCGGCGGCAAGGCCGAAGCGGCCGAACTCACACCGCGGGAACTGGAGATATGCGACAGGCTCGGCCCCGAGCTGGCGCGCCGAGGGCTCCTGTTCGTCGGGATCGACGTGATCGCCGGCCATCTGACCGAGATCAACGTCACCTCGCCGACCGGGATCGTCGCCATCGACCGGTTCAACGGCACCGACACGCCGGGGCTGATCTGGGACGCGATCGAAGCGAAAGTGGCAGCTTATGGGTGACTGGGTTCGCGAGCTGATCGAGCAATCGGGCTATGTCGGCGTCTGCCTGCTGATGCTGCTCGAGACCGTGTTCCCGCCGATCCCGTCGGAGGTGATCATGTCGCTGTCCGGCCTCCAGGCGCAGCGCGGGACGATGACGCTCTGGGGCGCGATCCTCGCCGGCACCCTGGGCGCGATGCTCGGCAACATCATGTGGTATTGGGTGGCCCGCGCGCTCGGCATCGAACGCTTCTATCCGCTGATCGACCGCTTCGGCCGGTTCCTGACCCTCGACCGCAGGGAGGTCGAGCGCGCCGACGCCCTGTTCGACCGCTACGACCGCTGGGTCGTCTTCCTCGGCCGCATGGTGCCGACCATCCGCTCGCTGGTGTCGATCCCCGCCGGCCTGTTCGGCATGGGCTGGCGCGCCTTCCTGTTCTGGTCGACCCTCGGGACGCTCGGCTGGACCACCGCGCTGGCGGTGGCCGGCTATCTGCTCGGCCAGAATTACACCGAGGTTGACCGCTATCTGGGGCCGGTCTCGACCGGAATCGTCGCCGTGCTGGTGCTCTGGTATGTGTTCCGCGTCGTCACCTGGAAACCGCGGCGCTAGCGTTCTTCACGCCCGCGGGTGGGCGTTGCGGTACACGTCCATCAGGTGCGCCGTGTCGACCGCGGTGTAGATCTGCGTCGAGGAGAGGCTGGCATGGCCGAGCAGCTCCTGCAGCGAACGGAGGTCGGCGCCGCGGCCCAGCAAATGGGTGGCGAAGCTGTGCCGGAGGGCGTGCGGCGTGGTCCGGTCGGAGAGGCCGAGCCGGACTCGCGCCTTGCGGACCGCGCGGCGGACCATCTCGCCGTTGAGCGGCCCGCCGCGCGCGCCCCGGAACAGCGGCTCTTCCCGGGCGGCCGGATAGGGGCAGGCGGCGACATAGGCCTCGATCGCATGCCGGACCGGCGCGAGCAAAGGCACCATTCTAGTCTTGTTGCGCTTGCCGGTAACGCTGAGCGCCTCACCGAGCGGCAGCGCCGCCCCGGTGAGGCCGAGCGCTTCGGCGACGCGCAGACCCGACCCGTAGAGCAGCATCAGCACCGCATAATCGCGATCCGCGATCCACGGCTCGGCGGCGTCCTCGGCGACATCCTCCGCCAACGCGACCGCTTCGGCGGGCGAGATCGGCCGCGGCACGCTGCGCGGCCTTTTCGGTCCCTTCAGCCGCGGCAAGGCTGCGGCGCTGCCCTGCTGCTCCGCGACGAAGCCGAGAAACCCGCGCACCGCCGAAAGCTCCCGCGCCGCCGAACTGTTGCCGAGCCCTTCGGCCCGGCGGCGGGTGAGGAAGGCGCGAAGGTCGCTGGCCCTGAGGCGAGTTAGGGCGTCGGCGGTGACCGCCTCGCCCGAATAGCCGGCGAGGAAATCGATCAGCCGGTGAGCGGTGGCGGCATAGGCGCGCACCGTATGCGCCGAGCGCCGGCGGCTTTGGCTGAGATGGTCCTGCCAGCGCAGCGCCTCTTGCCGCGCGGGATGATCCGCTAAGGGATCAGCCACCGGCCCATGCAACGCGACAGGACGCGCCCCAGGAAGACGAGCAATTCCGATCCGTGGCGGGTCTCGAAACCCTGCTCGCCGCGTTGGCCGAGGGCCAGCAGGCCCTTGGGAAGCGGGGCGTCGCTGTCGAGCCGGACCAAAGCTTCGGCGCGAATGAGGTCGCAGGCCGGGCCGAACAAAGGATGGCCGCGCTTGCAGCCGCGCAGGACCACGCCTTCGAATTGCGAGATCGAGCGTTCGATCACGCGCGGATTGACGAACTGCAGGCCGGAAGCGTCGGCGCGCATGCCCTTGCCGCCGACGAACAAGGCGACGGCGACGGCGTCGAGGCCGAGTATCTGCGGCCATTCCTGAGTGACGATGTGGATCAAATGGTCGAACCCTTCAGCCTCGACCGCCGCCAGCACCGCCTCGTGGATCGAGGCGACCGCGCCCGAATGGCCGCGGGCAAAGGCGATCAGATCCTGGTTGGCCTCTTCGGCCGCGGCGACGCGCGCGCGCAGCTTGGCGACCGCCCTGTCCTCGAAGTTGATCACCGTTCCCATGCCCGGGAGCTTACTCCCATGATGGTTAAGATGCGATGGCGAAATGATCGGGGCCCGCGCTTACGGTTTGTATGGCGGCAAATCGGCCACGGGCTGAACCACGAGATCGTGCATCCGCCAGTCGATCGCCTTCGCCTCGGCGACCGCGCGTTCGATCTTGGCGATGAGGTCGCGGGTGCCTGCCTTGGGGATCACGAACGCCTCGCCGACGAAGATATGCCCCTCCTCGCGCATCCGCACGTCCGCCTTTTCCACCCAGTCGAGCGCTTCGAGATGCTCCCGTACCTTCCCCGGCAGGCGCTCCGCTCCCTTTTGGTCAGTCCGTTCCGGCTTGCGGTCGATGAGGTCGGCGACGGCGACCTTGAGCGTGCCGACGCCGTCGTGGAGGATGTCGACCGAAACC
>DASVRK010000174.1:0-1894 GCA_036388655.1 Allosphingosinicella sp. | reverse complement strand
CGAGCACCTCGATCCCGGCGCGCGCGAGGTCGGCCGAGAGCGACGCCCACACCGCCTGCTGGCTCGAGACGAGGCGATCGACCTCCGCGACGATGCCGGCGAGCTGCTGGCCGGGGGTGAGCCCGTCGGCCGAGCGCTGCTCTACGTCCTGCAACTGCTGGCCCTTCAGCCCGGCCACGCGGACCATGAAGAATTCGTCGAGGTTGGAGCCAGAGATCGACAGGAACCGCAGCCGCTCGAGCAGCGGATGCTTCGGGTTGCACGCCTCCTCCAGCACCCGCCGGTTGAACGCCAACCAGCTCAGCTCGCGGTTGAAGTAGCGCGGTCCGATCACCTCGGCGGGCGCAGGCACTGGCGCGCGCATGGAGTCCGCCTCAGTCGTTGTGGGCGGCCCGCGCCGCCGAGGCGGCGCCGGTGAGGGCGCCTTGGGCGGCGCTGCTTCGGCCGTGACCTCCTCCGCAGCCGGCTCCACGGCGGCGCCGGACTTGGCGGGCGCTTCCTGTTTCGCCAGGCTGTCCATTACCTGCTTATCCGCTCTGCTTGCATCGCCCGCCTATATGCCCCCGGCGCCCGCGTGCAAACAGGACGGGCGCCCGGTTGTGGCGTGCGCGGGACTGTTGCTATGCTGGAACGAACCGCCCGGCGCGGCGCAATCAACCCCAGGAGACAGGCACGTGGCGAAATCGGCAGGCGGCAAAAGCGGCGGCAAGAAGCGCGAGGCGAAAGCCTCCAAACCGGCCGGCAAGGGGAAGCCGGGGAAGAATGCCGCTCCCAAGCCTGACAAGCCGGCCAAGGCGCCCAAGCCCGTGAAGGCGGCGCCAGCCGCGCAACCCGCTCCGCGCAAGAGCGTGAACGCCGCCGACGTTGTCCGCCAGGCGAAGGAGAAAGCCACCGCACTCGCCAACAACCCGGCAGTGGCCGAAGTGGTTGCGGCGACTTTGTTCGCCGCCGCTGCGGCCCTCAAGAACCCCGCCGGGGCAAGGCGCCTGGCCGCGGATGTGGCGGACGAGCTCGGCACCGCGACGAAAGGCGCCGGCGGCAAAGGCGCCGAATTCTGGCGACTCGCGCTGGACGTGGCCCGGCGGAGTGTCGAGGCGATGGGTGAGGGTGAGGGTGACGCGACGAAAGCGAAGGGCGGGAAGACCGCTAAATAGAAGGGGGGTGCCGAAGCTCCGCCGGATCCTAGCGCGAGTGAGTGCGCGGGGCCGAGACGACGCGCCATTGCGTGACGTCGGCGGACGCGGCCCGAGCCGAGGTGGCTGCTGACTGGAACGGCCGCGCCCGCGTCGGGCCGCCGAACGCGAAGTGGCTGTGGTCGCCCTCGTCGAGCGACTCGACGAGATGATAACCGGCCGCGCGAAAGGCCGCTGCGATCTCGGCATGGCGCACGCCGGCGCGGCGGGCGATGTCGATCGCACGGCCGCGGATATGATAGCTGTTGCGCGCCCCGCCGACCCGGCGGTTATGTTGCGGCGAGCGAAGCGTGCTGGTCACGCGACCCCACCGTCCGCCGATGCTGGCGACGGCGCCGATGCTGACAGGCGCGGACAGCCGCAGCGGCTCAGCGGCCACGGGGGACGCGCCTGGCGCAGCGAAGCCGCCAACCGCTCGCACGCCAAAATCGGTGGATTGCGCCGATGCGCCCGCCGCGCAGAGAAGCAATGCAGTGACGGTGACGAGCTTGAACATCTGGTGACCCCCTCGGCCGCGGATCGCCATAGCACAGGCCGAACGCCCAAAGGAACCTGTTAATTTTATGTTGAGTAACCAAGCTGGCGCTTTTGATGGAAAGAATCGCGGAGCCGAGGCCAATCTGCTAGGACGCGGCATGTCCGTCAGAAAAGTTGAACGATGGGGTCCTCGGCAATCATCAGGGGCGGCGCTGCTCGCCAGC
>DASVRK010000173.1:0-5333 GCA_036388655.1 Allosphingosinicella sp. | reverse complement strand
GGCACCCTTTTTCGAAGAGAGCTGATAGACGCCGTAGGAGACGCCGCCCGGATCGCCCACGCCGGACGACACCGTGCCCGGCCCGCGCCCGCCGCTCTCGAACTGCTCGGACAGCCCGCCCAGCACATGCGCCCTCACCGCCGAAGGGGCCGGCGCCGGCCTGGCGGGAGGCGGCGCGGGCGGCCGCCGGTCCGGGTCGACGGCGGCCTCGGCCAGGTCGCAGGCCCGGTCGAGGACCTCGATGTCCGCCGGGGTGAAGCCACGGTTCAGCAGGACGCGCACGGCATCGAAGATCGGCTTGCGGTTCATCGGCCACCCCGGGGTGTTGATCGACTCGGCCGACATAGTGGACCTCTGCGGCCGCAACGCAAGGACAGGGCCCCGCACCGACTATCGCGGCGGGCGCCGGCCCGCGCGGCGCTTACTCCGCGGCGTCGCGGCTGAGCTCGCCCATGTCCTCAACATGCTGGCTGGCGGGCTCGGCCGCGATCTCGGGCGGAGCCATGTCGCTCTCGATCGTCACCACCTCGGAGCTGCGCTCGAGCGTGCGGTGGACCGGGCAGCGGTCGGCGATTTCGAGCAGGCGGGCTCGGCGCTCGGCGTCGAGCGGGCCGTCGAACAATATTTCGCGGGTGAAGCGGTCGCGGGGCGGCTGCTGCGGGAGCGCGGCATGGGCGACCTTGACCCGGAGCGGCGGCAACTCCCATTTCTTGCCCTCGGCATAGAGGCGCATGGTCATCGCCGTGCAGGCGGCGAGCGCGGCGCACAGCAATTCATAGGGCGTGGGGCCGGTGTCGGAGCCGCCGACCTCGACCGGCTCGTCGGCATAGATGGCGCCGCCGCGGACCTCGATGCGGGTCTGGAAGCGGCCTTCGCCGGTCGGCTCGGCGATCACGCGGCGCTCCGAGCCGGGCAGTTCGAGCGCCGGCGCCCTGGGCAGATAGCGGCTCGCCCAGGCGGCGATGATGCGGGCCGCGAACTCGGCGTCGGGCTGGCGCGTCAGCAGATGGTCGGCGCCGTCGAGCGAGACGAAGCTCTTGGGATGGCGGGCGGCGCCGTAGATGCGGGTGGCGTTCTCGATCCCGGCCACCTGGTCGACGGGCGAGTGGAGGATGAGCAGCGGCCGCCCGAGCGCGGCGATGCGCGCCGCCTGATCGTGCCGGCCGAGATCGTCGACGAACGCCTTGCCGATGGTGAAGGGCCGGCCGCCGAGCGTCACTTCGGCGCGGCCGTGCTCTGCGATCTCGCCCAGCGCCTCGCGGAAATGGCCGGTGATATGCTCGACGTCGAAAGGTGCGGCGATGGTGGCGATCGCGGCGACGTCCGGAAGCTCGGCGGCGGCGGCGAGGATGGCGGCGCCGCCGAGGCTGTGGCCGACCAGCAGCTGCGGCGCGGCGCCGGCGTCGGCCATGGCCTTCGCGGCGGCGACGAGGTCGCGCACGTCGCCGCTGAAGCCGCGCTCGCCGAAGCTGCCGTCGCTGTCGCCGAGGCCGGTGAAATCGAAGCGGAGCACGGCGATGCCGGCCGCCGCCAGCGCGCGCGCGACCCGCACCGCCGCCAGCGAATCCTTGGAGCAGGTGAAGCAATGGGCGAACAGGGCCGAAGCGAAGGCCGGGCCCTCCGGAAGCTCGAGCCGGCCGGCGAGCTGATGCCCCTCAGCGCCGCGAAACTCGAATATCTTCGAAGTCATCGGACCCTCCCGCCCCCGCGTCTAGGCCGGGTTGAGCCGCTGCTCCAGCGTCATTTCGGCATTGAGCAATTTGGAGATCGGGCAATTGGCCTTGGCCTCCTCGGCCAGAGCGGCGAACCGGGCCGGGTCGATGTCCGCCACCGTGCCTTCGAGGACGAGGTCTGAGCGCGAGACCTTGAAGCCGTCGCCGTCGCGGTCGAGCTTGACGCGCGCGGTCGTCGCCAGCGTGCCGTCGGCGAAGCCCGCTTTGGCGAGCGCGAACGACAAAGCCATGGTGAAGCAGGCGGCGTGGGCGGCGGCGACCAGCTCCTCGGGGTTGGTGCCGGGCTCCTCGCCGAAGCGGGTGCCGAAGCCGTAAGGCTGGTCGGCGAGCACGCCCGAGCCCAGCGAGACGTGGCCGCGCCCGTCCTTGCCGAAGCCCTCATAGCGGGCCGATGCGGTGCGGGTGATCATGGTTCGTCTCCTCAAGCCAAGGCAGCCGGACACCGCATATGCGGGCCGGGCTGCACCCGCAATGCAGGTTCGGGTGTTTATGAGCGCATGTGGAGCCGAGCTAAAATCGCTGCAATCATGATCGCCGGCTATAGTTTCGGCGGCTGCAGCCAGGAACAGCCGGAGCCGCCGCCCGGCGAGCTCGAGAAGTTCGTCGCGCGGATCGACGCCAAGACGCAGGCCGAGCATGCCGAGCTCGTCAAGGCGTCGCGGGCGCGGGAGGAGGAGCGGGCGCGCCAATCCGAAGAGCGGCTGCGCCAGCTCGAGAACGCGCCCCCGGCGGCGCTCGAGAGCGCGGTCAAGTCGATCCGCTGAGGGGGATGAATATGGGTTTCGCCGAAGCCGCCGAAGCGGAGCTGCGCGCCTTGCTCGGCCTGCTGCGCACCGAGCGCTATCGCTTCGTCACTCCGACTCCGGCCACTCACGCGCGGGTGATCGCCCGGCCCGGCAAGCGCGAGGCGCGAGGCTTGCGCGACATTTTCGGCTGGAACCTGCCGTTCGCGCCGGACCTGTTGCCGGGCGGTCTGCTCGACGGTCTCGTGGCGGCCGGGCTGGCCGAGCCGACCGGCGGCTTGTGGAGGAGCCGGGTGCGCGTCGCCAGCCTCGGCGAGAGGCTATTCGTTCATTCCGCTTTTCCGACCGTGGCGGTGGATGCGGTTTTCTTCGGACCCGACACCTATCGCTTCGCCGCTTTCCTTAAGGCCGAGCTGCCGCGGGTGGGCGGCGCGCGGCGGCTGGTCGACCTCGGCGCCGGGGCAGGCGCGGGCGGGATCGTGGCGGCGGCGCTGCTGCCCGGCGCCCGGATTACGCTCGTCGACGTCAACCCTGCGGCTCTCGGACTCGCGCGGGTCAACGCCGCCGATGCCGGAATAAACGCCGAATTTGTCGAAGCCGGGAGCCTGGACGAGGTCGCCGGCCGCATCGACCTCGTGATCGCGAACCCGCCCTACATCATGGATGAGGGCGACCGCACCTATCGCGACGGCGGCGGCATGCACGGGGCGGGCGTGTCGTTCGACTGGGCGCTGGCGGCGGCGCGGCGGCTGGAGCCGGGCGGACGCATGCTGCTCTATACCGGGGTCGCCCTGGTCGAGGGCGAGGACGAACTCGAGGCGGCGCTGGAACGGGCGCTGCCGGAACTGGGCTGCGCGCTCCGCTATCGTGAGCTCGATCCGGACATATTCGGGGAGGAACTGGACAAGCCGCCTTATACCGAGGTCGAGCGGATCGCGGCGGTCGGGGCGGTGATCGAGAAGGCCGGCGGTTGAGGCGGAACCGGAGATCGGGGAGGCGTAGAGGTCAAGCCGGCGACGCCCTCCCCCGGCGAGGGGAGGGCGCCTGCCGATGCGTACTCGGGTCAGCCGGCGACGGTGACGTCGACCTTCTCGACCCATTCGGGGAAGAAGGTCGGCTCCCGGTTCGACCAGCCCGGCGCGGTGGCGGCGGCTTCGCTGATCGACTGGAGCAAAGCGCGGCGCTTTTCCGGGTGGAGATGCGGCAGCGCCGCCGCCGCGCAAAACGCGCCGGGCAGCCACGGCCGCACGCAGGCCCCGATCAGCCGCTCGTAGAGGAAGCGGTAGGAAGCGAAGTCGGGAAGCCGGTCCTGGCCGAGGTCGAAGGCGGTCATGGTGACGAGCGGGCCCATCAGGGGCTCCATCACATCGAGGCCGCTATCGTCCGGCACATAGTCGCGAATATGTTCGAGCCGCTGATAGACCCGCGCCTGGGCGCGGATGCTGGCGGCCTCGCCGACGTCGCGCGACCAGCGCTTCATCGCATCCCGGCGGCCGAGCCCGACATCGAGCGCGCGGCGGATGTAACGCTGCGTGCCTTTCGAGAAGCTCGCGAATTCCTTTATTTCAGCCAGGGTCAGCGCGCCGTCGGCGGGCTTGGTCTGCGTACCCATGATCCCACTCCTTTTGCCCTCGGGGGGGATCATGCGCCCAATTTGGTTACGCGACGCTTAATCACTTCCCCGCCTCCCGTTAATATTGAATCAGAGAAGCACATGGGCTGCAACGATATTGTTCCATTTGCTTACGGAGCTTCATCAGACTGTCACATCAAAGCAACATGACCGCATAGCGCCCGAGCCGAATCCGCGGTGCCGCGACAATGCAAGCGGCTTTTCCACAGCTTTTTTATTTTGCGACGAAAGGCTTGCGCGGCGGTTTTGGGGAGCGCCGGGGCCGGGACTGGTCGCAGTGGTCGGATGACGAAGCGGAACCACGGCACTCCCCGTCATTCCAGCGCAAGCTGGAATCCCACTTCTTCCCTTCCCGGCGGAGAAGAAGGGAGATCCCAGCTTTCGCTGGGATGACGATGCGCTTTCGCTGGTATGGGGGTGGGCGCCGCGCTTGCCGAGCCTGCCGGGGCGTGCCAGACCCTCCCCATGAACGACGCCCCGCGTGCGACCCGCCAGCGCGGCCGGCTCGCCGACGACTTGATGAAGGTGGCCGGCGGCGACCGCTCGGCGTTCGCGGAGGTCTATCGCAGCACGTCGGCGAAGCTTTTCGGCATCTGCCTCCGTATCTTGAACAACAGGAGCGAAGCCGAGGAAGCCTTGCAGGAAGCCTATGTGAATGTGTGGCGGAAGGCGGAGGCCTTCGATCCGGCGCGATCCAGCCCGATCACGTGGCTGGCGGCGCTCGCCCGCAACAAGGCGATCGACCGGCTGCGCGCGCGCGGATCGCGCCCGGCCGAGGCGCTCGGGGTCGAAGCGTTGGCGCTCCCCGATCCGGCCGCGTCCGCGCCGGAGCGGATCGAGGCGTCGGAGGAACGGCGGCAGCTGTCGCGCTGCATCGACGAGCTTGAAACCAACCAGGCCCGGGCGATCCGCACGGCCTTCTTCCGCGGCGCCACCTATGCCGAGCTGGCGGCCGAGGAACGGGTCCCGCTCGGGACGCTCAAGAGCTGGATCCGGCGCGGCCTGCTCCGGCTGAGGGAGTGTCTCGAGCGATGAGCACCGCGCCCGATACCGAACGCGACCTGCTCGCCGCCGAATATGCGCTCGGCGTGCTCGCCGGCGCGGACCGGGCCGAGGCCGAACGGCTGATCGGCGCGGACCCGGCCTTCGCCGCCGCGGTCGCGGAATGGCAGGAGCGCCTTTCGCCGCTGATCGAGGAGGTGGATCCGGTGGCGCCCGACGCGG
>DASVRK010000172.1:0-8446 GCA_036388655.1 Allosphingosinicella sp. | reverse complement strand
CCTGGCGCCGCTCGCGCCGCCGCGAGAAGCTCAGCTGGAACAGGGCCAGGTTGACCGAGAAGACGAGAATATATTTGAGCGTCGCATCGTAGCTGCGCTCGATCGTCTGCGGCATCGCCGCCCAGCTCGCTTCCAGATTCTGGGTGACCCAGCCGGTCCACAATATGTCGAAGATGCGGTTGAACACGGCCGTGAAGATCACCGCCGCCACCAGGATCAGCGCGCGCGCGCCCGACGGCCAGTCGAGCGTTTTGCGGAATACGAGGAAGATCGGCATCGCCAGCAGCATCGACACGCCGATGGTCGAGCTGTCGAGCGCGATGCTGACGAAGCCGGCGCCCGGGTGCCGCTCGACGATCACCGGCAGGAACATCAGCAACGTGAACAGCCACAAAGCGACGGTGAGGACGATCGCGTCGAGCCAACGGGCATCGCTATTGGATGACGACATGAACGTGATGGGACCTCGCCTGACCAGCGGCCCAATTTGCCGCAAAGCCGCGAGGCTGTCACTCGTCATAAGCATCCGGTAAGCGGTCGTCGCATCCGTCCAGGGTCGCGCGAGAACCGGCTTAAGCCTATAGTGGCGAGACGAAAGTGCGCGTTCGCGCGACAAAAATGTGTCGCGCGAGGGATTTGGCCGCCCGGCGGCCATCGTTTCCCGAAGCTGGACGAGCATCAGCGGCGCCGGCCAGGGGCGGGTTGCGGAAGGGCAGGGGCAGTCATTTTCAGATCCTCGTACGTGGTGCGCGAGCAAGATCATCCTCGATCCGCGCCTGGTGCCCTCCAGAACCTGCCGAATAACCCCGCTTTTGCACGCCGTCGCGGCTCCCGCGTTCGAATCGACGAACGCTGCTGCGAAGCCTGCGGGCTGCGACGTAAGCGGCTTCCGGCACGATGAATCTGCAAGGCCTCGGGGCGGCTTCACTCCATGAACGGCTTCATGAACGAACTATTCAAACCCCGTTCAACTTACCGGGCCCATATGTCGACTTAGTGCGGTGAGGCGAAGGATTTGAGCCGGAACGCGGCTCATCCCCCATCCGTTCTTACCGCAACAAGAGGAGTTAGGGTTATGCGTAAGTTTCTATTGCTAGCCAGCGTCGCCGCCATGACGGTTTCCCTTCCGGCCGACGCAAGCAGCCAGAATCGCGACAATCGCCAGGCCGACCGCAGCCAGAACAAGGCCGAGGCCCGCAAGGCTCCTCCGCGCCAGGCTGCCAATGCCAACGCCAACGGCCGCGCCCGCTCCGCCGCCAAGGGCGACAATCGTGCGCCCGCTGCCGTCCGCGCGAAAGCCGCCGCCAACACCCGTGCCGACGCGCGGGCCGACGCCAAGGCCGACGACCGCCGCGCCCAGGAGCGCCGCCAGCAAGCCGCCGCCAACGACCGCAAGGCTCAGGACAAGCGCCAGCAGGCCGCCGCCAACGACCGCAAGGTTCAGGACAAGCGCCAGCAAGCCGCCGCCAACGATCGCAAGGCTCAGGAGCAGCGTCAGCAGGCGGCTCGCCAGGACCAGCGCCAGCAGGCGGCCAAGCGCGACAACGTTCAGGATCGGCGCGCCGCCGAGCAAAGGCAGCAAGCCCTCGCCCGCGAGAACCAGCGCGACCGCATGGTCCGCGAGCAGCGCGAGGATCGGCTCGCCCGCGAAAATTACCAGGATCGGATGACGCGCGAGCAGCGTGAGGACGTGCTGGCCCGCCAGCGCTTCCAGAACCGGTTGCAGGATCAAAGGCTCGATGCCGGTGTCCGCCAGCGTCTCGTGGTCTCACGCGACCAGCGCTACGCCGCCGCCGTCCGCGCCCAGCAGGTCAATCGCTGGCAGGCCGCCCAGCAGCGTTTCCGCGCCGACCAGGTCCAGCGCCTGCGGCTGAACACGCTCCGCCAGACGACGCCGCTCCGTTACGCCTATCGCCAGAACCCGCGCTACCGGCAGCTGTCGGGAGCCTATGGCATCGGCCGCCGGCTGCCCTTGTCGACCTACCGCAGCTACAACGTGCCGATCGGCTATCGCAGCCTCTATCGTGATACGCCCAACAGCTTCTACCGCTATGGCGACGGCTATGTGTATCGGGTGAACCCCTACACCCAGCTGGTGACCGGCGCGGTCCCGATGTTCGGCGGCGCCTTCGGGGTCGGGCGCGTGATGCCGGCCGGCTACGACGTCTACAACGTGCCGCTCCAGTATCGCTCGCATTATTACGACACGCCCAACAGCTTCTATCGCTATGGCGATGGCGGCATCTACCGGGCCGATCCGACCAGCGGCCTGATCACCGGGGTGGTGGCGCTTCTGGCCGGCGATCTCACGGTCGGAAGCAGGCTCCCGGTCGGCTACGGCGCCTACAATCTGCCGCTCCAGTATCGCGACCAATATGTCGACGGCCCGGACCATATGTATCGTTACAATGACGGCTACATCTACCAGGTCGACGCCGAGACGATGCTGATTTCGAGCGCCATTTCCGCTTTGGTCTGAGGCGGCGGACGAAAAGGGAAGGGGCTGCGCCAGGCGCGGCCCCTTTTCCTTTGGGCCGCTCGTAACGCAACCGTGACGGCGCTCGCGCGTAAAGATGCTTGAGTTTCTTAAAGGAGTACAAAGATGACAGTCTCCCTGATCGGCAGGACCTTGTTGTTCACCGCGGCCATTGCGCTCGGCGCCTGCGGCGGCACTGGCGGCGAGGGCAATGAGACTGGTTCGGCCAATACGGCCAGTGCGGCGCCTGCGGCCACGGGCGAGGGCGGCGACCTCGCCGCCGCGGCCCCCGCGACGGGCGGGCAGATGGCGCCCGACAAGACGATCGGCGCCAATCTCGCCGGCTCGCCCGACCATTCGACCTTCGCCGGCGCGGTCAAGGCGGCCGGGCTCGAGGAAACGCTGACCGGACCGACCGTCTATACGATCTTCGCGCCCAGCAACGCCGCCTTCCAGAAGCTGCCGGGCGGCACGACGGAAGGCCTGCTCAAGCCCGAAGCGAAGGGCCAGCTGACCGGTGTCCTCACCTATCACATCGTTCCCGGCGTGGTGGCGGCGGCGGACCTCGCCCGGGCCGTCGAGACCCAGGGCGGCACCGCCGAGCTCGCCACCATGGCCGGCAGCAGCCTCAAGGTCACCAAGTCCGGGGACGCGCTGGTGATCACCGACGCCAAGGGCGGCCAGGCCCGCATCGTCCAGCCGGACATGGTCCAGTCGAACGGCGTGCTGCACGTCGTCGATACGGTGCTGATGCCGGGCTAGGCCCGGGGCGAAAGCTGGGCGCACTTCTGCCGGAGCCGGCAGAAGGCCTAGCTCGCGCGCTCGAACTCCAGGATGACGGCGTCGACGCCCAGGCTGTCGCCGGGCTTCGCCTCGACCTTCTTCACCACGCCGGCTTTTTCCGCCCGCAGGATGTTCTCCATCTTCATCGCCTCGACCACCGCAAGCGGCTGGCCGGCCTCGACGCGGTCGCCCTCGCCGACGTTGAGCGCGGTCAGCAGCCCCGGCATCGGGCACAGCAGGAAGCGCGAAAGATCGGGCGGCACCTTGGCGATCATGTGCCCGGCAAGCTCGGCCTCGCGCCGGGTCAGCACCCTCGCATCATAGCGGGCGCCGCGCGTGGTGAGCCGCCAGCCGAGGATCGTCCGCTCCACCCCGACCGACAACGTGTCGCCGTCGATCCGCGCCTGGATCAGGCGCTGCCCGGGCACGAAGCTCATCTCGATCGTCATCCCGCCCTCGCCCGCGCTGACGCGGTCGGCGGCGACGCTGACCGGATAATCGAGCGGCCCGATCCGCACCATCCAGTCGGTCGGCGCCTCCAGCGGCGTGCCGAGCTGCCCCTCGATCCGCAGCGCGCGCTCCGCCCCGGCGGTCGAGAGCATTCCCGCCAGCGCCGCCAGCCGCGCCGTCAGCCGCTCGCGCGCCGGCGCGCCGTGAAAGCCGTCGGGATATTCCTCGGCGATGAAGCCGGTGGTGATGCGGCCCTCGCGAAAGCGCGGGTGCTGCATCAGCGCGGACAGGAAATCGACATTGTGGCCGATGCCGTCGATCACGAACGTATCGAGCGCCGCGATCTGGAGGTCGATCGCCTGCTCGCGGGTGGGGGCCCAGGTGATGAGCTTGGCGATCATCGGATCGTAGAAGATCGAGACTTCGCCGCCCTCCGCGACGCCGTCATCGACTCGGACAACGAGGTGGTCGGGCTGATCCCTGCCGTTCGTGTCGAGCGAAGTCGAGACACCCTGTCGAGCGGAGCCGAGAAGGATGGCCTCGGCTCCGCTCGGCGGGGTCCCTCGACGGAGTTTACCCAGAGCGATGCCGGAGGCGGCGTCGAAGGGCTCGGGACGAACGGAGGGTTTTTCAGCAGGCGGCTGGTACCGCACCAGCCGCCCCGTGGACGGCAGGAAGCCCCGATACGGGTCCTCGGCATAGACGCGGTTCTCGATCGCCCAGCCGTTGAGCTTCACATCATCCTGAACGAAGAGCAGCTTCTCCCCGGCCGCGACCCGGATCATCAGCTCGACCAGATCGAGCCCGGTCACTTCCTCGGTCACCGGATGCTCGACCTGCAGCCGGGTGTTCATCTCGAGGAAGTAGAAGCTCCGGCCGGTCGGGTCCGCGCCCGAGACGATCAGCTCGACCGTGCCGGCGCTGTAATAGCCGACCGCGCGGGCGAGGGCGACGGCCTGCTCGCCCATCGCTTTGCGCATCTCGGGAGTGACGAAGGGCGACGGCGCTTCCTCCACCACCTTCTGGTGGCGGCGCTGGATCGAGCATTCGCGCTCGCCGAGGTAGACGATGTTGCCGTGCTGGTCGCCGAGCAGCTGGATCTCGATGTGGCGCGGGGTTTCGATGAATTTCTCGATGAACACGCGGTCGTCGCCGAAGCTCGCCAGCCCCTCGCGCTTTGTCGCCTCGAAACCTTCGCGAACGTCCTGCTCGCTCCAGGCGAGCCGCATGCCCTTGCCGCCGCCGCCGGCCGAGGCCTTCATCATGACCGGATAGCCGATCTCCGCCGCGATGGTGACGGCTTCGTCGGTGGTGGCGATGTCGCCGAGATAGCCCGGCACGACGTTGACGCCGGCGTCGCGCGCGATCTTCTTGGATTCGATCTTGTCGCCCATCGCGGCGATCGCGTGGGGAGGCGGCCCGATGAAGGCGATGTGGTTGTCGGCCAGCGCCCGGGCGAAGCTCTCGCGCTCCGACAAAAAGCCGTAGCCCGGATGCACCGCTTCCGCCCCGGTCGCCTTGCAGGCTTCGATGATGAGCTCGGCGTTGAGATAACTTTCCGAGGCCGGCGGCGGCCCCAGCCGCACGCTCTCGTCGGCCATCCGCACATGCGGCGCGCGGGCGTCGGCGTCCGAATAGACGGCGACGCTGGCGATGCCCATCCGCTTGGCGGTGCGAATGACGCGGCAGGCGATCTCGCCGCGATTGGCGATCAGGATTTTCTTAAACATCGGGCTCCTTACGGAAGAAGCGATAGGCGAGGAAAATCAGAAGCGTCACGCAGAACCCGCGCCAGAAAACAAGACCGCCAGCGATACTTTTGCGACCTTCGCACCAGCGATCGCCGGCACAATCTCCATAGATGCTCGTGAAGAGGTCGAAGGTCACGAACAGCATCCAAGCAATGCCGAGCATGACGAAGATGATCTGGATCGAAAGCCGGGTCACTCGGCCGCCACCCGCGCCGGTTCCTCTGCGGTCATCGGCGCCAGCCCCAGCTTCGCGAACAGCGCCGCGTCGGCGCTGGCACCCGCATTGCCCGTCGTCAGCAGCTTGTCGCCGGTGAAGATGCTGTTCGCCCCGGCGAGGAAGCAGAGCGCCTGGGTGCTCTCGGACATGCTCTCGCGGCCGGCCGAGAGGCGGACCATCGCGCGCGGCATGGTGATCCTGGCGACGGCCACGGTGCGGACGAATTCGATGTCGTCGATCCGGGCCAGCGGCGTGTCCGCCAGCATATCGCCGAGCACGGTGCCGCGGATCGGCACGAGCGCATTGATCGGCACGCTTTCCGGATGCTCCGGCAGGCTCGCCAGCGCGTGGAGGAAGCCGACCCGGTCGCCCCGCGTCTCCCCCATGCCGACGATGCCGCCGCAGCACACGGCCATCCCGCTGGCCCGAACGTTCTCGAGCGTGTCGAGCCGGTCCTGGAAATTGCGGGTGGTGATGACCGCGCCATAATGTTCGGGCGAGGTGTCGATATTGTGGTTGTAATAATCGAGGCCCGCAGCCGCCAGCCGTTCCGCCTGGCCGCGGGTCAGCATGCCCAAAGTCATGCAGGTCTCGAGCCCCAGCGCCTTGACGCCCGCCACCATGGTGCAGAGCGCGTCCATGTCGCGCTCCTTGGGCTCGCGCCAGGCGGCGCCCATGCAGAAGCGGCCCGAGCCGGCCGCTTTGGCCTCCGCCGCGGCGGCGAGCACGGCCTCCGGATCCATCAATTTGTCGGCCTTGAGCCCGCTCTCCGCAAAGGCGGACTGGCTGCAATAGCCGCAATCCTCGGGGCAGCCGCCGGTCTTGATCGACAGCAAAGTCGAAAGCTGCACCTGGTTGGGCGCATGGTGAACACGGTGAAGGCTCTGCGCCTCGAACAGCAGGTCGAGGAAGGGGAGGTCGAACAGCGCGGCGATCTCGGCGCGGGTCCAGTCGGTCCGGGTTGTCATTGGAGGGAATCCCAGAAGATGCTGAGGAAGCCGCCGGTGCCGAGGGCGAGCGCGGCCGTGCCGAGCTGCAGCCAGCGGCGCAGCCAGCGGCTAGGCTCGCGCCCGCCGCTGCGCGCGCTGACGATCCCGCTCGACACCTGGACGCCGGTCGCCCCGCCGAAGGCGACCGCCGCCAGGATCACCAGCAGCCGGTTGGGCTCGACGCCGGCCATGTCACCGGTCTGGCTCAGGGAAAGGACGCCGCCCAGCGCCAGCAGCGACATCGAGGTCAGGAACTTCGAATAATCGTACAGCAAGGTCTCGCCATAATTGTCGGCCTCGGGCCGGGGCCTCAGCTTCTGGTGCGGCTCGCCCTCGATCATTCGGTGAGCTCCTTAAGCTGCCGGGTCCGCTCCCGGGTCAGTGCGGCGCGGCAGCCGTCCAACAGCAACGGCTCCAGGCTCCCGCCGCGCGCCTGATAGCCGTGGACCGCGCAATGGGCGTCGCGAAAGCTCACCCAGGCGCGCTGCGCCTCCCGCAGCCGCGCTTCGCCGCTGGGGCGGGTGTCGCCTTCGATCGGATCTCCGTCGCCCGCCCGCACCGCCGCTAGCGTCAGTCGCCATTGCGCGTTCAGCTCCGCATCCGCCTGCTCGAAACCGCGCGCCGCGCAGCGGTTCATCTCCTGCTGCGCCATCGGGTTGGCGCAATCGTCCGGCGCGGAGGCGAGCAGGAGCGCGAGCAGGATACTGCTCATTGCCGCAGGGACCGCTTCATTCGGCAGCTTCCTCGATCGGCGGCAGATTGTGGCCGAGCAGCTTCAGCACTTCCCCGGCGGCATCGACCAGATTGGTACCCGGGCCGAAGATCGCCTGCACGCCGGCCTCGCGCAGCATGTCGTAATCCTGCGCGGGGATGACGCCGCCGACCACCACCTTGATGTCGGGACGGCCGAGGTCGCGAAGGTGGCCGATCAGCTCGGGGACGAGCGTCTTGTGGCCGGCGGCCAGGCTGGAGGCGCCGACCACGTCGACCGCCTTTTCGACCGCCATGCGCGCGCTTTCCTCGGGCGTCTGGAACAGCGGGCCGGGCACGACCTCGAAACCCAGATCGGCGAAGGCCGAGGAAACGAGATTGGCGCCGCGGTCGTGGCCGTCCTGGCCCATTTTGGCGACGAGGATGCGCGGGCGTCGGCCCAGCCGGCGCCCGACCGCCTCCACGCCTTCCCCGGCCCTTTGCCAGCGCGGATCGCCGGCATAAGCGCCGCCATAGACGCCGCTGACCGGCTTGGGCACCGTATCGTAGCGCCCGAACACGTCCTCGAGCGCGGCGCTGATCTCGCCCAGGGTGCAGCGCGCCCGCGCGGCCTCAATCGAAAGCGCAAGGAGGTTGGCCTCAACTCCTCCCCGGAACGGGGAGGGGGACCGCTCGCCGAAGGCGAGCGGTGGAGGGGGCCCTCCACCCGCACCATCCTGCGCGGTGTTTTCGCGCGCTGCGTCGCGGAGCCCATCCAGCGCCGCCTGCGCCCGCGCCTCGTCCCGCTCCGCGCGGGTCCGGTCGAGGCGGTCGATCTGCCCCGAGCGCACCCTCGCATTGTCGATCTCCAATATATCGATCGGCGGCTCGTCGTCGCGGCGGTAGCGGTTGACGCCCACGATCACGTCCTCGCCGCGGTCGGCGCGGGCGGCGCGCGCCGCCGAGGCTTCCTCGATGCGCCGCTTGGGCATGCCCTCGGCGACGGCCATGGTCATCCCGCCCATCGCCTCCACTTCCTGGATCAGCGCCCAGGCCTGGTCGGCGAGCTCCTGCGTCAGCGCCTCGACAT
>DASVRK010000171.1:0-5485 GCA_036388655.1 Allosphingosinicella sp. | reverse complement strand
CGCGCTCGACGCCGCGGGATACAAGGTCGTGCCCAAGGAACGGCCCCATGCCTGATGCGACCGCTCCGGCTCCAGCGCCGCGCCGGCCGTTCAGGAGAAGGCCGGGCGCGTGACGCCGAGCATGGGGAGCGCCCTCTTCCTCGCCGCGATCATCTATGTCGCCTACGACACGGCCCAGGGATGGCGGACGGGGCGCATCGGCCATCGAGCCCTGAAGGGCGACAGGAAGGAGTCCCCGCACATCTATTGGTTCTTGATGGCGGTGAATGCGGGGCTGTTGATCGGCTGCCTGCTCGCTGTCCTCGGCATCTATGGCGAGCCGATCTGAAAGCGGCCGCGGCGGCGGGCGGTTGATTGTCGGGGGGTTTGGGCCCATATCAGGTGGGCTAACGTCGCCTGCGACGGATACGGCGGCCGGACGGCCGCTCCTTCCTTTTCACGCTACCTGGCTTTCGCGGAACGGCCGCGGCCGTGGGCACCTTATCGAGGCGCCGGCGTTCACTAGTTTCAAGACGAATAGGCGGCCACGTGGCCGCGCACCAGGGAAATCAATGCAAGTCAATACTATCGGGCCCGTACGGCCCAAGCTTTCGCTGCCATTCACGCCCGCGGCCGCCGCGGGACAAAAGCCGACGCGGCGCACCGAGCGCCGCTCGCCCACCCTTTCCCGCCATGAGCTGAGGCGCCTCGTCGCCGGTATCATCGGCTAAATCGTTCGGCCCCTTCCGCCGTGTCGCGGGAGGGGCCTTTTTCATCTGGAGACAGCCAATGTCGAGAGTTCCGATCAAGCCCTATCTGGTGTCCAAGGGCGAGGACGGCCAGTTCCGCCTCGTCGTCCGCGAGACGCGCTACAACAGCCAGGGCTATCCGCTGGTGACGGCGACCCCGGTCGAGGGCGCGTTCAAGAGCGCGACCGCGGCCCGCGCCCATGCCAAGGAGCATTTCGGGGCCGAAGCCGGGCAATTCGCCAGCAAGTAAGCCGCGCCGAAGGAGGCTCCGAGGCAGGGGCTCAGCACTTGCCCTTGCGATAGTCCTTGGCGTCGCAGCCGCTTTTGTCCTTGCGATCGTGCTTGTAGCGATCGTCCCGGTAGCGGCCGTCATAATAACGGCCGCCGCGATAGCCTTCCCGGCCGCCGTAAACGACGTTGCCGCCGCGATGATAAGCGTCGCGGCGGGCGGCGCGGCAGCTGGTCGGCGGCGGCTGGTGGCCCGGCGGCACGCCCGGCTTCCACACCCGGCACTCGCCCGGCGGCGGCAAATGCCCCGGGGGCACGCCGCCATGCCCAGGTTTGGCGGAGGCGGCGGCGGAGGCGGGAAGCAGCAACGCCGCGGCGGCGGCGGCGATCAGATACGCTTTTGAAGACATGGCTCTACTCCAGCTGTCTTGTGGGGCCGCGGCGCGAACGACACGCCGGACCTGGAGTGAACCCGCGGGAGCGGCGCGGCGTTCCGTCGCCGCCCCTGCCCCGCTTCGGCTAGAGCAGGATAAGCGCGGCCCCCCGGGTGATCGGATGGGTCGATCACTGTCAAGCAGAGGCAGCGCTACCGCCGGCGGCGGAAATGCTGCAAGCACCCGGCGGCACGATCCCCCGCGACTCGACGAAAGCTATGGCATGATCTTCGGACTGGCTCCGGCGCGGCTGCTGCGCCTCTATTTCGCCGCGGCCGTCACGCTCGGCGCCGGGGCCTATGTCGGCGGCGCGGTCACCGCCGACATTTGCGCCGCCTATGACAGCCGCACGGTCGTCGGCCGATCGCCGGGCTTGCTGTGCCTCTGATCGGGTTCAGCCGGTGAAATCGGCGGCGGTGAGGATCGTGCCGTCGGTGCGCACGTAAAGGGTGAAATCGGCCGCGCGGTCGCCGTCCAGGTCGCCGGTCACCTTGTAGAGGTCGCCGCCGTTGAAGCGGAAGATGCGAAGCTCGGCCCCGGCGCCGGTGAAGCGCGCGACCGAGCTGAAGGCGGTGTCGCCGTTGGCGGCGTCGCCGTCGGCGTCGATCGCGGCGAGATCGATGACGTCGAGGGCGTCGAAGTCGCGGATCGTGTCGTAGCTGCCGGGCAGGTTTCCGCTGTCGAGGGCGGAGGCGAACAGAAAGGTGTCAGCGCCGGCGCCGCCGAACAAGGTGTCGGCGCCGAGGCCTCCCGCCAGCACGTCGTGGCCGCTATGGCCCCAGAGCCGGTCGACGCCGGCATCGCCGAGCAAAGTATCGTCGCCGGCGCCGCCGTTCAGGCGATCGGCGCCGCGGCCGCCCTCGGCGCGGTCATTCCCGTCATGGCCGGCCAGCCAGTCGTCGCCGTAGAGCCCGCGCAGCCGGTCGTCGCCGCGATAGCCGAGCAAGGTGTCGCGGCCGCCGGCGCCGTCATAATAGTCGGAGCCCGCCGTGCCGGCGCGGCGGATATCGGCGGGGGCGAAGAAGCGGGCGGCGATTTCGTAGCCGCTGCCATATTGGCCGGGCGTCATCCAGGCGGCGCCGTAGCCGCCATTCTCATGGCCGGCGAGCGCGAGGTAGCCCTGGTCGCCGGCGACGGTGGCGTTGACGAGCCGCTCGGGCGTGAGAGCGACGCCGGCGGCGGAATAAAGGCGCGTGTAGACGCCGTCGCCGCTGCCGTCCTGGCCGCGCGAGGTCCAGCCGATCGCGAACCCGCCATGGGCGAGCGCGGTGACGTCGGGGTGGATCTGGTAATCCGCGACCGCGGCATTGACCCGGAATTCGGGGCCGAGCGCAGCCCCGCCGGCGGAGAAGAGGCGGGCGTGAATGCCGGTCTCGCTTGGGTCGTCGGCGGCGCCGCGCACCGTCCAGGCGACGACATAGCCGCCGCCGGCCAGCGCCGTCACGGACGGGCTGAAAACGCCGTCGGCGGCGGCGCGGTCGACCTGGAAGATGGTCCCGGCGCGGGTGCCGTTGGCGTAGAAACGCTGCGCATAGACGTGGGAGGTTTCCTGATAGGCGCCATCGGAGCGCGTCCAGACGGCAAGCCAGGAGCCGTCCGCCCGGGCCGCGATATCGGGCTGGCCGACCGATCCGGTGGTGGCTGGATCGAGCACGATCTCCCCGCCGAGCGGCGTACCGTCGACGGCGCTGAAGCGGCGGGCGACGGCGATGTCGCGCGATCCCGGGCGCGACAGCCAGGTGACGACGAAGCTATCCTCGCCGGTCGCCGCCATCGACGACAGCTGTTGGTAGCCGGCGGTTGTGGCGTTGATCCGGAACTCGGCGCCGGCGCGGGCGCCGTCCGCACCGTAAAGCTGGCCATAGACGCCGCCGCCGCTGCCGTCCTGGCCGACCGAGGTCCAGCTCACGACGAAACCGCCGCCGGGAAGCGCCAGCAGCGACGGCGATTCCTGGCTTCCGGCGGTGTAGCTGTTGAACCGGAACTCGGCCCCGATCCGCGTGCCGTCGGCGGCGTAGATCCGGCCGAACACTTCGTCCAGGTCGTTGAAGGGCGTTTCCCAGACAACGACATAATTGCCGCCCTCGAGGGCGGTGACGGCGGGGTAGGTCTGCCAGCCCTCGCGGTGGGTGTTGACGATGAGCTCGCCTCCCACGGTGTAAGCCGGGCCGGTGTCGGCGGGAGCGACCCAGACGGTGCCGGGCGCGGAGCCGACGGCGCCAGCGGGGTCGGTGGCGACGATCTCATAGGCGAAATCGCCCGAAACGCCGCCCGGGACCGTGCCGGAAAGGGTGCCGGCGATCGGATCGAAGCTGAGCCAGCTGGGCGCCCCGCGAGCGAGCGAGAGGGTGATCGCGTCGCCCTCGGCATCGGTGAACAGGCCGGCGGGAAGGGTGACGGAGAGCGACGATCCGGGCGCCGTCTCGATCGTGTTCAGCTCGGCGACGCCGGGGACGGGAGTATCGTTGACCGGCGCGACGTTGACGGTGACGAGCTGCCGGACGATGTCGCCGCGGCCGTCGACGATCACGATCGCGGCCGGCGCGACGGGGACGTGGTTTTCGCCGGTGGGCGCCGGTTGGCCGACCGCGACCGTGACGCGTTGCTCGATGCTGCCGCCGCGGCCGTCGGAGACGATCAGAGTAAAGCTTTCGACGCCGATGAAATCGGGGAACGGCTCGTAGCAGAGCGCGCCGGCATCGGGGTCCCACTCGAGCCCGCCGAATAACGGCCACGGCCTCGGCTCCATCTGGTACCAGAGCCGGTCGCCGTCGGGGTCGTAGACGTCGAGCGGGATCTGCGCCGGGCCGCTGCCCTGGGGGATTTCGACGATGACGGTGGCAGGCCCGACCGGCGCGTTGTTGGTGTCGGTGTAGGTCGATTCCGCCATGATTCCCCCTCGAAGTTCCCGCTCGCCCGCTGGCGACGGCGGAGCGAGGTAAGCGCGGCGGCGTTAAAAAAGCGCTTGCACGGGAGGGATTAGCGGGCGCCGGCGGCTTCGCGCCAGGCGGCGGCTATGGCGGCCTCGCCGCCGGGGATGCGGCGGTGGTGGGCGACGAAGACCAGCCGCCCGCGGCCCGCCCAGACAGCGCGGAAGGCGGCGTTCACGTCCGGCAGGCGGATGCGGGCGAGATAGGCGTCGGTGCCGGCCGGATCGGCGGGCTCGGTGAAGACGATGCGGCGGCCGGCGGCGTCGACGATCGCGTCGGCCAGCGCGGCGGCCGTGCGCGGGGCGGCGGAGCGGGCGAGCCCGGCGCGGGCGGCGGCGAGCTGCGCGTCGAGCTCGGCCTGGGTGAAGCCGTCGGCCAGCGCCCGTCCGAGCTCGACCGCTCCGGCGCGCAGCGCGCCGCGCCAGTCGCGATCCCGCGCCTCGAGCTCGATCCGCGCCAGCCGCACGGTGGCGAAAGGGTCGTAGGCGGCGTGGTCGGCGGCGGCGAAGGGGGCGCCGGGGGTGGCGGCGAGGCGGGCGAGCCGGCGGTTCAGCATCTGGCCGGCGAGATGTTCGAGGAAATGGGCGTCGCGGCTGCGGCCGGCGTCGGCCCCTCCCCCCAGCGGCGCCGACACGGCGATGGTGACCAGGGTCGGGGCGGCGCGGTGGACGTAGAGCGCGGTCTCGATCGGGCGGCGGGGCGGGATTGCGGGTGGGCCGCGATCCGGGGCCGGACGATCCAGGGTCGGCCCGCCGCGCGGCCGCCAGTCGGCGAACAAAGCGGCGATCTCTGCCTCGGCCGCGGCCGGATCGACGTCGCCGACCAGCACCAGGATGGTGCGCTCCGGCACATGATAGGTTTCGTAGAGCCGGCGAAGCGCGGGCCCGGTAGCGCGGGCGACCTCGGCCTGCGTGCCGGCGACGGGGCCGCGGGCGATCGCCGCGCCGGGCGCGAACAGCCGGTTCTGGGCGACGAGGATGCCGTCCTGGGCGGCGTCGCGGGCGCGTATCTCCTCGCGCACCGCGGTCTTGGCGCCGGCGACGGCGGCGCGGCCGAAGGCGAGCTTGCCGGCGATCTCGCGCATCACCGCGAGCGAGGTTTCGCGCGCGGCGGCGTCGGAGCGGGCCATGTCGAGCCGGTAGACGGTCTCGTCATAGCTGGTGAA
>DASVRK010000170.1:0-8046 GCA_036388655.1 Allosphingosinicella sp. | reverse complement strand
CGTCCACGCTGTCGACGCTGTCGCCGCCGCGTCCTCGGCCGCGCCCACGGCCCCTTCCGCCGTCGTCGTCGCCATCGACGCTGTCGACCGAGTCGTCGCTGCCCCGGCCTCGGCCGCGCCCACGGCCCCGGCCGCCGTCATCGTCGCCATCGACGCTATCGACACCGTCGTCGCTGCCGCGGCCGCGTCGGTTGCGGCCGCGTCCGTCATTGTCGTCGTCGTCGTCGCTGTCGACGCTGTCCTCGCCGCCGCGGCCGCCGCGATTGCGCCGCGGGCCGTTATCGTCGACCGAGCCGTCGCCGCGCACCTTGACGCCGTTCACCATGTCGTCGTCGCCGCTGTGGCGCGGCAGATTGTCCTCGACCTTGACCCCGTTCACCCATTTGGCCGCGGCCGGCGTGGCGGTGACGGCGAGCGCGATGGCGGCGCAGGCGGTCGCCAGAATCGTCTTGTTGATCATGTAAATCCCTCCAGTTGAAATGCCGTTCAGGCAGTTCCACAACGGAGGCGCGACAAGATTATTCCCGGGAAATTCGGACCCGGTCGATGCAGCCAAGCCGACACCGATTCGCGGCGCCCGCTCCGGCCGAGGCGGATGCGCGCCCCTGCCACCAAGCCCGCCTCGTCATTCCAGCGAAAGCTGGAATCTCCCTTCTTCTTTGCCCGGCTCCCAAAGAGAAGTGAGATGCCAGCTTTCGCTGGCATGACGGTTCAGCCCCAGGGGCACTGGCGGGCGGGTTTGCGGCGGCGAGCAAAGGTGGCCGATTCGCGGCAGGACGCACCGGCACCCCGATTCGGGGGGCGCACCGTTAGCCGATTCGGGAGGGCGCTGGCGGCCGATTCGGCGGGCCCCGCTCAAGGGCCGATTCGTGGAAGGCTAAACTGGAGGGCTCGTGGCAGGGCCGCACTCACGGTCCTGAAGGGCCGCACTGGCGCTCCTCTTCGGATGCCCTGCAGCCGCACGGCTATCACCCCGAGCGTCCGACTGAAGTCGAGAAAGGCATAGCGCCCGGGCGCCAGCAGGTTGAGCCTCGACAGACCAAGCCTGAACAGCTCAAGCCTTAACAGCCGGAGCCTGAGCAGCTCGATCCCCAACGGGCTTGAGCCAAATCGGCTTGAGTCGCAACGGCTTGAGCCTCAACGGCCCCTACCCTGACAGCCAAAGCCTGAGCAGCCCCAAGCCCCAAACCAGGCCCAAACCGGCTGAGCCTGGCGATGCGAGCATCGCCAGGCTCCTGGTCTGGACCGATATTAATACCCGGTCGCCCTTAGGAGCGCGCCCGAGACGGCAGCGGCTTTAGGCCGTTGCGGCTGGCGGCGCGACCCGAGAGCAGCCCGGTCGGACGCGCGGAATCAGCCTTTGATGCCGCCGCTGCCCATCTTGGTGGTCGCATAGAAGAATGCGCGGATGATTGCCCACATAAGGGACCTCCCTGTTTTTTCGCGCGCCCATAATCGTTGCGCTTACGAAAGGAGGATATACCCGAAACGGATGGTTAGCAAGTTATTAACCTAATACGGTAGATTCGCGGTAATCATTCAAAATGGTACAATTCGGTCTTCCCGCCCCTGGAGCGAGCCGCCGGCCGCGGCTGGCGCGGGACGTTCGCGCCGGGCAGGCCGGACAGTTCCGGACGCGCAAGTCCCGCCGAACCGCACGGGCGATCGCCGCGGCGGCGGAGGGAAGGATGAGGGTCGTGGGAGCGGCCTCGCCGGATCGCGGACGGCGAGCGCGTCGGGGCGGCGCGGTCAGGCGGCCTGGCGCCGCTCGTGCCGGGCGAGCGCCCGATAGAGCTGCCGGAGCGGCATCGGCCGCCCGATATAATAGCCCTGCGCCTCGTCGCACTGCATGGTCGAAAGCGCCTCGAGGCTGGCCGGATCCTCGACGCCTTCGGCGACGACACGCCGGCCGAGCGCATGGGCGAGGTTGATGGTGGAGCTCACCATCAACCGGTCGCTCATCGAGGTGGAGAGGTTCTGGACGAACGAGCCGTCGATCTTGATCTCGGTCGCGGGGATGCACTTCAGATATTCGAGCGTCGACAGGCCGGTGCCGTAATCGTCGATCGACAGGCCGACGCCGAGCTCGCGAAGCCGGGTGAGCTGGGCAAGCCGGGACGCGTCGATGGCGGCGGTCTCGGTGATCTCGAGGATCAGCCGCTCCGGCGGGAAGCGATGTGTGTGGAGGAGGCCGCTCACCATCGCGACCAGGCCGTCGTCGCCGAGCATCCGGGCGGAGAGGTTGACCGACATGTCGATGAAGGTGCCGCGGGCGGCGAGCGCGGCGGCGGCGCCGATCGCATCGTCCATGACGAACGCAGTCAGCCGGTCGATGCGGCCGCTCTGCTCGGCCGCCTGGATGAACTCGATCGGGCTGATATTGCCGCGCTTGGGGTGCGCCCAGCGAACCAGCGCTTCGGCGCCGCAGAGCCGGCCCGACGCAAGATCGAGCTTCGGCTGGTAGGCGACCCACATATGCTTGCGCTCGATCGCCTCGTCGAGCTGGCCGAGCAGCGACAGGTGCCATTCGGTGTCTTCCACGCCCTCGGCGACCGCCATCTTCCACTTGAGGCCCTTGCCGAAAGCCTCGTCGGCGGCGTTGAGCGCGTCGGCGAGCCGCCTGGTCAGCGGGCGCTCCACCTCGCCGTCGACGCCCAAAGTGACGATGAGGTCGAACCGGGTCGGGCCGAACGTCACCGGCTCGCGGAACAGATTGTGCAGCGCCGAGGCATGATCCTCGACGCTGTCGGACCTTGCGAACAAGGTGATGAAGGTGCCGTCATCGCTTTGGAACACCGGTGAATCGCCCCGGCCGACCGACAGCCGCGCCGCGATCTGGCGAACCAGCTCCTTCTCGCAATCGTCGGGCAGGGAGGCGACGATCTTGGTGAAATTGTGGACGCGCGCGACGATCACATAATCGGTCACGAACGGCGCCGTGTCCCTGAACGCCTTGAGGTTCGGCAGGCCGGAAATGGGATTGACGCTGGCCCGCTCCGCCATCCGCTGGCGCAGCAGCAGCACCGACTGGATGAGGATGCCGATGGCGCTGGTCAGTAAGGCGGGAAGCACCGCGGGCACGATCAGGAAATGCTCGAGAATCGTTGCGCCCGCGAGGATCGCGATCGGCACGACGCAATAGCCGGCAAGCATTCTGAAGCCCCTGAGGAAGCTCGACGCGAGCGTCATCATGAGCGCAGCGAGCGACAGCATAAGCAGCCAGCTCAGCTCTGTCGGGCGGCCTTTCATCAAGGTCTCAGCGGCGATGGCGTGCAGATACACGCCCGAAATCAAGCCGTGGCCCGGAGCGTTGAAAATGTCGGCGAGCTGCATCGAGGCGGCCCCAATCACGACATCCTTGCCCGCGATCGAGGCGACCGGAGCCGACTTGTCGAGCACGTCGATGGCGCTGACCGAGGGAATGCTTTCGGGGCGAATGGCATGATCGAGCCGGAAATATTGCTCCTCCTGAATGGAGGAGCCCGCGAGGGAGGCGGCGAAGGACGGGTAGAAGGTCCCGTCCATTTTCACCCCATAGGGAATCTTCCATACGGACCCATCCTCTTCATACCCGAGATTTATGGTCGCCTGCCGTGCGTGCCGCCGAAACTCGGGAATGGGAAACGTGTTGGTCTGCGTGCCGGTGACCGGGTCGAACGCGAGCAGGTTCGCAAGAGTCACCTCGGTTTTCGATCTGGCCAAGGCACCGGCGAGGATCGCGTCGTCCTTTGCGTTTGAATTCGACGAGAATTCGATGTCGAAGAAGATCCGCCGCGCGCCCATGGCGGTGAGGTTGTCGACCAGCTTGGCATGATAGCGCCGCGGCCACGGCCATTTCTGGACGCCGGTGAGGCTCTTGTCGTCGAGCGCGATGATCACGACCTGGCCGGAGGCGTCGTGGCTTCGGGCGAGGTTGCGGGCGCTTCTCAGCATATCTTCGACCGGCGATCCGAACTGGCCGAGGCCCGCGACCACGCCGACCAACGCGGCGCAGAGGATTACCGGCAAGCGGCCGGCACCGCTCTTTTGCAGCGGCCGCTCGACGCGGCCCCACCAGGTGGTCACGAAGTTCATTGGCCGAGCATGGCATGAAAAGGTTAAGCGAAAGGTAACGTTTCGGGGGCGGAGGGCGTCCCCCCTCCACGGCGTCAGCCTTCCAGCTCGACCCAGGTCGGCGCGTGGTCGCTGGCTTTCTCGCGCCCGCGATAATCCTTGTCGACCCCGGCATCGAGCAGCCGGTCGGCGGCCTGCGGGCTGAGCAGCAGGTGATCGATGCGAAAGCCCGCGTCGCGCTGCCAGGAACCGGCCGTATAGTCCCAGAAAGTATAGACCGCGCCGTCCGGGTGGCGCGCGCGGATCGCGTCGGTCCAGCCGTGGTGGAGGATGCGGCGATAGGCCTGGCGGCTCTCGGGCTGCATCAGCGCGTCATGCGCCATCGCCCGCACCGAAAAGACATCGTCGGGATCGTCGGTCGGGATCACGTTCCAGTCGCCCGCGAGCACCGTCGGCCGCTCCTCCGCCAGCAGCTCCGCGGAGTGTGCGCGCAAACGCTCCATCCAGGCGAGCTTGTACTGGAATTTCTCGGTGCCGACCGGGTTGCCGTTGGGCAGGTAGATCGAGGCGACGACGAGCCCGCCCACGTCCACCTCGATATAGCGGCTGTGGGTGTCGTCCGGGTCGCCCGGCAGCCCCATCCGGCGAAGCTGCGGCTGCGCGCCCCGGACCAGGATCGCGACGCCGTTGAAGCCCTTCTGGCCGTGGTGGACGAGGCCGTAGCCGGCGCCCTCCAGATCCTTCGCCGGAAACGCCTCGTCCGCGCATTTGATCTCCTGGAGGCAGACCACGTCGGGCTTCTGCTCGTCGAGATATTCCAGCAGCCGCGGCAACCGCGCCCGGATGCCGTTGAGGTTGTAAGTGACGATCTTCATGGCGCCGGCTTAGCCGCCCTTCCCCGGCCCGTCATGCCTGTTCTCAGGCGGTCGCGGCGGCTCAGATCAGCGCGAGCGCGTCTTCGGCCGATTCCGGCTTCTCGCGCGTGATCGTCACAAGCGTGTTGAAGTCGGTCAGCCCGTACAGCTTCTTCGCGAAGCTGCGCGGCAGCCGGATGCAGCCGTGCGAGGCCGGATAGCCGGGCAGGCTGCCGGCGTGGAGCGCGACGCCGCCCCAGGTCAGCCGCTGCATATAGGGCATCGGCGCGTTGCTATATTTGTTCGAGCGGTGGTGGACCTTCTTCTGGAGGATCGGGAAGGTCCCCGCCGGAGTCTCATAGCCGCGCTTGCCGGTGGAAACGGGGGTGGTGTCGACCAGCTCGCCGCCGGCGAACACATAGGCTTTCTGGAGCGGCAGGCTGATCACGATGCGAACGCCGTTATCCGGGTCGGGTGGAGGCGGCGGCGGCGGCGCGGCCGGCGGCGGTTCCGGGGCGGCCGCAACCGGAGGCGCGGGCGGAGCGGCGGGAAGCGGCGGAGCGGGCTGAAGTTCGGGAGCGAAGTCCGGCTCGGCCGCGGTCCAGTCGACCTCCATCTCGGCAAGGTTCTCCGGGATCGGCAGCAGCAGCGGGGGCGGGCTGGCCGGCAGGTTCGCGCTGTTGAGCAGCACCCCGGCCGCCGCGGCGAAGAGCAACGATCGCTTCATCTTCCTCCTTGAGGGGAGCCTGCGACTCCCCGGCGGAACCGAAACGATCCATTAACCAACTTGCTCCCGGACCGCCAGAATAACTGGCGGCCTTGTCTCCCAGGCCCCCCGGCCGGAGCGTCAGATCGAGAAGCTGGTCCCGCAGCCGCAGCCGGAAGCGGCGTTGGGGTTGGTGACCTGGAAGGACGCGCCGCCGAGCGATTCGACGAAATCGACCGCGCTGCCGCGCACCAGATCGAGGCTGACCTCGTCGACCACCAAAGTCACGCCGCCCTCGATTGCCTGGGTGTCGCCCGCCTCGACCGTATCGGCCAACCCGAACCGATACTGGAAGCCCGCGCAGCCGCCGCCGTCGACGGCGAGCCGCAGAATCGCCGGCTTGCCCTGGCGCCCGGCGATCGCCGCCACCCGGGCCGCGGCCGAGGGCGTCAGGCTGATGTCAGGGGTCTCGCTCATACGCATGAGATAGGGGGCGGCGCCGGGCGCGGCAAGCATCGTCCCCTTTCCCGCCCAACCGCCGCCGCTCCGCCCTTGCCCCGCCGCGCCTCTCGCCATAGAGCGGCCGCCATGAAAACCCGCGTCTACATCACGCTCAAGACCGGCGTCCTCGATCCGCAGGGCAAGGCGATCCACCACGCGCTCGAAGGGCTCGGCTTTGCCGGCGTCAACGGCGTCCGCGCCGGCAAGCTGATCGAACTCGACCTTGAAGACAGCGTCAGCGAGGCCGACATCGAAGCCATGTGCCGCAAATTGCTGGCCAACACCGTCATCGAGAATTTTCGGATCGAGCGGCCCGCCGCCGCCTGAGGAGGGACACGTGAAAAGCGCCGTCATCGTCTTCCCCGGCTCCAATTGCGACCGCGACCTCGCCGTCGCGCTGGAGCAGGTGACCGGCACCAAACCGGCCATGGTCTGGCACCGCGACACCGAGCTTCCCGACGGGCTCGACCTGATCGGCGTCCCCGGCGGCTTCTCCTACGGCGACTATCTGCGCTCGGGCGCGATGGCGGCGCGCTCTCCGATCATGCGCGCGGTCAAGGACGCGGCCGACCGCGGCGTCCCCGTGCTCGGCATCTGCAACGGCTTCCAGGTGCTGACCGAGGCCGGCATGCTGCCCGGCGCGCTGATGCGCAACTCGTCCATCGCCTTCGTCTGCCGCGATGTCGCGCTCAAGGTCGAGAACAGCCAGTCCGTCTTCACCAGCCGCTACGATGCCGGCGAGGAGATCGTCGTCCCGGTCGCGCATCATGACGGCAATTACCAGGCCGACCCGGAAACGCTCGAGCGGCTCGAAGGCGAAGGCCGCATCGCCTTCCGCTATTCGGGCGAGGTCAACGGCTCGGCGCGCGACATTGCCGGCATCATCAACGAAAGCGGCAACGTACTCGGCATGATGCCGCACCCCGAGCGCATGATCGAGCCCGCTCATGGCGGCACCGACGGCCGCCGCCTGTTCGAGGGGCTGCTCGAAGCGGTCGGCTGAGATGCCGCAATCGCGTCCCGCCGCTATCGAGCGGCGAGCCAGGCGTCGCTGCAGACCAGGATCATTTCCCGCCTGGTCGACGGCGCCCTCAAATGCTCTTCGACCGCCGGCCGATCGCCTTCGGGCAGCCGCCGGATAATCTCCGCGACGCTGCGGCACTGCCCCGACCGGGCAAGACCAAAAGCACGTTCGACCGCCGCGGACCTCGTCATGCCTGCCTCTTAGCGCAGGCGGGGAGTTGAGGCGACTGCCTCGTTTCATCCCATTGCGGACATCCCGCCCGCGCGGCATCAAGCGCCGATGGGCAGCTATGCGGATGTGGATCCTGTGATCGAGAGCTGGGTGAAGGCGACCGGATCGTCGCTGTTCACCGAATGGGCGGATGTCCAGGCGAGATTTTTCCACCTTCCGGGCGATCCCCCGTTCGAATGCTTCCAGATCAGCGTGCGGTTGCCGCAAAACGGGCAAACGGCCGTCACGGCACGGGCTATCGATACCAACGACCATAGCGACGAGGGAATGGACCGGACTTGGGAAGGGCCTATTTCCGAACTCGACAGCATGCTCCGCGCCGCGGTGGGGACCGTTAAATCCTGGAAGGCTCGCCGGCGAAAGATGCCCGACCCGCCCTCACCTCAATAGGCCCGCTTTCCACCGATCGCGGACATTTATCGGTCAAACACCGCCGAGCATCAGCCGCTCCAATTCACCCGGAGCCAGACGACCGGCGGGAGCCGACAGCGCTGCCGCCCGACTTGCGTCATGGGCTCTCCCCAGTAGGAGCCGACTCGAACACGGGCACCAGGTATGACCGCTGCATATAAACACGCACAGGACGGCTATTTTCGAGGACGATGCTAAAGTAGCTATACTCGTCACGCTTCGGCCTGGCCGCACATTTGAAAGAAACAAAGAATACCGTCTCGTCT
>DASVRK010000169.1:0-11029 GCA_036388655.1 Allosphingosinicella sp. | reverse complement strand
CCCGACATGCGTTCGCCCGACGAAGCCGGGGCTTACGTCCGCAAATTAAGGTCGATCCTGCGCTATGTCGGCTCGTGCGACGGCAATATGGAGCAGGGCTCGATGCGCGCCGACGTCAATGTCAGCGTCCGCCGCCCCGGCGCCGAACTCGGCACCCGCACCGAGACCAAGAACGTCAATTCGGTGCGCTTCATCATGGCCGCGATCGAATATGAGGCCCACCGCCAGGTCGATATCCTCGAAGGCGGCGGCGAGATCGTCCAGGAGACCCGCCTGTTCGACCCCGACCGGGCCGAGACGCGCAGCCTGCGCTCCAAGGAGGATGCGCACGATTATCGCTATTTCCCCGATCCCGATCTGCTCCCGCTCGAACTGTCGCCGGCCTTCCTCGACGAATGCCGCGCCAGCCTGCCCGAGCTGCCCGACGCCAAGCGCGCCCGCTACGAGGCCGAGCTCGGCCTGTCGCCCTACAATGCCGCCGTCCTCACCGCCGAGGCCGACACGGCCCGCTGGTTCGAGGCTCTGCTCGCCGAAGGCGCGCTGAAGCAGGGCCGCCCCGCCACCCAGCTCGCCAAGGCCGCCGCCAACTGGCTGATCTCGGACCTGTTCGGCGCCTTGAACCGGCTCGGCCGGACGATCGAGGACAGTCCGGTCACCCCGGCCCAGGGCGCCGAATTGCTGGCCCTGGTCGCCGACGGCACGCTGTCGGGCACGCTTGCCAAGCAGGTGTTCGAGCTGATGCTCGAGACCGGCGAGGATCCCGCCGCCATCGTCGAGGCGCGCGGCCTCAAGCAGACCAGCGACACCGGCGCGATCGAAGCCGCCATCGCCGCCGTCATGGCGTCAAACGCCGACAAGGTCGCCGACTATCGCGGCGGCAAGGACAAATTGTTCGGCTTCTTCGTCGGCCAGGTGATGAAAGCCATGGCCGGCAAGGCCAACCCGCAGGTCGTCAACGAGCTCTTGAAGAAGGCGCTGGGCTGACGCCGTCGCGGCGCAGCTTCGTCACTCCAGCGTAATTCGTCATTCCATCGCAAGCTGGAAATCTCTTTGCCTTTCGGTCGCCGGCCCGGGTCGGCATCGCCAGGGGAAGGGAGATCCCAGCTTTCGCTGGGATGACGGTGGTGGCCGCCGGGATGCCTCTGTTGCGCCGCCGCAACGTTAATGGGCAATCGTTTCACCGACGATAAACAACGCTTCGTCGCAACCCGTCCTACTGCTATAGAGGGAGGGAAGGGGCCGAGCCGAAGGCGGCGAGGCCCGAAGCGAGGTCCAGATGCTTGCGCACCCTTATCGTTTCGATGCGGCGCTCCGCGGCTATCATGCGGTCTATCATCTCGGCGAGGTGAACCATTGCCCCGGCTGCGGGCGGACCCACTGGTATGTCGGCCGGCTGTCGGCCGAATGCGGCTTTTGCAGCACCGCGCTTCCGCTCGCCGACACCGGCATGACCGGCACCGGCCTGCTCCGCCGCCACCATTGGGTCGAAGCGGCCTGACGCCGTTCGGCCGGGGGTGGCGGGCCGACCCCGCGGGGATTGCAATGTAGGATTTCGCCTGACAGCGTGCCGGGTGGCGCCGCCTGCGGGGCCACGCCGGCTCTTTCGCACCGTTGATCCTCGCCGCACCCTGCCGGATGTTCCCCGGCGAAGGCCGGGGTCCAGCCAATGCAGGCCGCCGCAACCTGATCAACTTGCGCCAGGCGAACACAGTCTCACAGCGACAGGTTCGACAAGTTCGTAACCTTCCAAGCAGGCGAACACCCCTCCGCAGCGACAGGTTCGACAAGTTAGTCACCTTCCGAGCCGGCCAACACCCCTCCACAGTGACAAGTTCGTCAAGTTCACCACCCTCCCTGCCTAGGCCGGGCTGAACCCCCCCGTCGCCTCGTCGAGCAGATGGAGGACGCCGTCGGCGATCGCGAAATAGGCGCCGTGGAGGGTGAGCGAGCCGGCCGACTCGCGATCCGCCACCCAGGCAAAGGTCCTGAGATTGGCGAGGCTGACCCGGACCGCCTCCAGCTCCATCGCCCGGAACGCCGCCCGGTCGAGCTCGGCATGGTTGGCGCGGATCTGGTCGCGGGCCTCGTCGAGCAGCTCGAGCCAGCGGGCGATGAAGCCGCCCTGGCCATGGCCTGCGCCCGCGAACTGCCCGGTCAGCGCCGCCGCGCAGCCGCCGCAAAAGCCGTGGCCGAGCACGATCACTTCCTCGACGCAGAGCTGAGTGACCGCGAATTCGAGCGCGGCCGAAATGCCGTGGCGGCCGCCGCCGGTCTCGAACGGCGGCACCAGATTGGCGACGTTCCGGACCACGAACATCTCGCCGGGGCTGGCGTCAAAGATCAACGCCGGCTCGACCCGGCTGTCCGAGCAGGCGATCACCATCACCTTCGGCGCCTGGCCCTCGGCGAGCCGGGACCAGCGGTCGCGCTGGCTCGACCAGCCAGTCTCGCGGAAGCGGCGATAGCCGTCCAGCAGCGCGTTGAAATCGGCCATCCTGTTTCACCCCCCACGAGAAGCGTCGCCGCCGCTGCTAGCCAGGCGAGGGGAGGGGTGGCAAGTGGGCTTTCAGATCGCTATCTGCCCCCCATGTCCGAAGTCATCGCTCCCCTCATCGCGCCGCGCCAGCGCAAGCCCGACTGGATCCGCGTCAAGGCGCCGACCAGCGTCGGCTTCGCCGAAACCAAGAAGCTGATGCGGCGCCTCAACCTCGCCACCGTCTGCGAGGAAGCGGCCTGCCCGAATATCGGCGAGTGCTGGACCAAGAAGCACGCGACCGTGATGATCCTCGGCGACACCTGCACCCGCGCCTGCGCCTTCTGCAACGTCAAGACCGGCATGCCGCGCGCGGTCGATCCGCTCGAGCCCGAGCATGTCGCGGTCGCCGCCGCCGAGCTCGGCCTCACCCATATCGTCGTCACCTCGGTCGACCGCGACGACCTTCCCGACGGCGGCGGCCGCCAGTTCGTCAAGGTGATCGAGGCGCTGCGCCGCAACACGCCGTCCACCACCATCGAGATCCTCACTCCCGATTTCCGCAACAAGGCTCAGTCGGCGGTCGAGGCGATCGTCGAGGCGGGACCCGACGTCTATAACCATAATCTCGAGACCGTCCCGCGGCTCTATCCCACCATCCGCCCGGGCGCGCGCTACTACGCCTCGCTCCGCCTGCTCGAGAGCGTCAAGCGGCACGATCCGAAGATCTTCACCAAGTCCGGCGTGATGGTCGGCCTCGGCGAGGAGCGGCTCGAGGTCCACCAGGTGATGGACGACATGCGCTCGGCCGACATCGATTTCCTCACCATGGGCCAATATCTCCAGCCCACCCCGCGCCACGCCAAGGTCGCCGAGTTCGTCACGCCGCAGGCCTTTTCGGCTTATGCCGCGATCGCCCGCGCCAAGGGCTTCCTGCTCGTCGCTGCCTCGCCGCTGACGCGCTCCAGCTACCATGCCGGCGACGATTTCCTGAAAATGCGCGCCGCCCGCGAAGCCCAGCTCGCCGCCGCGCGTTAAAGCCGCGATGCCCCGCCACACCGAGACTCGGAACCTGCCCTACACGCCGGACCAGATGTTCGAGCTGGTCGCCGATGTGAAGCGGTACCAGGAATTCCTCCCCTGGGTGGCGGCGACGCGGGTCCGGTCGGACAGCGACACGCTCATGATCGCCGACCTCGTCGTCGGCTTCCGCTCGCTGAAGGAGACCTTCACCTCCCGCGTCACCAAGCACCGCCCGACCGAGATCGTCGTCGACTATATCGAGGGGCCGCTCAAATATTTGCATAACAGCTGGACCTTCCACCCTGACGGCTCGGGCGGCACGGACATCCATTTCTGCGTGGACTTCGCGTTCAAGTCGCGCATCTTCGAAACGCTCGCCGGCCAGATGTTCGACCGCGCCCTGCGGCGGATGATCGGCGCCTTCGAAACGCGCGCGCACGAGCTTTACGGCCAGGGCTCGACCGGCATCAGCAGTTCCAGCGCGCAAAGCGCCGCCTGAAGGCGGACGCCGCCGCGGCCGAGGTCGCCGAAATCCTTGCGGTCCGCGACCATCTCCTTGGGGTCGGCGCCGCGCCGGGCGCGGGCGAAGACCACGGTGCCGACCGGCTTGCGCTCGCTGCCGCCCTCGGGCCCGGCAATGCCGGTCACCGCCACCGTCGTGTCCGCCTGGGTGCGCTTCAGCGCGCCTTGCGCCATCGCCCAGGCCACCGCCACCGACACCGCCCCGAACGTCTCGAGCACGTCGAGGCTGACGCCCAGGCTGTCGACCTTGGCCTCGTCCGAATAGGTGACGAACCCAGCCTCGAACACGTCGGACGAGCCCGGCGTCTCGGTCAGCGCCGCGGCCACCAGCCCGCCGGTGCAGCTCTCGGCCACCGCGATCCGCTTGCCGCGCGCGCGATTGGCTTCGATGACCCTGGCGGCCAGCTCGACCAGCTGCGGCGGCAGCGTGAAGTCCAGCCGCTCGCTCACCGGGCGGCCGCGCACATGCGAAGGCCGGAACCGTTGGGCCCATCCGATTTCGCGCCGAGCTGCATCAGCACGGCCACCACGTTGCCGAGATTGGCGGCGGGCAAGGGCGACAGCGCTCCGATCATCTCGTCGGCCGCGGCGCAATCCTGGGGCTTGACCGTCGAGTCCGCCAAGCCGGCGGCGACCTCGTCGACCAGCTGCCGCATGGTCGCGGCGCTCACCCCCGGCGGCATCGGCTCATCCCCGGTCTTCGCGAACGCAGCCAGGGCTCGCGGCAATCCAGCGGCGCTCTCACTCCTGATCCGGGCGGAGAGCGCGCCCGAGCCGGTGCGGAGGAAGGCGGTCTGCGGCAGCCTCGGTCCGCACGTCTTGGCGAGGCCGTCGACGAACCCGGGCAACATGAGCAGCGCGAGGTCCGCCGCCTCCGCCCGGTTGAGGCAGGGCTTGGCCGCCGGCGGCGAGACTTGCGCGACCAGCAGGGCGGCGGCGAGAGCGGTGTGGATCATGTTTCCTCCGGGAGCCTGACGGTAGCGATCGCCTGCGCCGCTATGCCTTCGCCGCGTCCGGTGAAGCCGAGCCGTTCGGTGGTCGTCGCCTTGATGCTAATCCGCGCGGCCGGCACCCGCAACAGGTCAGCGATCCGCGCCCGCATGGCGTCCCGATGCGGGCCGATCCGCGGCGCCTCGCAGATGATGGTGACGTCGGCATGGTCGATCCTGCCGCCGCGCGCGTCGATGAGGGCGCGGACATGGTCGAGGAAGATCGACGAAGCGGCGCCGCGCCATTGCGGGTCGCTCGGCGGGAAGTGATCGCCAATGTCGCCCGCGCCGATCGCGCCGAGCAAAGCGTCGGTGAGCGCGTGAAGCACGACGTCGGCGTCGCTATGGCCCCTGAGGCCGCGGGGGTGGGGGATGGAGAGGCCGCCCAGCCACAATTGCTCACCCTCGGCAAAGGCGTGGACGTCGAAGCCGAGGCCGGTGCGCGAGACCATGCGGGCGGCGAGCCGCTCCTCCGCACGGGCGAAATCCTCGGCGTAAGTCAGTTTCTCCAAGGCGGAATCCCCCTCTACGAGCGCGACCTCGATGCCCGCGGCCCGCGCGACCTGGGCGTCGTCGGTTGCTTCCAATTCGCCGGCCCAGCGCCGATGCACCTCGATGATGCGATCGAAGCGAAAGGCCTGGGGCGTCTGGACACGGACCAGCCCCTCCCGCGGCACCGTCTCGCCTAGGCCGCCGCCGGCGCGTGCGAGGCTGTCGACGACGGCAAGCACCGGCACCGCTCCGTCCGCTTCCTCCAGCCGCGCCAGCAGCGCCTCGATCACGCGCACGGGGAGGAACGGACGGGCCGCGTCGTGGATCAACACCCTGTCGACGCCCCCTGCCGAGGCGATCGCCTCAAGGCCGTTGCGCACCGATTGCTGGCGCGTAGCTCCGCCGATCACGGGCGGGGGCAGGGGGCGGTCGCCGGCCGCCGCCGCATAAAGCGCCTCCTGCCCGGGGGCGATGACCACTTGCACGTCGTGGATGGCGGGATGGAGGAGGCCGTCGAGCGCGTACGCGAGGAGCGGCTTGCCGGCGATCAGGGCATATTGTTTGGGCAGGCCGCCCCCGACCCTGCTCCCGCTCCCTGCCGCGACCAGCAGCGCTATTGTCCGTCCGGTCGATCCCATAGGCTGCCCCTAACCTTGCCCGCCAGCGGCATCAACATTATGTGCCGTGGCCTCATGTCCCGCCTTGCTCCCATTGCGATCGGCCCGGTCCGGATCGAAGCGCCCGTCATCCTGGCGCCGATGACCGGCGTCACCGACCGGCCGTTCCGGCGGATCGTCAAGCGCTACGGGGCCGGGCTCACCGTCACCGAGATGATTGCCAGTCAGGCGATGATCCGCGAAACGCGCCAGTCACTGCAGAAAGCCGCGTGGGACCCGGTGGAGGAGCCGGTCTCGATGCAGCTCGCCGGCTGCTCTCCCGCCGAGATGGCCGAGGCCGCCAAGCTGAACGAGGATCGCGGCGCCGCGATCATCGACATCAACATGGGCTGCCCGGTCAAGAAGGTGGTGAACGGCGACGCCGGCTCGGCGCTGATGCGGCAGATCCCGCTCGCCACCGCGATCATCAAGGCGACGGTCGGAGCGGTGAAGGTCCCGGTCACGCTCAAGATGCGGATGGGCTGGGACCATGGCAGCCTCAACGCGCCGGAGCTCGCCCGCATCGCCGAGGACCTCGGCGTCAGGATGATCACCGTCCACGGCCGCACCCGCTGCCAGCTCTATAAGGGCGAGGCGGACTGGCGCTTCGTTCGGCGGGTCAAGGAGGCGGTGTCGGTGCCGGTGATCGTCAACGGCGACATCAATTCGATCGAGGATGCCGAGACGGCGCTCGACCAATCGGGCGCGGACGGGCTGATGATCGGCCGCGGCGCCTATGGCAAGCCGTGGCTGCTCGGGCAGGTGATGCACTGGCTGCGCACCGCAGCGCGGCTCCCGGACCCAAGCATGGACGAACAATATGCCGTCATCGCCGAGCAATATGAGGCGATGCTGGAGCATTACGGCCCGGTGATCGGCGCCAATTGCGCGCGCAAGCATATCGGCTGGTACACGCGCGGCCTGCACGGCTCGGCGGAGTTCCGCAACGCCTTCAACAAGGAACCCGATCCGGTGCGGGCACGGGCGATGCTTCGCGAATTCTATCAGCCGTGGCTGACGCGAGCCGCCGCCTGACTTGCTCCTGAGCGGCCTTCCGTCCCTGCCTGAGCCGAACGCCGCGCGCGGCGCGCTCAATTGAGTCAGATGTGTGTTCTTTAGGTCACATTCTCGTGGTAGAGCGGCCACGTGAACGCCGAAGCGCCCATGCCCATTGTTGATTCGAGAAGCCGCCTGCGCCGGCGGCTTTCGATCGTGCTGCGGCGGAGCCCGATCATGCCGATGGTCGAGATTGCGACCGTGCTGGCGCTGATCGCGACCCTGACGTTCAGCTATTTCATCGTCGCCGAGCAGGGCTCGCCGCAGTCGCTGCTGACGCCGCCGATGGTGGCGATGCTGCTGGTCGCCAACCTGGTGCCGGCGATGGCGCTGATGGTGCTGATCGCCCGGCGGGTGGCGATGGGCCGGGCCGCGCGCTCGCCGATGGGCGGGCGCGGCCGGCTGCACGTGCGCCTGGTCGCCTTGTTCTCGGCGATCGCCAGCGTGCCGACGCTGATGGTGGTGATCTTCGCCTCGCTGCTGTTTCAGCAGGGGGTGCAATTCTGGTTCTCCGACCGCGCGCGCACCATCCTCGAAAATGCCGACAATGTCGCGCAGGTCTATGCCGAGGAGAATCGCAGCCGCATCTATCGCGACGTCCAGGCGATGACGGTGGATATCGTGGCGGACATCAACCAGTTCGGCCTCGACACGCCGGCGTTTGCCGAAAAGCTGTTTCTCCAGACCGTCTACCGCGACCTTACCGAGGCGGCGGTGATCTCGGTTTCCCGGACCGGCGACCTCCAGCTGCGCGCCGGCGTCAATCTCGACGACCGTCCGCTCGAACAGCGCTTCCCGGCGCCGGTGCTCAGCGAGCTGAGGGGAGGGGAGACGCGCGTCGTCACCGACGCCGGCGACCGCGTTGAGGCGGTCGTCCGCCTCGATCCGGAAGAGGAGGTCTATCTCTACACCTCGCGCACCGTGAATCCGGCGGCGATCCAGCAGATCGAGGAAGCGCGGAGCGCGGCGAGCGATTATCAGAAGACCCTGCTGAACTCGCGCACCCTCCAGTTCCGCTTCAACGCGGTGCTGCTGCTGGTCTCGCTGCTGATCGTGGCGCTCTCGATCTGGATCGCGCTGACGCTGGCCGACCGGCTGGTGCGGCCCGTGGGCGAGCTGGTGGATGCGGCGCGGCGCGTCACCGCCGGCGACCTGTCGGCGCGGGTGCCCACGTCTCGGGTCAATGACGAGGTCTCGACGCTCGGCAACGCATTCAACCGGATGACCCGCCGCCTCGAGGAGCAGACCGGCGCGCTGGTCAGCGCCAACAATCAGCTCGACAGCCGCCGCGCCTTCATCGAGGCGGTGCTGTCAGGCGTCACCGCCGGCATCCTGTCGGTCGACACCAACCGCGAGGTGCGGCTCATCAACAGCTCCGCCGAAGCCTTGCTCAAGACCGGCAACAAGAGCGCGGTCGGCCAGAAGCTGGCCGTGCTCGCGCCCGAGCTCGACCGGCAGCTCGACAGCGAGGAGCGCGAGGGCATCATCCAATTCTCCTCGGGCGGCGAGCCGCGCACGCTCGCCGTCAAGCGCGTCAAGGTGGAAGGGGGCCATGTGCTCACCTTCGACGACATCACCGAGCAGCTGCTCGACCAGCGCCGCGCCGCCTGGTCCGACGTCGCGCAGCGGATCGCGCACGAGATCAAGAACCCGCTGACCCCGATCCAGCTCGCCGCCGAGCGGCTGCAGCGGCGATACGGGCGGGAGATCAGCTCCGACGGAGCGACCTTCGAGCGGCTGACCGGGACCATCGTTCGCCAAGTCGGCGACCTCAGGCGGATGGTCGACGAATTCTCGTCCTTCGCGCGGATGCCGAAGCCCGTTTTCCGCGACGAGGATATCGCCGACATCGCGCGCCAGGCTCTGTTCCTGCACGAGGTCGCGCATCCCGAAATCCGCTTCGTCCTCGATGGGCCGGAGCCGTCGCCGGCGCTGGTCTGCGACCGCCGCCAGCTCGGCCAGGCCTTGACCAACATCGTCAAGAACGGGGTCGAGGCGATCCAGCAGAAGAATGAGGAGCGGGGGCACGCCGATAGCGACCGGATCGAGATCCGGATCGTCGAAGCGCCGGGGCGCGTGACGCTGGAGATCAGCGATACCGGTGTCGGGCTCCCGGCCGACCGCGGCCGGCTGACCGAGCCGTACATGACGACGCGGGTCAAGGGCACGGGCCTCGGGCTCGCCATCGTCAAGAAGATCGTCGAAGAACATTCCGGC
Organism: Allosphingosinicella sp.; assembly: GCA_036388655.1. Classification (GTDB taxonomy): domain Bacteria; phylum Pseudomonadota; class Alphaproteobacteria; order Sphingomonadales; family Sphingomonadaceae; genus Allosphingosinicella. Next base: position 1,601 of record DASVRK010000169.1, on the reverse strand, counting down.
GTCATCGAGTTCGACGACGCACCGGGCGGCGGGACTTTGGTCCGGCTGATCTTCGACGCCGAAACGCTCGCGCGCCTGGGGGGGAGCGGCGAATATCATTCCGAAGATCAGGCGATGAACGGTTGACCCAATGGCATTAGACATTCTCGTAGTCGACGACGAACAGGATATCCGGGAGCTCGTCTCGGGGGTTTTGGAAGATGAGGGCTATGAAGCCAGGACGGCGGCCAACAGCAGCGAGGCGCTCGCGGCCCTGGCCGATCGCCGGCCGTCGCTGGTGCTGCTCGACGTCTGGCTGCAGGGCTCGAAGCTCGATGGCCTGCAACTGCTCGAGGAAGTGAAGCGCCGCGACCCTTCGCTGCCGGTGCTGATGATTTCGGGCCATGGCAATCTCGACACCGCCGTCGCCGCCATTCGTCAGGGTGCCGTCGACTTCATTGAAAAACCGTTCGAAGCCGGCCACTTGCTGCACCTCGTTGCAAGAGCGACCGAGACCGACCGGCTGCGGCGCGAGAATGAGAGCCTGCGCCAGCAGATCGGACAGGAGACCGAGCTCACCGGGTCGAGCGTCGCGATCAACGCCGTCCGCGCGACCCTGAAGCGGGTGGCGGGGACCGGCAGCCGGGTGCTCATCACCGGGCCGGCCGGCGTCGGCAAGGAGGTCGCCGCCCGCTTGCTCCACAATTGGAGCCCGCGCGCCAAGGCGCCGTTCATCGTGGTCAGCGCGGCGCGGATGACTCCCGAGCGGGTCGAGGAGGAACTGTTCGGGGTGGAGGAGGGGGGCGAGCTGGCCCGGCCCGGCCTGCTCGAACAGGCGCATGGCGGCACGCTCTTCCTCGACGAGATCGCCGACATGCCGATCCCGGCCCAGGCCAAGATCCTGCGAGTCCTCACCGACCAGAGCTTCACGCGGGTGGGCGGCCAACGCACGGTGAGGGTCGACATGCGCGTGGTCTCGTCGACGGCGCGGATCCTGGCGGATGAAATTGCCGGCGGGCGATTCCGCGAGGACCTCTTCTACCGGCTAAACGTCGTGCCGGTCCACTTGCCGGCGCTGGCCGAGCGGCGCGAGGACATTCCCGAATTGGTGACCCATTTCGCCGCCCGCTACGCTGCCGAGCAAAGGTTGCCAACGCCCACCCTGTCCGACGACGCGGTCGCGGCGCTCCAGGCCTATGACTGGCCCGGCAACGTCAGGCAGCTCAGGAACGTCATCGAGCGCACGATCATCCTCGCGCCGAGCTCGCGGGTCGCCTGCATCGAAATCGACATGCTGCCGCCCGAGCTGCTGAACGAGCAGGCGCAACTGAGCCCGGGTGAAGCGGTCAAGGCGATCATGGGCACTCCGCTCCGGGAAGCGCGCGAGACCTTCGAGCGCGAATATCTGAGGGTCCAGATCCGGCGTTTCTCCGGCAACATTTCCCGTACCGCGACTTTCATCGGGATGGAGCGGTCGGCGCTGCACCGCAAGCTCAAGGCGCTGGGGATCGGCGACACCAAGGGAGAAGAGGGGGAGTAAGCGCCGATAGCATGGCGGCCCTCGCCATGATATTGAGGCGCCGCGCCAGCTCCGGACCGGCTTCCGTCCGGGGCCAAGAACA
>DASVRK010000168.1:0-1720 GCA_036388655.1 Allosphingosinicella sp. | reverse complement strand
CGAGCGCATGATGGTCGGCCGGATGAATACCATGAGATTGGTCTTGGAGCGGGCCCTTCCCTTGGATTTGAACAGATTGCCGACCAGCGGCAGGTCGCCGAGGAACGGGATCTTCTCGAGCGTGCGCCGCTCATTGTCGTCGAGCAGCCCGCCGATGCCGACGATCTCGCCGTCGTCGACCGTGATCGTGGTCTCGATCTCGCGCTTGTTGAGGATCAGGTCCGACACGTCGTTCGAGACCGGCCCGGCGATCGAGCTCACTTCCTGGCGCAGCTGCAGCTTGATCGCCCCGCCGGCATTGATCTGCGGCTTCACTTCAAGCGTGATGCCGACATTCTGGCGCTGGACGGTGCGGAAGGCATTGTCGAAATTGTCGGACAGCGCCTCGCCCGTCGTCACCGGCACTTCCTGGCCGACCAGGATCCGCGCCTCCTGGTTGTCGAGCGTCATCAGCGACGGCGTCGACAGGATGTTGGACTGGTTGTCGCGCTGGACCGCGTTGATGATCGCGCCGAAGATCGCGTTGCCGGCCCGGAAGGCGACGCCGCCGATCCCGCCGGCCGCGCCGAGCAGCTCCGCGGCGGCCGCTTCCTGCAGCGTGTCGGCGAGGCCGGAATTCTGGGTCGTCGTCACCACCTGGCCATTGACCGTGGTGGTGGTGTTGCGAAGCCGCTCGGCGGCGATCGCGCCGGCTAGGGTCAGGATGTTGGGGCTCGCGTTGGAATAATTGGTGACGGCGAAGGGAATGTTGCTCCCCTTGGTCCCGGCCAGCAGCAGCTGCACGCCGAGCTGCTTGGCCGCGGTGTCGCCAATCTCGACGATGATCGCCTCGACCAGCACCTGGGCGCGGCGCGTATCGAGCTGCCGGATCACTTCGCCGAGCTGGCGCTGGACGTCGGCCGGGGCGGCGATGACGATCGCATTGGCGCCTTCGAAGCGGGTGACGATAGCGGCCTTGTTGCCGAACACGCCGGTGCCGGTGCCGGGCGCGCCGCCGCCGCCGCCGGTAGCCGGCGCGGCAGTCTGCGCGATCGACGCGGCATTGTCGCCGCCGCCGGCGCCGCCGCCGCTCGCGTCGGCGTTGCCGCCGCGGTTACGGCTGGCCCATCCGCCCAGGCGCGAGCGCGAGCTCGATCCCGTAGTGGCGGCGGGCGTGACGCTCTGCCCGAGCAATTGCTGGAGCACCGGCAGCATCTGCTCGGCATCGGCATTTTCGAGGAAGATGACGCGCACTTCGGTGCCGCTGGCCGCGCGGCGGTCGAGGTCGCGCGCGATCTCCATCAGCCGCGCGACGGTGGCCGCGTCGCCGCGTAGCGCGATCGAGTTGGAGCTGTCGATCGGCACCACCGAAACCGCGCCGCCGCCCTCGCCGCCGGTCCCGACCAGCGCCGACAGCGCCTCGGCAATCTCGCGCGCGCCGGCATTTTGCAGCGCCAGCACCTGGGTCGACGCGGTGTCGCGGTCGATGCCGGACAGGATCTGCCGGATACGGGTGACGTTGTCGGCGAAATCCGCCACCACCAAAGTGTTGCGATTGGCGGTGACCGAGCCTTCGCGGCTGACCAGCGGCCGCACCGTCTCCGCGGCCGAGGCGGCGTCGATGTTCCTCAGGCGGAAGATTTCGGTGACGAAGCCGTTCGGGCTCACCGACCGGCGTCCGACACGCCCCCCGGAAGTGGCGGCGGTCGCCACCGGCTGAATCCGGAACGCGCCGCCCGAG
>DASVRK010000167.1:0-2129 GCA_036388655.1 Allosphingosinicella sp. | reverse complement strand
TTTCCTCCTACCAGATCGACCTGACGCACAGCCTCGACTGCGACGTCTCGGTGCTCCTCAACATCACGCCCGACCATCTCGACCGCTACGACGGAGTCGACGATTATGCGGCGTCGAAGGCGCGGCTGTTCGCGATGCAGTCGCCGGAGCATGTCGCGGTGATCGCCGCCGAGGACGATTTTACCCGCGCCATCGCCGGCCAGATCGGCGGACGGCGGGTACTGGTCGGGTCCGGGGACGTCAGGGACCAGTCGCGCTGGCCCTCGCTCAAGGGGCCGCACAATGCCCAGAACGTCGCCGCCGCGGTCGCGGTCGCGCGCGAGCTCGGGGTCTCCGACGAGGCGATCGCCGCCGCGCTCGTCACCTTTCCCGGGCTGCCGCACCGGATGGAGCGGGTGGCCGAGAAGAATGGCGTGCTGTTCGTCAACGATTCCAAGGCGACCAATCCGACCTCGACCGCGCCGGCGCTGGCTGCTTACCCGGCGGTGCACTGGATCCTCGGCGGGCTTCCGAAATCGGACGACCTCGACGCGTGCGAGCCGTTCCTCGACCACGTCAAGGCCGCCTACACGATCGGCGAAGCAGGGCCGATGTTCGCGCAGCTGCTGGCTGACCGGCTGCCGGTGAGGGAATGCGAGATGCTGGTCGAGGCGGTCGGAGCGGCCGCGGGCGCGGCGCGGCCGGGCGAGGTGGTGCTGCTGTCGCCGGCCTGCGCCTCGTTCGACCAGTTCAGGGATTATGAGGCGCGGGGGGATGCATTCCGCGCCGCGGTGGAAGCGTTGGCGTGAGGACGGGGCAATGAACGTGATGCAGGGGGAAGCGCGGCCGGCGAAGAAGAACCAGGCGGCCAAGTTCGGCCGCGCCGACAATAGCGCGGTCGGGCGCTGGTTCTGGGAGATCGACCGGGTGCTGTTGCTGCTCGTGGCGGTGCTGATCTCGATCGGCCTGATCGCGGTGGCGGCGGCCTCGCCCGCGGCCGGGCAGCGTTATTCGGGCGGCGACATCAGCTTCACGCCGCTCCATTATTTCTACCGCCAGTTGATGTGGATCGTCCTCGCCGTGCCGGTGATGATCGCCGTCTCGATGCTGCCCAAGGCGAAGGCGCGGCGGCTCTGCCTCGCCGGCACCGCCTTGTTCACCGCCCTGCTGGTGCTGGTGCCGGTGATCGGCAACGAGGTGAACGGCGCCCGCCGCTGGATCGGGTTCGGCTTCGCGCAATTCCAACCGTCCGAATTCCTGAAACCGATGTTCATCGTGTCGATCGCCTGGATCCTGTCGCTCCGGAGCGAGGACAAGAATTTGCCGGTGGTGCCGCTGACCGGCATCCTCACCGCTTTGATCGCTTTGCTCCTGATGCAGCAGCCCAATTTCGGCGAGACGATCATCTTCGCCGCCGCCTGGGTGATGCTGCTGACCCTCGCCGGCGTGCCGATGCGCTTCCTCGTCATTCTCGGGCTGGGCGCGGTGGCGAGCGTCGTGCTCGCTTATTTCTTCTATCCGGTGGCGACGATCCGGATAGACTCGTTCCTGTTCGGCGCGGCCGGCGACGCCGACACCTACCAGACCGACAGCGCGCTGCGCACGCTCACCGCCGGCGGCCTGTTCGGCGCCGGGCCGGGGGCGGGCATCAAGAAGTTCCACCTGCCCGAGCCGCACACCGACTATATCTTCTCGGTGATCGGCGAGGAATTCGGCCTCATCGCCTGCCTCGCCATCGCCATCCTTTACCTCGTCATTGTCGCGCGGGTGCTGATCAAGCTGCTGCACGAGGAGGACCGCTTCCTGGTGCTGGCGACGGCCGGGCTGGTTACCCAGTTCGGGCTCCAGGCGCTGATCAACATGGCGGTCAACGTCCAGCTCGCGCCGTCCAAGGGCATGACGCTGCCGTTCATCTCCTATGGCGGATCGTCGATGATCGCGCTCGCCATCGGCATGGGATTGCTGCTCGCCTTCACCCGCCGCAACCCCTATCTGCACCGCTCCCCCTCTGTCGTGTAATGGAGCGGTCGGTGATTTCCCGCCACTATGTGCTCGCCGCCGGAGGGACCGGCGGCCATATGATTCCGGCCCATGCGCTGGCCGAGGAACTGACCGCGCGCGGCCATCGCTGCGCGCTCGTCACCGACGAC
>DASVRK010000166.1:0-2487 GCA_036388655.1 Allosphingosinicella sp. | reverse complement strand
CGCCGAGCGGCTCGGCGCGAACCACGAAGCCGGCGGGGCGGAACGGGCGGAGGCCGGTGACGGTGCGGATCACGCGTTCGGGCGCCACCGCGACCGGGGTCAGCGCCAGCCGGGTCCGGCGCGGCGGCGTCGGCGGCGAGGGGATGAGCAGCGAGGCCGCGCCGCCGCCGCCGGTGGTGGCCGAGCATCCCGCCAGCGCCCCGGCCGAGGCCAATATCGCGAATTCCCGCCGGGTATGCACTGTTGAACGCCTCTCCTTCGCCCGCCGCTAGCGCGCTTAGAGCCGAAGCGCCGCCTCCGGCAACGCCTTCTTAACCACGAACCGGCACAGTCCGGCGCAAGGAGCGGAGCGGATGGGCGCGTATCAGAGCATCAGCGAAGCGCCGGCGGCGGCCGAGGGCGCGCGCGCCGCGCCCGAGGGGCTGCGGATCGGGTTGATCGCGCTCGCCGCCGCCTGCGTCTATGCTGCGGTGTGGCCGGCGGTGACCGGCGACATGAACGATTATCTGGTCCCCTGGTACGACACGATCCTGGCGCGGGGGCGGGTGGGCGCGTTCGCCGAGCCGTTCGGCAATTATACGCCGCCTTATCTCTATTTGCTGTCGGCGGTGTCGCTGTTCGACGGGCTGCTGGCCAAGGTGACTTTGATCAAGCTGCTGTCGGTGGCGGGGGTGGCGGCGCTCGCCTGGGCGGTCGCGCGGCTGGTCGGAGCGGCCGGGGTGGAGCGTCCCTGGCGGGCGGCTCTGTGGGTGTTCCTGCTGCCGTCGGTGGTGCTGAACGCGCCGGCGATGGGCCAGTGCGATGCGATCTGGGCGGCGGCCTGCATCGCCGCCGTCGCCGAGACGGTGGAGCGCAGGCCGGCGGCGATGCTGGTCTGGTGCGGGGTCGCGATCGCGTTCAAGGCGCAGGCGGTTTTCATCGCGCCGTTCATCATCAGCCGGCTGCTGGCCGAGCGTACCCCCTGGCATCTCTGGGCCATTCCGCCGCTCGTCTATGGCGCGGCGATGCTGCCGGCCTGGCTGATGGGATGGCCGGCGGCGGACCTCGCCACCATCTATCTGCGCCAGACCGAATGGGGCCCGGATTTCCTCGGCAATGCGCCGAACCCCTGGGCGTGGGCGCAGCATTTCTTCGCCGAAGCGGGCGCCGGCTATCGCTGGGTCGGCCACGCGGCGGCGGCGGCCGCGGCCTTGGCCTATGTCGTGGTTTTCGGCCGGCGCCGGCTCGGGGCGCGGGGGCTGGTCGCGGCGGCTTTGCTGGCGGCGATCATGCTGCCGTGGCTGCTCCCCAAGATGCACGAGCGCTTCTTCTTCCTCGCCGACCTGCTCGCCTTCGCGCTGGCGGCGATCCGGCGCGACCGGATCGGCGTGGCGGTGGCGGTGCTGGTGCAGGCGGGGTCGGTGCTGGCGCTGGGCGGGCTGCTCGCCGCCTCATCCTGGCCGGCCATGGTTGGGAGCGTGGCGATGCTGGCCGCGGCCGGGCTGACGCTGCGCTGCATGCGGGGCGAGGATGCGGGGCCTGAGGCGGGTCAGGCGGCGGAGCGCTTAGCTATTTGAAGATGCGGCCGGGGCGGACCGCGCGCGACGAGCGGGTGTCGTCGACGAGGCGGAAACGCTGCAGCGTCCGCCATTTCAAGCGATGCGAGAATTCGCCGCCGACGCGGCCGTTCTTCTGCCAAATGACCTTGGCGCTGACCAGCCGCACCGAGGGCATCTCGATCCAGATCGTGCTTCCCGCAATCAGCAGCTCATCGCATTCGAGCAGGAAGCCTTCGGCGGAGACGTCGATCAGCTGGACCTGGAGGTCGGGCTTGCCGTCGCGCATCAGGCGGACGAGATCGCGGGTCCTGACCCGCTCCGAGCGCCGTGCGGCGCCGAAGCGGTGGAAATGATCGTAGCTGAAGGAAAAGCTCATCGGCGGGGCCGGTTCAGCGGAAAGAGCTGCCGACCCGGCGGCGCCGGATGGTGTCGGCGGCCGCGTCCAAGGCTTCCTTCTTGTAATCGCCCCAGGTGCGGGCCGGCTGCTTGCAGACGCTGCAGTCGAGCCAGCTATTCTCGGTATGGTCGGCGGGCAGGAGCAGCTCGACAGGGCCGCAATTCCTGCAGGCGCCGGGTACGGCTATGTCGGCTGTCATGTTCACCTTCCACTCTGGGGAGGGGCGAGCTTAGCCGGACAGGGTTAAGAGTATGTGAGCGCCCCGCGGCGGTTTGCCGCATGGGGCGGCGTTCCCGGATTGGGGCGCGGCGGGTTGCCGCGAGGCGGCGGCGAACCTAGGCTGGCGCGAGGGAGAGGCTCGATGGAGAGCGACTCGGAAACGCAGATGCTGCTTTGGCGCTGGCAGGGCGGCGAAAGCAACGCGCGCGACCGGCTGATCGCCAAGCTCCATCCGGAGCTGGTCCAGATCGCGGCGGCGCGGCTGCGCGGGGAGCGCGATTCCTCGCTCTCGACCGGCGACCTCATCAACGACGCGATCGTGCGGCTCATCCA
>DASVRK010000165.1:0-14713 GCA_036388655.1 Allosphingosinicella sp. | reverse complement strand
GAAGCCGTCGAAGCGGGCGCGACCGGCGCCAAAGGCGGCGGCGGCAAGACCGAGCTGGCGCGGCGGGCGGCGGGCGCGATCCCGGGCGAGGTCAGCGTCGCCTATCACGATCCGGCACGCGACTATCAGACCGGGCTGCAGCGGGCGACGCGCGGGCTGGGCGGCCAGGACGCGGCGGGCGTCCGGGCGGAGCGGATCGCGCTGCCGGCGGTGCTCCAGGCGGGCGCGGCCAAGGCGATCGCGGAGCGGCGGCTCGCGCAGGTCTGGGCCGGGCGGGCGAGCGCCAAGCTCCATCTCGGCTGGCGGCGCTGCGGCGTGCGGCCGGGCGCGCGCGTCCGCATCGAGGGCGAGGCGGGCCTGTGGCGGGTGCAGCGCTGGACGCTGCAGGAAATGGTGCTGACGCTCGAGCTGGTTCGGGTGAGAAGCGGGCGGGAGACGGAGACGAGCGGCGCAACGCCGGGGCGGCCGGTGGGGCATCCCGACTTGCTCCACGGCGCGACCAGCGTGAAGCTGCTCGACCTGCCGCTGACGGCGAGCGGAGCGGGCGAACGGCCGCTTTTGCTGGTGGCGGCGGCCGGAGCGGAGCCGGGCTGGCGGGGCGCGGCCGTGACGGCGAGCTTCGACGGCGGCGCCAGCTGGGAGAGCGCCGGCCGGACCGCGGCGCCGGCGGTGATGGGGCAGGCGCTGTCGGCGCTCGGCGGCGGCGGGCCGGCGCTGATCGACGCGCGCGGATCGGTCGAGGTCGAATTGCTGAATTCGAACATGTGGCTGGAGGGCCGCAGCGACGCTGCGCTTGCGGGCGGGGCGAATTTGGCGCTGCTCGGCGACGAGCTCATCCAGTTCGGCGAGGCCGAGCCCAGTGGGCCGCGGCGGTTCCGGCTGTCGCGGTTGGTGCGCGGCCGCCGGGGCACCGAATGGGCTTGCGCGCTCCACCAGGCCGGGGAGGACTTCCTGCTGATCGAGCGGGCCGCGCTGCTGGCGCTGGATGTTCCGGTCTCGGCGATCGGCGGCGAAGCCCGGGTGCTCGCGAAGGGGCTCGGCGACGCCGCGCCGGCCGAAGCGGCCTGCCCGATCCGCGGCGAGGCGCTGCGGCCGCCGTCGCCGGTGCATCTCGGCGCTGCGTTCGAGCCGAACGGCGATCTCCGGCTGAGCTGGGTTCGGCGGACCCGGAGCGGCTGGGCCTGGCTGGACGGCGGCGAGACGCCGCTCGGGGAGGAGCGCGAGCTTTACCGGCTGCGGCTGTCGGCACCGGGCCTCGAGCGCTCGGTCGAGGTTGGGGAGCCGGCCTATGTCTACGCGGCCGCGCAGCGGATCGCCGACGGCGCCGCCGGGCCGGTGACGTTCAGCGTCAGCCAGGTCGGCACCTACGCGGCATCGCGACCGGCGATCTTGGTGGTCGAGCTTTGAAAGGACTGGAAGATGACCCAATCGGCGAGGTTCAAACTACCATATATTCTGCCGGGGCAGGCGCAGAAGGAGCTGTTCCACAACGAAGCGCTCGCGGCGCTCGACGCGGCGTTGCACGCGGCGGTGGAGGAAGGCGCGCCGTGCGCCGACCCCCCGCCGTCGCCGGTCCCGGGGCAGGGGTGGATCGTCGCCGCACCGGGGGCGGGCGAATGGAGCGGCAGGGGCCAGCAGCTCGCGGTCTGGACCGAGGCCGGGTGGCGGTTCGTCGCGCCGGTCGCGGGCATGCTCGTCTGGGACAAAGCCGCCGGCCATTGGCTCCACTTCGACGGTGCGGCGTGGAGCGGCGGAGAATTGCGCGCCGCCGCGATCGTCGTCGCTGGCCAGCAGGTCGTCGGAACGCGCCAGCCGCACGTGCCAAGTCCTTCTGGCGGAACAATTATTGACGGCGAGGCTCGGGCCGCCATCGAAGCCGTCATTGCGACATTAATATCACACGGACTGATCGAATGACCGAATCCCCCAATCGGGTGAAACATTGCCGCAGCGGTCTGGTTTAAGGGGACAGCTGGCGAGGGGCCCCGGTGAGTTCAATGTACACTGAGGCATTTCGGCAACATATGTGGGGATAAGCGTGCTTGCGCGGAAACTCCGCTTACCGTATTGAGTTCAAGGTCGTTCCGGTTGGGACGCAAAAGAAAGGGGAAAGATTTATGCGGAAGCTCGCCATAGTTGTGGCGCTGTCATCCACCGTGCTCGCGACTCCGGCACTTGCGCGAGATGGCGCTTGGTACGTCGGCGGCGAATTCGGCGGTATGATCGTCGAGGAGATGGCCATCGACTTCAGAGGGTTCGATGACGGCGACGATATCGTCGATCTCGACAGCGCCATCGAAGTCGATCACGACATCGGATACGATGGGGCCTTGTTCGGTGGTTATGATCTGGGCGGCGCCCGGGTCGAAGCCGAAGTCTCCTACAAGAAGGCCGACGTCGACGCCCTGGAGACCACGGTCGCCCTGCCGAATACGCGCGTCCGCTACCACCCGATCGCGGGCGGCGACACCACCGTCCTGAGCTTCATGATCAACGCCATGCTCGATTTCGGCGACGATGACGGCCTGCAGGGCTTCGTCGGCGGCGGTGTCGGCTATGCGCGCATCAAGTCGAACAATTACGGCGTGTTCGCCAATCGTGCTCCGCTCCTCGACGACAGCGATGCCGGGCTTGCCTGGCAGGTTATCGCCGGTGTGCGGGCGCCGCTGACCCCCAATATCGACGTGCAGCTGAAGTATCGCTTCTTCAATGCCGACGACATCAAGATGGTCGGCATCAGCGGCAACGATTATGAATCGCGGTTCCGGTCGCACAGCCTTCTCGGCGGCATCATCTTCAACTTCGGGGCTGCTCCGCCTCCGCCGCCTCCGCCGCCTCCGCCGCCTCCGCCGCCTCCGCCTCCGCCGCCGCCGCCTCCGCCGCCGCCGCAGATCCAGGTCGGTCCGTTCATCGTGTTCTTCGACTGGGATCGGTCGGACATCACGCCGCAGGCAGCCGCGATCCTCGACAACGCCGCTTCGGCCTACCAGACGACGGGCCAGGCCCAGGTCGTTCTGGCCGGTCACGCGGACAAGTCGGGTTCGGCGGACTACAACGTGGGCCTCTCGCAGCGTCGTGCGGACTCGGTCCGTTCGTACCTTGCCGGCCGCGGTGTGCCGGACGGTTCGATCACCACCGAAGCGTTCGGCGAGAGCCGTCCGCTGGTCGAAACCGCCGACGGTGTCCGCGAGCCGCAGAACCGGCGCGTGGAAATCACCTTCGGTCCGGGTTCGGGCATGTAATAAAGGTTCCCGTCGCTCCGGCGGCGGGACGCCTGAAAGTGAAAAGAGGGAGTCGGCTTTCGGGCCGGCTCCCTTCTTTTTTGCGCGTGGCTTGAACGGCGCCGTTCAAGTGCCTGCTAAGCTGTCCTGAAACGAGCCGGCAAAATGCCGTCCGGAATGAAACCTGTTCGCGTTGCCTGAGCTTTGCTAAGCGACGGGGGCTTCATCTGTTCAGGGACGTTCCATGCGTATCGCAATGATCGGGACCGGCTATGTCGGGCTGGTATCCGGGGCCTGTTTTTCCGATTTCGGCCACCACGTCACCTGCGTGGACAAGGACGTGTCGAAGATCAATGCGCTGCGGAACGGCACCATGCCGATCTTCGAGCCTGGGCTCGACCAGCTGGTCGCGCGCAACGTGCGGGGCGGACGGCTGGCCTTCACTACCGAGCTGACGGATGCGGTTGGCGAGGCGGAGGCGATCTTCATCGCGGTCGGAACGCCGTCGCGGCGCGGCGACGGCCATGCCGACCTTAGCTACGTCTTCGGGGCCGCCCACGAGATCGCCGCAGCGCTGCGGACGCCGGCGGTTGTGGTGACCAAATCGACCGTGCCGGTCGGCACCGGCGACGAGGTCGAGCGGATCATCCGCGAGACGGCGCCCGCCGCCCAGGCCTGGGTGGTCTCCAATCCGGAATTCCTCCGCGAAGGCGCGGCCATCGAGGACTTCAAGCGGCCGGACCGGATCGTGGTGGGAACCGACGACCCGCAGGCGGCGGAGCTGATGCGCGAAGTCTATCGCCCGCTCTACCTCAACAAGGCCCCGCTCCTCTTCACCAGCCGCCGGACCGCCGAACTCACCAAATATGCGGCCAATGCGTTCCTCGCCACCAAGATCACCTTCATCAACGAGATCGCCGATCTGTGCGAGATTGTGGGCGCGGACGTGCAGGACGTGTCGCGCGGGATCGGGCTCGACAATCGCATCGGGCCGAAATTCCTTCATGCCGGCCCCGGCTATGGCGGGTCGTGCTTCCCCAAGGACACGCTGGCGCTGCTCAAGACCGCCGAGGATTATGAGATGCCGCTGCGCATCGTGGAGTCAGTGGTGAAGGTCAACGACGCCCGCAAGCGCGCGATGGGCCGCAAGGTGATCCAGGCGCTCGGCGGCGAGGCCCGGGGCAAGACGGTCGCGCTGCTCGGTCTTACCTTCAAGCCCAATACCGACGACATGCGCGACGCGCCTTCGCTGGCAATCGTGCAGGCGCTCGAGGATGCCGGGGCGCGGGTGCGCGGCTATGACCCCGAGGGCATGGAGCAGGCGCGCCCGCTGATGCCGAACGTGGAATTTTGCGACGACCCGTATCGCGCCGCCGAAGGAGCGGACGCGGTGGTGCTGGTGACCGAATGGGACGTGCTGCGCGCGCTCAACCTGGGCCAGCTTCGCAAAGCGATGGCGCAGCCGATCCTGGTCGACCTGCGCAATATCTACCCGCCCGAGGATGCGGAGCAGGCGGGGCTGCGCTGGTACGGCGTCGGCCGGCCGGCGCGGGAAGGCTGAGGCCCTCGAAACCGTTTCACCTTCGGCTCGTTCGTGCAGGACAGCAAAAGGAGAGAGACGATGAGGCGAGCGGCTTGCATAGGGGGCGGCCTCGCACTGGCGGTGGCGGTATCGGCCTGCACGGCGGGCGGCGGCTCCGCCGGTCCCGGAGCGGGGGATGGAGCCGCTTCGGCGACGGCGACGTTGCTCGATCCCGCCGGCCGGGCGATGGGCGTCGCGACCGCCACCGCGGTCGGCGACAGCGTGCGCGTGCGGATCGAGGGCGAGAATTTGCCGGCGGGCAGCCACGGCGCGCATGTCCATACGACCGGGCTTTGCACGCCGCCGAAATTCGATAGCGCGGGGCCGCACTGGAACCCGACCAGCCGCAAGCATGGCGAGCAGAATCCCTCCGGCAAGCATCTCGGCGACCTGCCCAATATCCAGATCCCCGAGGGGGGCAGAGGCAGCCTCGAATATGTGATCGAGGGCACCAGCCTGGCGGCCATGCTGGACGCGGATGGCGCCGCGCTCGTGATCCACGCCACCGCCGACGACCTCAAGACGGACCCTTCCGGCAATAGCGGCGACCGCATCGCCTGCGGAGCGTTCGGCTGAGGATGCGGCGGGCGAGTTAGATCGGCTCGCCGACCTCGCGCGCCCGCTCCACCTTGGTCGCCTCGATCTCGCCGAGCTTGCGCGACGCCACCCAAAGGGCAAGCAGCGTGAAGGGGGCGACCGCGTAGAGCGCGAAGATGCCGGCGCTGAGATTCTGGGCGACGTCGGCGATCTTGCCGGCATAATAAGGCCCGAGCGCGAGACCGACCATGGTCGTGCCGAGAATATAGGTCGCGCCGGCCGTCGCCCGCATGCGCGGGAGGACCAGATCCTGCAGGGTTGCCACCGCCGCCCCCACCCAGGCCGAACTGAGCAGGTGGGCGAAGGGGAAGAGCAGGTAGAAGGTGGTGAGGTCGCTGGTCGTGAACATCACCGCCGCGAACGGGATCGGCAGGACCACCGACATGGCGTTGACCCAGAGCCGGCCCGCGGGGTGTCGGCGGCGCCAGAGGTCGGCGAGGACGCCGCCGAGGATAACGCCGGTCGCCGCCGCCAGGGCGGCGCCCCAGCCGATGATCGTGGCGACCTCTTCCGCGCCGGTCAGGCCGCCCAGATAGAAACCCGGCGCCGTCGGATCCGGATAGAAGGTCCGCATCACATAAGGCGGAGTCCAGAAGCTGACGGCGTAAGTGACGAAGCTGATGCTGCCGAAGGCGATTGCGAGCATCACCGTGACCGGAGTTCCCCACAGCAGCCGGTAGGTGGGTGGATCGCGGTGGCGGAGCGACTGGACCCACGAATAGACGGCATAGACGCCGAGGCAGTAGGCGCCCCATTGCGGAGCGTCCCCGGTCAGCCAGATGAGCGCGAGCGCCGCGGCGGTGACGCAAACGAGCATGATCAGGTTGCGCTTGAGCTCGCCGGGAAGGCGCGCGGTGCTGAGCAACGTGAGCGGCGGCAGGATGGCGAGCAGCTCGCGTCCGAAATCGCGCCAGGCGTTGGGTCGGACGATCGGCTGCGGCAGGCCGTCCGACGCGCCCCGCTGCGGCTCCTTCAGCGACAGCACCCAGAGCGCGAGCAGGAGCCCGGGAATGCCGACGGCGAGGAAGGCCGCCTGCCAGCCGGCGAGCCCCATCGGCGCCGCCGCCGGATCCGGCCAGGCGCTGTTCCAGCGGCTGAGCACGAAGCCGCCGATCGGCAGGCTGAGGCCGCCGCCAATGTAGAGCCCGCTCGAATAGATGGAGAGAGCGGTGGCGCGGCGTTCCTTGGGGAAATAATCCGAGATCATCGAATAGGCCGCGGGCGATGCGCTCGCCTCGCCGATGCCGACCCCGATGCGCGCCACCGCGAGCATCGTGAAGCTGTTGGCGAAGCCGGAAAGCGCGGTCATCGCCGACCATAAAGCGAGGCCGATCGCCATCAGCCGGCCGCGATACCAGCTGTCGGCGAGCCGCCCGAGCGGAATGCCGAACAAGGCGTAGAAGACCGCGAAGGCGGTGCCGTAGAGGAAGCCGATCTGGGCGTCGTGAAGCTTGAGGTCGGCCTTGATGTCCTCGGCGAGGATCGAGAGGATGTGGCGGTCGATGAAATTCAGCGCATAGACCAGGACCAGCAGGCCGAGCGCGTACCAGGCATAGGCGCCGGCGCGGATCGGCGGGTGCGCCGCTGGAGCCGGATCGCCCGTGCCGCTCGTCGCCATTCCCAGCCCTCCCGTTGTGCCGCGCCCGTCACAGGGCTAGCAGAGGCCGAGCTTTTGGCAACAAGGGTTAGTCGATGGGGAAGTCGGTGCTGTTCGTCTGTCTCGGCAATATCTGCCGTTCGCCGCTTGCCGAGGCGGCGTTCCGCGCCGAGGCGGAGCGGCTCGGGCTCGACGTGGAGATCGATTCCGCCGGCACCGGCGACTGGCATCTCGGCCATCCGCCCGACCCGCGCGCGGCGGCGGTGGCGCAAAGGAACGGGATCGACATCGGCCATTTGCGGGCGCGCCAGGTCTCGCCGGCCGATTTCCGCCGGTTCGACCATATCCTAGCGCTCGACGCGCAGAACCTCGCCGACCTCGAAGCGATGCGGCCGGCCGACGGCAAGGCCGAGCTGTCGCTGCTGCTCGACCATGTCGCGGAGCGGGAAGGGCAGCCGGTCGCCGATCCTTATTATGGCGGCGACGACCATTTCGACGCGACCTGGTCGGACGTGACCGAGGCGGCCAGGGGGCTCGCCCGCAAGCTGCAGACGGCCGACGCGGAATCAGGGGCAGGCGCATGGCATTGACGCTGCATTATCACCCGCTGTCCTCCTTTTGCTGGAAGGTGCTGATCGCGCTTTACGAGAACGGCACCGCCTTCACCCCCAAGCTGGTCGATTTCGGCGACGAGACTTCGCGGGCGCAGTTCGCCGCGCTGTGGCCGGTCGCCAAGATACCGGTGCTCGAGGACGGGGCGCGGGGCCGGATCGTCCCCGAGACGACCATCATGATCGAATATGTGGACCGGCATTATCCGGGCCCGGCGCGGCTGCTGCCGGAGGATCCGGACCTCGCGCACGCGGCAAGGCTCGCCGACCGGCTGTTCGACAATTATGTCATGGCGCCGATGCAGAAGATCGTCGTCGACCGGCTCCGGCCGAAGGACAGGCGCGATCCGTTCGGGGTCGAGGAGGCGCGCGGGCTGCTGGCGCGGGCCTGCACGATGGTGGACCGCGACATGGAAAGCCGCGAGTGGGCTGCCGGCGACGCCTTCGGGCTGGCCGATTGCGCGGCGGCTCCGGCCTTATTCTATGCGGACAAGGTGATGCCGCTCGCCGAGCCTTATCCGCACGCTTTCGCTTATCTGAAGCGGCTCGAGCAGCGGCCGTCGATGGCGCGGGTGCTGGCCGAGGCGGAGCCGTATTTCGCGATGTTCCCGACAGAGTGACCGCGTTCGGGGCCAGGGTCGCCGACCTGACCGGCGTTCCCGCCGAGCGGCTCGAGCGGCTGTCGGGCGGCGACTTGTCCGAAGTGCTGCTGCTCCGGCGGCCGGACGGGCGCTGCACCGTCGCCAAAAGCGGGCCGGCCATCGCCACCGAGGCGGCGATGCTGCGCAGCCTGGCCGGCGCCGGCGTTCCCGTGCCCAGCGTCGAAGGCGAGCATGACGGCATCCTGCTGCTCGAATATGTCGAGAACGACCGGGTGTTCAGCGCGGCGGTCTGGGCCGATCTCGGCGCCGCCCTCAGGCGGCTTCACGCGCGCAGCGGCGAGCGCTTCGGCTGGCCGGTCGATTATGCGCTCGGCACGGTCGCGCTCGACAATCGGCAGACCGACGATTGGCCGGCTTTCTGGGGAGAGCAGCGGCTGGTGGCGACCGCAAGCGTGCTCGACCGGCCGTGGCGGGAGCGGGTGGATCGGCTCGCGGGGAGGATGGCGCAGCTTCTGCCCAAGGTGCCGCCGCCTTCGCACCTCCATGGCGACCTGTGGGAAGGCAATATCCTCGTCGAAGGCGGCAAGCTCGCCGCCCTCATCGATCCGGCCTGCTATTTCGGACATAATGAGGTCGATTTGGCGATGCTGACCTTGTTCGGCTCGCCCCCGGCCGATTTCTGGAACGGCTACGGCCGGCCCGAGCCTGGGTGGGAGGAGCGCAGGCGCGTCTACCAGCTGTTCCCGGCGCTCGTGCATCTGCGGCTGTTCGGCTCGGCTTATGCCGGCATGGTCGATCGTCTCCTGACCCGCCTCGGCGCCTGAGCGTATTCCAGGCGCCGGGCGGCGTCCCGGGGCGCCCATTCCGGAACGAAGGGGGGCTGTGCCCGTTCTCCAAAAGCCAGCCGCGGCCAGGGCGCCGTGCCCTTCCCACGAGGCGGCAGATTGGCGAATCTTCTTCGGAGGTGATGTATGCGTAAAACTGGAACCATCGGGCTGATCCTTGCGGCCGGTATGTCGCTGGGAGCCTGCACGACCCATGACCGCTACGGCTATGGCTATGATCGCTACGGCGACAACAACCGCACTCTCGGCAGGGCCGCGACCGGCGCTGCGGTCGGTGCCGCCGCCGGTGCCGGCGTCGGGGCCTTGGTCGGCGGTGTCGGGGTCGGCGAAGGCGCCGCCGTCGGAGCGGTGGCCGGAGGCCTGATCGGCGCCGCGACCGCGAACGGCGATCGGCGCTGGTACCGCGACGATTATGGCCGCTGCTTCTACGTCGATCGCGGCGGCTATCGCCGGTACGACGATCGGGTGCGCTGCTAGGCTCAGGCGTCAGTCGAGCGGGTAACGCGCGACGATCGTATAGACCGCGCCCTTGGGCGACAGGCTGCTTTCGTAAAGACGGAAGTGGTCGACCTCGAAGCGCGGGCTGGACAGGCCGCCATGGCTCTCGAGCAGGGTCCTGATCGACCCTGCCGACCGGCCGAGCCGGGCGAGGGTGATGTGCGGCATATAGGCCCGGCGGTCCGGCGCGGCACCTGCGCGCTG
This sequence comes from Allosphingosinicella sp., assembly GCA_036388655.1. Classification (GTDB taxonomy): domain Bacteria; phylum Pseudomonadota; class Alphaproteobacteria; order Sphingomonadales; family Sphingomonadaceae; genus Allosphingosinicella. The sequence goes on along the minus strand of DASVRK010000165.1, from coordinate 4,956 downwards.
GACCGCCTGATCGACCTTCTTGTGGAGCGCCTTCAAGGGCTCCTGCGGCGCGACGCCGGCCCAGAGCGTGGCGGCCTGGCCGCGCCGGTCGAAGCTGCCGATCCCGTCGAGGGCGAGATCGAAGCGCGGATGCCGAAGGTTGGCGAGCGCCGCGGCGATGTCCTCGGCGGCGTGGCGGTCGACCTCGCCGATGAAGCGAATTGTGAGGTGGAGCTGCTCCTCGTCCTGCCAGCGGACGCCGTCGACCCCCTCCATCAGGTCGAGCAGCCGCTCGCGAATCTCGGTTGGAGGACGAATGGCGACGAACAGGCGGTGCATATCGGGACCTCTACGCGCCCGGCTGCCCCGCCCCAAGTCCGGTTTTCCTTGAAAGGGACGCGGATTCACCCGATATTGGCGACTAACGGCAAGGGTTTTGCCGTCAAAGGAGAGTGTTCAAATGGCAAATGGGTTTGACCCGCGAATGACCGCAGCGCCGCGCACGGCGGATGTCGGCCGGGAGGGCGTGGCCTTCGACGCGGGCCTGCGGTCCTATATGCTGTCGGTCTACAATTATATGACCTCGGGCGTGCTGCTCACCGGCATCGTCGCTTTGCTGTTCTCGAACTGGTCGGGCGCTCCGGCGATCCTGTTCGGCCCGGGCATCCTCAAATATGTCATCATGTTCTCGCCGCTGGCGTTCATCATGGTGCTCAGCTTCGGGATCAACCGGCTGTCGACCGGAACGGCGCAGATGCTGTTCTGGGCCTTCGCGGCCGTGATGGGGGTGTCGCTGTCGTCGATCTTCTTCGTGTTCACGCAGCAGTCGATCGCCACGACCTTCTTCGCAACGGCGGCCGCTTTCGCCAGCCTCAGCCTGTGGGGCTACACCACGAAGAAGGACCTGTCCGGATGGGGCACCTTCCTGATCATGGGCGTGTTCGGCCTGATCATCGCGATGGTGATCAACATGTTCGTGGGCTCGACCGCGATGCAGATGGGGATCAGCTTCATCGGCGTGCTGCTGTTCGCGGGCCTCACCGCCTATGACACGCAGCGGATCAAGAGCCTCTACTTCCAGGTCGCCGGCTCCGACATGATGGGCAAGACGGCCATCATGGGCGCGCTGTCGCTCTACCTCGACTTCGTGAACATGTTCACGTTCCTCCTTCAGTTCATGGGCAGCCGCGAATAGGCGGTCCCACGAGCGAGACGAGAAAGGCCCGGCCCAGCGCCGGGCCTTTTTCGTTGGGTTTCAGGCGGCCGGGGGGCAGGCGGGCTTGCCGGGCTCGGGCAGGGGCAGGCCGAAGCTCAGCGCCGCTATCTCGCAGGCGGTGTCCTGGGCCGGCTCGTTGTCGACATTGCTGAGCAGGATGATGGTGGTGCCGTCATCATAGCGGGCGATGTGGCTGGCATAGCCGGGGAGCTGGCCGGTATGGTTGCGCTGCATCCGCCCGAACTGCTTCAGCACCTGCCAGCCGAGCCCGTACCGGCCGAGGCCGGGCCTGGTCATAAGCTGCAGCGTGCCCGCCTCCACGATCTTGCCACCGCTGAGCGCCCCTTCGAAGCGCAGCAGATCTTCCGCGGTCGAGACCAGGCCGCCCGCGGCATAAGCGGCCGGGCTGAAATGCGGCGCGGCGATCACGCGGCCCGCGTCGACCCGGCGATAACCCGAAGCCGCGCCAGGCGCCGCCGGCGGCTTGACATCGTAGCGCGTCCCGGCCATCGCGGCGGGCGCCAGCACCGCGCCCCGCACGGCGGCGTCCCAACTCTCCCCCGTCACCGCCTCGAGCGCATAGCCGAGCAGGAAATAATTGAAGTTGTTGTAGGCGTAGCGGCTGCCGGGGCGGCTGCTGAGCGCGCCCGCGCCATGGGCGGCGACGGCCGCGTCGATCGCCGGGCGGAACGTGGTCGCCGACGAGGGCGAGACTTTCTCGAACAGGTCGGGGAGCCCGGAGGTGTGCGACAGCAGGTGCCGGATCGTCACCGGTTTCCAGCGCCGCGGGCAGGCGGTGAGATAGTCGCAGATGGAGGCATCGAGCCGGATCTTGCCGAGCTCGACCTGCCGCAGCACGGCCGCCGCGGTGATCGGCTTGGTGAGCGAGGCGATAGCGAAGCGCGTATTGGTGGCGTTCGGCACCGACGCTTCCGCGCTCGCATGGCCATAGGCCCGATGGAACCAGATCTGGCCGAACTGAGCGACCAAAGCCACGCCCGAAAACGGGCCCGAGGCCTTGGTGCGGAGGTGCCGGTCGACGCGGTCCGGCAGGGTCTCCTCGGCGGCGGCGGCCGGCGCGGCCGAGCCGAGCGCCGCGAGCAGCGCCAGGACCGGCGCCGCCTTAGGCAAGATGGGTTCGGAAGAAGGCGACCGTCGCGGCCCAGGCGGCCTCGGCGGCGGGCTTGTTATAGCGCTCAGCCGAAGTGTCGTTGTGGAAGGCGTGGTTGACGCCGGGGTGGACGGTGCCGGTCACGCGCTTGCCCGCCGCCCGCAACGCCTCGATCCAGGGAAGCCCGGTCTTGTTCACCCGCTCGTCGAGCGCGGCCAGGTGGATCAGCATCGCCGCCTCGACCTTGGCGGCCTCGGCCAGCTCGGGGGCGGGGCCGTAGAAGGAGACGCCGGCGCTGAGCGCGGGGCCGGCCGCCACCGCGAGCCGGTTGACCATCGCGCCGCCCCAGCAAAAGCCGACCGCGCCGACCTTGCGCGACCCGCCGGCCGGGGAATTCAGCCACTGGATCATCGCCCGTCCGTCGGCCACCGCGGTTGCCAGGTCGAGCTTGCCGATCATGTCGCGCGCCTGGTCCTCATTGGCGGGCGTCCCGCCGCTGGGCGAGAGGAAGTCGGGCGCCACCGCCGAGAAGCCGGCCAAAGCCACGCGCCGGGCGACGTCGCGGATATGCTCGTTGAGGCCGCGATTCTCGTGGATGACGAGGACCAGAGGCAGGTTCGGCGCGGCGTTGACCGGGGCGGCGCCATAGCCGCTCATCTTGCGGCCGGGGAGCAGCTCCCATGTGAGGGTGCGGGTCTGGAGCCGCGGGTCGTTGGGCGGCACGATCGCGGCGGCGGCGGGATCGGCGGCGATGCCGAGCAAGAGCGCGTTGGCGGCGGCGGCGCTGCCGGCCAGCTTGGTGAGGTCGGCCATGAAGGCGCGGCGGTCGATGCCGCCATGGGTGAAGCGATCGTAGAGCGCGATCGCGGCGGAGCGTGTCTCGGGGGTCAAGCTTGTTCCTTCCCGTCCTGCTTGGGCATGGCGGCGTCGTCGAGCTCGCGGGCGCGGCGCGCGGCCGGCCGCGACTGGAGCCGCCCGACATAATCCTGGAAGGCCGGCCGTTTGTCGATCGAGCCGAACATCAGGCCCCAGCCGATCTGCGACCCGACATAGACGTCGGCGGCGGTGAATTGCTCGCCGCATATATATTCGGACTGGGAGACCGCCCGCTCGAGCGCGTCGATGGTCTCGTCGAAGCTGCCATAGCCCGCCATCGCCTTTTTCTCGGCCGGCGCGAGCAGCCCCAGCGCCTTACCGGTCACCGCCGCCTCGACCGGGCCGGCGGCGAAGAACATCCAGCGATAATAAGGCCCGCGGCGCTGGTTGCCGGGCGGCGGCGCGAGCCCCTTGTCGGGGAACATCTCGGCCAGATATGCGCAGATCGCCGCCGCTTCGGTGACCACGGTCTCGCCGTGGCGGATCGCCGGCACCTTGCCCATCGGGTTGATCGCCAGATAGTCGGGCGACTTCATGGTCGTCGCATAATCGAGCAGCACGGTCTCGTACGGCTCGCCCACTTCCTCGAGCATCCAGCGCGCGATCCGGCCGCGGGACATGGGGTTGGTGTAGAAGGTGATCGATCCGGCCATGCGGCGCCGCTCCTCTGATTCACGCCCAGCCTAGCGCGCCGGGCCTGCCGAACATAGCGGAGCCTTAAGGCGGCGGAGGCGGAAAGGGGAGGGGGAAGAGCATTCCCTCTCCTCCGGGATCACCCGGAGGAGAGGGGCGCTTCGATCATCAGGCCTGGGCTTCGGGCTGGCCTTCTTCCGGCTGGCCCTGCTCGCCTTGCTCGGCTTCCGGCTGGCCCTTCTTCTTCTTGCGGCCCTTGGGCGGGGCCGCGATGATCTCGAAGCTGGGCGCATTGTCCTTGATCCGGACCTTGACCTCGCCGCCGTGCATCAGCTTGCCGAACAGCAGCTCCTCGGCCAGCGGCTGCTTGATCTTCTCCTGGACGAGGCGGCCCATCGGGCGCGCGCCGTAGAGCCGGTCATAGCCCCGGGCGGTCAGCCACTTCTTCGATTCCTCGTCGAGGCTGATGTGGACGTTGCGGTCCGCCAGCTGCATTTCGAGCTGGAGGATGAACTTGTCCACGACCCGGGCGACGACCTCGGGCGGCAGATAGGCGAACGGAACGATCGCATCGAGGCGGTTGCGGAATTCCGGCGTGAACATCCGCTTGATCGCTTCCTCGTCCTCGCCCTCGCGGGTCATGGCGCCGAAGCCCACCCCTTCGCGCGCCATGTCGCTGGCGCCCGCATTGGTGGTCATGATCAGGATGACGTTGCGGAAATCGACCGTCTTGCCGTGGTGGTCGGTGAGCTTGCCGTTGTCCATCACCTGGAGGAGGATGTTGAACAGGTCCGGATGCGCCTTCTCGATCTCGTCGAGCAGCAGCACGCTGTGCGGATGCTGGTCGACGGCGTCGGTCAGAAGCCCGCCCTGGTCGTAGCCGACATAACCCGGAGGCGCGCCGATCAGGCGGCTGACCGAGTGGCGCTCCATATATTCCGACATGTCGAAACGCTGGAGCGGGATGCCCATGATCGAGGCGAGCTGGCGCGCCACCTCGGTCTTGCCGACGCCGGTGGGGCCGGAGAAGAGGTAGTTGCCGATCGGCTTGTCGGGATCGCGAAGCCCGGCGCGGCTCAGCTTGATCGCCGAGGATAGCACGCCGATCGCCGCATCCTGGCCGAACACGACCCGTTTGAGG
>DASVRK010000164.1:0-2453 GCA_036388655.1 Allosphingosinicella sp. | reverse complement strand
GGGATGAGCGGGAGACGGGGTTCGTTCCGGACGGCTTGGGATGGAGGAGACGATCGATCGCGTCCGGATGCGGGGCAGTACCGGGGCGGGACGAGTGCCCGTCCCGCCGGCGGAGGTCGTACCGCGCTGTGCGGGGTCCCGGCTCTGGTCCATCTGAAGGGTAGAACGAGCGAAATCCTATTTTGCAAGAGTCTCCGCTCGGCGCCCGGGCGGTGTGCCGGCGGAGCGGCTGCAATCGGGTTCACGCCCTGCGTCCAGACTCGAGTAGAGCCTCACCGCCCGCCCCTCGCCCGTCGTAAAAGCGCTCGGCCCCGCCCGATTTCCCCCTGACCCGCTATTCCCCTAAAGCTTCGCGGATGCCGTCGCTCGCCCCTTCCCCGGACCAGCTCGCCCGCTTCCGGCGCGACCTCGCGACCCTGGGCGAAAGCGGCCGGCTCGGCGTCGCCGTCTCGGGCGGGCCGGACAGCCTCGCCCTCTTGCTGCTCGCCGCCGCGGCGCTGCCTGGCGAGGTCGAGGCCGCGACCGTCGATCACGGCCTGCGTCCGGCAAGCGCCGTCGAAGCGCTCCATGTCGAGGATATTTGCGCCCGCATCGGCTGCCCGCATACCATCCTCGAAGCCGCGGTGCCGGACGGGCCGGCCGGGCTGCAGGGCGAAGCGCGCGGCGCCCGCTATGCCGCGCTCGCGGGATGGGCCGGCCGGCGCGGCCTCTCCCGCCTCGCCACCGCGCACCATGCGGACGACCAGGCCGAGACGATGCTGATGCGGCTTCGGCGCGGCTCCGGAGTCGCGGGCTTGTCCGGGATCCGCCCGGTCCGCGCCGAAGGCGACCTCCTCGTCATCCGTCCCCTGCTCGGCTGGACCAAGGCCGAGCTCGTCCACCTTGTGGCGTCAGCCGGAATCGAGGCCGCCGACGATCCCTCGAACCGCGACCCGCGCTTCGACCGCGCCGCGATCCGGCGCCTGCTGGCCGAGCATCCCCAGTTCGAGCCGCACCGCCTCGCCCGCAGCGCCGCCGCCTGCCGCGAAGCCGACGAGGCGCTCGCCTGGTCGGCCGCGGAGCTCGCCGAGGACCGCATCACCTCGCAGGGCGGCGAATGGCGGGTCGACCCGACCGGGCTTCCCCGCGAGCTCCGGCGCCGGCTGCTTGCCCGCGCGCTCGCCGAGATACGCGCGGCCAATGGGCTGGAGCCGCCCTGGACCGGCGGCGAGGATGTCGAAGGCTTGCTCGCCGCTCTGGAAGCCGGCGGCGCCTCGACTTTGGCCGGCGTGATGGCCCGCGGCGGCGGCCCGGCCTGGCAGCTTCGGCCGGCCCCGCCGCGCCGCTCCGGCTGAGCCACATCAAAACTCCGCCGGCGCGAGCGCCGGCGGAGCTGTAGTTTCTTCATGACGACCCTCCCGGCAGAGCCGGGAGGAGACGCCTTTTCGTCAGAAGACGTAGTCGGTCTGGGCAGGCGGGGCCGAATTCTCCAGGATGATCCGGAAGTCGAAATTCCCGTCCTGATTGGCGTCGACGCGCACGATCGTGTCGTCGCCCGAGGCCTGCGTGTCGACGTCGTCCGACGTGATGCCGTAGGCGCTGAGGTCGATCTGGTCGGAGCCCGACGTGAAGTCGAGGATGGTGTCCTCGCCAGGCGCGCCGTTGAAGACGAACGTGTCTTCGCCGCCGCCGCCGATCATCATGTCGTCGCCGCCCTTGCCGGTCAGCCGGTCGTTGCCCGCGCCGCCGACCAGGAAGTCGTCGCTGCGGCCGCCGACGATCCGGTCGTCACCCTGCCCGCCGTTCACATAATAGTTTTCCTCGTCGCGGATGAAGTTGAAGCCGTCGCGGCGGCTGGTGCCGAGCACGACCGCATCGAACTGGTCGCCGCGTTCGGTGCCGCTGGTCAGATCCCGGACATCGAAGGTGACGCCTTCGGTGGTGCTCCGGAAGGTGATGCCTTCATCGTCGAAGCGGCTGACCGAGCCCGTCAGGGTGTCGTCCGCGCCCTCGAGCTGCAGGCGCACGGCGAGGCCGCCGTCCTGATTCTCGCCCGTGTTGCTGTCATCCGCGTTACGATCGCCGACTTCCGAGCTGGTGAAGGTCAGCCGAACCTGGCCCGGCTCGTTGGCCGACACTTCGACCACGTCCTGCCCGGAGCCGAGATTGGTCCGGTCGCTACCGTCGGTGGAGACGTTGAAGAAGGCGCGATCGTTGCCGACCGCTCCCAGGATGAAATCGTCGCCGGCGCCGCCGATGAAGCTGTCGGCGCTCTGCCGCCCGATCAGCCGGTCGTCGCCGGCTCCACCGACCAGGAAGTCACGGCCGCCGCCGCCGATAAGCCGGTCGTTGCCCATGCCGCCGTTGATGTAATAATTTTCCGTGCTCGCGGTTTCGTCGAACGTGTCGCTGCGGTCGGAGCCGAGGATGACGACGTTGAAATAGTTGCCGCGGGCGACGCCGCTGACCAGGTC
>DASVRK010000163.1:0-8513 GCA_036388655.1 Allosphingosinicella sp. | reverse complement strand
GAGGATGTAGCGGCCATCAGGGGAGAAACGGGGCGCGAAGGCCTGGTTGGCGCTCTCAGTGACGACCCGCTGCCGATCGGTGAGGGTATCGTAAATATAAATGCTCGGCCGCCGCTCGGAGTAGCTCATGTAGACGATATGCCGGTAATCGGGCGAGAAGCGGGGGGTGAGCACGATCGATTGGCCGTTGGTGAGGAAGCGGTGATTGGCGCCGTCCGAATCCATCACCGCCAGCCGCTTCACGCGCCGCGCTTTCGGACCGGATTCGGCGATATAGGCGATCCGGCTGTCGAAGAACGGGCTTTCCCCGGACAGGCGCGAATAGATGGCGTCGGCGCATTTATGGGCGGCGCGCCGCCACTCGCGCGGCTCGATCACATAGCCCTGACGGGTAAGCTCCGAGCGCAGGCCGACGTCGTACAGGTAGCAGCCGACGGTGATCTTGCCGTCGCCATTGGCGCGGACGAAGCCCTGCACGAGCGCGACGGCGCCGGTGCCCGGCCAATAATCGTACGCCGGCGCGGTGACTTCCGGATAACCAATGGCGCGGACCTCCCCCGGGCCGCGGGGCTGGAAGAGGCCGCTGCCGCGAAGGTCCGCCACCACCACCTCGGCTATCTGCCGGCCGAGGGCGTCGGTGGTGCCGGCCGGAGTCGGAGCGCTTTGCGACGTCGGCATCGCAGGCACGGCGATGATCATGTCGTTGCCGCTTTCGTCCGTGACATCGACGGCCAGCTGCGCATGGGCCGGCTGCAATGCGGCCAGGAATGTTGCGGCGAGGCCTCCGAGCAGGAGCTTCATTCGGGTCATTGCGATAGCCTTTTGTCGAATCCGAAGGGGCTGAGATGCTTCCAGGCGTCGTAATATTCGGCCGGAAGATTGAAGGGCGAGGCCAGCCGCACCGCCTTCACCGCCTGCTCCTGGTGGAGCTTCACCTGCGGGCGGTTGCTGGCATTCTGACCGGTGGTGCGAAGCACGTCGATGTCGGTGACCCTGCCGTCCTTGGCGAGGCGGATGCTGAGCTCGGTGCGGAGCAGCTCCACGTCGGCGCCGGTCGGCGCTTTCCAATGCGGCTTCACCTGGCGGCGCACCGCGGCGACCAGCGAGGCCTGCACCGCCGGGCCCGCCTTTTGAGCGGGCGGCGCCGTCGAGCGGCTGGTGGTCTCGCGGTCGCTGATGCCGCTGAGGATGCCGCTGAGGCGCCCTTTGGGCTGCGATTTGGCTTTGGCGGCGCTGTCCTGCTTGGGCGGTGCGGCCTTGGCAGGGGCCGCCTTCTGGGGAGGCGCCTTGGCGGGAGCTGCCTTGGCTTTGGCGGGTGCGGGCTTGGGCGGCTTCGGGCGCTCGACTGCTTTGGGCGCGGGCGCGGGCGCGGGCTTGATCGCCTTGGGCTGCGGCAGCGGCTCGGGGACGGGGGCGGGCGGCGGCGGTGTCGGCGGCGGCGCCACCGGTTCGACCGGCCCCTCGACCTCGGCGAGCCGCGGCGCCGCCTCGGCCGGCGAAGGCACCGGCGCGGCGCTTTCCAGCCCGACCTCGTCGACGAACTCGACCTCCATCGGATCGTTCAAGACCGGCGGCCGCACGACATTGGCGAAGCCGAGCGTCAGCGCCGCGAGCAGGGCCGCGTGGCCGAGCGTCGCAGCGCCTAATCCGGTGGCTTCGGCGCGGTCCATCAGCCCTCCTGGCCTTGGGTGCTGACGAGGGCGACCCGGCGCAGGCCGGCGGCGTTGATCTCGCCCATCACCCGCATCACCCGGCCGTAATCGAGGCCGCGGTCGGCGCGCAGGAAGATGCGCGGGCCGCCCTCTTCGACGCTGGCGCCGGCGATCTGCGCCAGCCTTTGGCCGAGCTCGGCCTCCGTCACCTTGGCGTCGTCGATGAAGATCGACCCGCTCGCCTCCAGCGATATCTGGACCGGCTTCTGCTCCTGATCGAGCGCGCCGGCCTTGGTCTCGGGCAGGTCGACGGGCACGCCGGCGACCAGCAGGGGCGCGGTCACCATGAAGATGATCAGCAGCACCAGCATCACGTCGACCATCGGCGTGACGTTGATCTCCGCCATTGGCGTCCGCCGCCGCCGCTGTCCGCCGCTATGGATCGGACCCATGGCCATTATGATTCCTCCCCGGAACGGGGAGGGGGACCATGCGCAGTATGGTGGAGGGGGCCCGCGCCTCCACGCTCGCTACGCTCGCACCCTTCCACCGGCTTCGCCGGTCCCCCTCCCCGTTCCGGGGAGGATTTCGACCCCCCGCTCATGCCTCGGCCTCCAATTCCCGGCTGAGCGTGCCGTGGAAGCCGTCGGCAAAGCGGCTGAGCTTGGCCTCGATCCGGTTGATGCCGTGGGTCATGCGATTGTAGGCGATCACCGCCGGTATCGCGGCGAACAGGCCCAGCGCGGTCGCGAACAACGCCTCGGCGATGCCGGGCGCGACCACGGCGAGGCTGGTGTTGTTGGCGCCGGCAATGTCGCTGAAGCTGCGCATGATCCCCCAGACCGTGCCGAACAGCCCCACGAACGGCGCCACCGAGCCGATCGTGGCGAGAACGTTGAGCCGGTCGGCGAGCCGGTCCACCTCCGCCCCCACCGCCGCATGCATGGCGGTGGCGAGGCGGGAGCGGGTGCCTTCCTTGTCGACATTGCGGCCGGCGGTGGACCGGCGCCATTCGGCGATCCCCGCGGCGAACACCTTGGCGCTCGGCCAGTCGTCGCCGCCGCGCGCATCGTTGAAGCGGTCGATATCCTCGGCTTTCCAGAACTCCCGCTCGAACTTGTCATTCTCGCGGCCGACCCGCCTGACGCGCAGCCAGTGCGACAGGATGATCGCCCAGGTCCAGATGCTGGCCAGGATGAGCCCGATCATCACCGCCTTGACGACGATGTCGGCCTGCAGGAACAAGGCGACCGGGGACATCATCTCGCTTGCCCCGCCGGTCAATCCCATGTCGGTCACGCTTCCAATTCCCCTTTCAACCGCTCGAATATCTCCACCCACGCGCGCGGCTGGCGCCTGGGACGCCCGTCGGGCGACAGGAAGGCGGCCGTCACCTTGGCGTGGGTCAGGATTTCGCTTCCGCGCATGACCTGCTGCTGAATCACGCAGCTCGCCGCCCGCACCTCGCGCACATGGCTGACGACGACCAGCGCGTCGTCGAGCCGGGCGGAGGCGCGATATTTGATATACGCTTCGGCGACCGCATAGACGCCGTCGCCGCCTTCGAGCGCCGCCCGCTGGTCGATCCCGACCGCGCGCAGCATGTCGGAGCGCGCCCGCTCCATGAAGCGCAGATAATTGGCATAATAGACGATGCCGGCCGTGTCGGTGTCCTCGAAATAGACGCGTAGCGCGAAGCGGTGGGTCTTGCCCACGAAGCCGCCTTGATAAGGTGTATCGATCCCGTCCCCGCTCACGCCCGCGAGTGTTAACCACGCCGGATTCGCGGCGGAAGGATGAACGGGCGAGGCGAGACGTTTTTGCGCCGCAGCGCCCTCAATTCGAGTCGAACAGCCCGTCCTGCGCGCCTTTCGGAGGAACGATGCCAAGGTGGGTCCAGGCGCGGCCGTTGAGGCAGCGGCCGCGCGCGGTGCGGGCGACGAGGCCGAGCTGGATCAGGAACGGCTCGATCACCTCCTCGATCGTGTCGCGCGGCTCCGAAAGCCCGGCGGCGAGCGTCTCGACGCCGACCGGGCCGCCTTTGTAGATGTCGGCGATCATCGTCAGGTAGCGGCGGTCCATCGCGTCGAGCCCGAGCGCGTCCACTTCCATCCGCGTCAGCGCGGCGTCGGCAACGCGGGCGTCGACGCGGAGCTCGCCGGCAGCATGAGCGAAATCGCGGACCCGGCGGAGCAGGCGCCCGGCGATGCGGGGCGTCCCGCGCGAGCGCCGCGCCACCTCGGTGGCGCCGTCCTCGGTGAGGTCCAGCCCCATCAGGCGCGCCCCGCGCCGCACCACCTGCTCGAGCTCCTCGACGCTGTAGAAATTGAGCCGGACCGGAATGCCAAAACGGTCGCGGAGCGGCGTCGTCAGCAGCCCCTGCCGCGTGGTCGCGCCAACCAAAGTGAATTTGGGAAGGTCGATCCGCACCGACCGGGCCGAAGGGCCCTCGCCGATCATCAGGTCGAGCGCGCGGTCCTCCATCGCCGGATAGAGCACCTCCTCGACCGCCGGATTGAGGCGGTGGATCTCGTCGATGAACAGGACGTCGCCATCCTCGAGATTGGTGAGCAAGGCGGCGAGGTCGCCCGATTTGGCGATCACCGGGCCCGACGTGGCGCGGAAGCCGACGCCAAGCTCGCGCGCGACGATCTGCGCCAGCGTCGTCTTGCCGAGCCCCGGCGGCCCGAAGAACAGGACATGGTCGAGCGCATCGCCGCGATGGCGCGCGGCATCGATGAACACCCGCAAATTCTCGCGGGCGGCGCGCTGCCCAACGAACTCGTCGAGCGTCTTCGGCCGAAGCGCGGCGTCGAGGTCCTCGGGCCGGCGATCGGGGGTGGTGAGACGGGCGGCGTCTGTCACCTTCGCTTCCTCACGTCTTCATGAAGTCGGTAAAGTCGCTCCAATGCTCGACCTTGAAGGCCCGGATATCGCGCACGCAATTCGGAAACCAGGGCAGCGCCTTCAACGCATTCATAGCGAGCGTGACGTTGACGAGGCTGTCTCCATGGGAGACATAAACGCTCCCCTGCACGCGCGAGAAGCCGTAGCGGTTGAGGACCGCACCGATGTCGGCATAGGCTTGGCTCACACCCTTGGGGTGCGTCTGCCTCGTCTGGTGCCATAGCAGGTCAAACCCGATCGCGAACATCAGGCATCGACGGGATCGTTGACGACCTCGCTCACCGGATAATCCACCTCTTCGCCGCTCTCTATGAGGAGGATGCGCATCTGCGGCTCGCCCGCTTCCGACGGCAAGGAAGGACCGAGCACCTCATAGGGAGGGCCGACGAGACCGAAGCGCCGGACGCTTCCAACGAGAATGCTCATATCCACCATGGGCTGCCCCTCTTAACTGGAAAACTCTTCACGATACAGCTCGACCGCCTCGCGCAGGTTGGCCAGCGCCTCCTCCACCGACTCCCCCTGTGTCGTCGTCCCTGTCTCGGGGTTGAAAGCGACGTAGCCGCCCTCCTCCGCAGGCGTCAGAATGGCAGTGACCTGCATGACTTACTCCTCCACGGCAGCTTAGCGCCCCGTTTTCTCGAGCGCCAGCCGAACCTCGTTTCCCAACAGCTTCGGACCCGCTTGAGTGGGCCGCCGAACTGTATTAGTGTATCAACACTCTAACATCGAGCAGCAGCATGGATCGTCGCGAATTTCTCCTGGCTGCGGGCGCCGCGGGCGCTGCGCTCGGGCTGCCGATGCGGGCTTCGGCGGCGGATCCGGCGCCGCGGCCGCGCAAGGCGCGCTCGATCTATTTCGATGCGCTGGGCGCGGTCGACGGGTTCGAGGAGAAGGACGGCAAACCTGTGCCGACGCAGCGCCTGATCGACGCGATCCGGCAGCGGCGCATCGACCTCATCAGCATGACGATAGCCGATGTCGGCAACGGGCCCGACCGCTTCCAAAACGCCGCCCAGGCGGTGGCGATGTGGGACGGCATGATCGCCGGTCAGCCGGCGCTGGTGGCGAAGATCGAGAGTGTCGCGGACATCCGCGCGGCGCGCGCCGCCGGCAAGCTCGGCCTCATCTATAATTTCCAGGACACGACCGCTCTCGAAGGCGATGCGGCGAGGGTCGACACCTTCGCCAATCTCGGCGTCAAGATACTCCAGCTCACCTACAACAAGCGCAACCTCGCCGGCGACGGCTGCCTCGAGCGCTCCAATGCCGGGCTGTCGGATTTCGGCCGCGAGGTGATCGGCAAAATCAACGCGGCCAATGTCCTGCTCGACCTCAGCCATGCCGGCCAGCGCACCATCGCCGAAGGCATTGCCGAAGCCAAGGCGCCGCCCGCCATCACCCATAGCGGCTGCCGCGCGCTGGTCGATTTCCCGCGCAACACTTACGATGCCGAGATGCGGGCGCTGGCCAACAAGGGCGGCGTGTTCGGAGTCTATCTGATGCCGTTCCTGCGGCCGAAGGGCCAGGCGACGGCGGAAGACCTGCTCCGCCATCTCGATCATGCCGTCAACGTGTGCGGCGAGGACCATGTCGGCATCGGCACCGACAATCCGCTGATGGGCTATACGATCGACGACGAGGCCCGGAAGCAGCAGCGCGAATTTTTCGAGGAGCGCCGCAAGAGGGGCATCGCCGCCCCCGGCGAGGCGCCCGACGTGTTCAACCTGGTCGAAGGGTATAACGACGTCTTCCGCTACGACCGCATCGCCGCCGACCTCAAGCGCCGCGGCTGGAGCTCGGCGCGGGTCGACAAGGTGCTCGGCGACAATTTCGTCCGGCTATTCGGCGAGGTGTGGAAGGCATAGGCGCATACCGTCCATTCCAGCGGAAGCTGGAATCTCCCTTTTCTTCCTCCGGCACCCCAAGGAAGTGAGATCCTGGCTTTCGCCAGGATGACGGGGGGCTTTCGCGAGGATGACGGGGTGCTAGCGCGCCGCTTTCTTGAGCGCGAGCCGGACCAGCGCGTCGAGGGTCGCGCCCGGGCCGAGCTCCGCTTCCGCCTTCGCCACCGCGCCCGAGGCTTCGGCCGGCTTGAAGCCAAGGTTGAGCAAGGCCGAGACCGCGTCCGCCGCATTGCCGGCCGCGACCGGCACCGGCCCTGCCGGGCCGAGCACGAGGCCGCCGGCCTTGTCCTTGAGCTCGGTGACGATGCGCAAGGCGAGCTTTGGCCCGACGCCCTGCGCGCGCGCCACCATCGCCTTGTCGCCGCTGGCGATGGCGCGGTGGAGTTCGTCGTCGGTCAGCGCCGACAGAATCGCCAGCGCCACCCGCGCGCCCACCCCCTGGACGGACGTAAGCAACCTGAACCAGTCGCGCTCGGCAGCCGTGGCGAAGCCGATCAGGCGGATCGCGTCGTCCGAAACCTGCATTTCGGTGTGGAGCATGATCTCGTCGCCGACCGCGCCGAGCGCGGACAGGGTGCGGGTCGAGGCCGAGACCCAATAGCCGACGCCCTGGACGTCGATCACCGCGTGATCGGCGCCGAAGCTGTCGAGCAGGCCGCGAAGCTTCGCGATCATGCGGCGTGCCCCCGCAAGGCGCGGGCGCTCGCCAGATGATGGGCGTGGGTGATCGCCACCGCCAGCGCGTCGGCGGCATCGGGGCCGGCGATCTTCACCCCGGGCAGCAGCCGCGCCACCATCGCGTGGACCTGCGCCTTGTCGGCGGCGCCGGTGCCGACCACCGCCTTCTTGACCAGCCGCGGCGCATATTCGCCGATGGCGACGCCGCTGCGCGCGGCGGCGAGCAGAATCACGCCCCGCGCCTGCCCCAGCTTCAGGGTCGATTGCGGGTTTTCGTTGACGAACACTTCCTCGACCGCGGCGCCGCCCGGCCGGTGATCGGCGACAACGGCGCACAGCGCGTCGTAAAGGGCGGTCAGCCGCTCCGGCAGCGGCGCCTTGGCGTCGGTCCTGATCTGGCCGTTGGCGACGTGGCCGAGCCGGTTCCCGTCGGCGGCGATCAGACCCCAGCCGGTGCAGCCGAGGCCGGGATCGAGGCCGAGGATGATCAGGAAAGCCGCTCCATCACCTCGTCCGGAACCTCGTAATTGCCCCACACGGTCTGGACGTCGTCATCCTCGTCGAGCGCATCGATCAGCTTGATCAGCGAGCCGGCTTCCTGCTCGCCGACCTCGACCGGCGTCTGCGGCCGCCAGGCGAGTTTGGTGCTTTCGGGCTCGCCGAGCGCCTGTTCGAGCGCCTTGGCGACTTCGTGCAGATCCTCCTGCGCGGTCCAGATTTCGTGCCCCTCCTCCGTGGATTCCACATCCTCGGCGCCGGCTTCGATGGCCGCTTCGAAAACGGCGTCGGCGCTTCCCGCCTTGGCCGGGTAGGTGATGAGGCCGAGCCGGCTGAAGCCATGGCTCACCGAGCCCGACGCGCCCAGGTTGCCGCCATTCTTCGAGAAGATGGTGCGCACGTTGGTGGCGGTGCGGTTGCGGTTGTCGGTCAGCGCCTCGACGATCAGCGACACGCCGCCGGGGCCGAACCCCTCATAGCGTATCTCCTCGTAATTCTCGGCATCGCCCATCGAGGATTTGTCGATCGCGCGCTGGATATTGTCCTTCGGCATCGACTGCGCCTTGGCCGCGAGGACGGCGGCGCGGAGCCGCGGGTTCATGTCCGGATCGGGCGTGCCCATCTTGGCCGCGACCGTGATCTCGCGGCTCAATTTGGAAAACATCGCCGAGCGCTTTTTGTCCTGCGCGCCCTTGCGATGCATGATGTTCTTGAATTTGCTGTGGCCGGCCATTGCCGTCATCCGCCCTTCGAAAGCTGCTGTCCGGAACTCCTTAGCCGCCTGTCCGGCGGCCATCAATCAAGCGACGCCGATCAGTCGAGGCCGAGCGCGGCGCGATAAGTCTCGAGCAGGGCGTCGGCCTCTTGCCGG
>DASVRK010000162.1:0-4883 GCA_036388655.1 Allosphingosinicella sp. | reverse complement strand
CCCACGCTCGCTCTCACGCCTCCCGGGCAGAGCGGCCGTGGCGCCGCCCTCCGGCGGCACGAACAAAGGAAATGGAACATGCATATCTACCAGAAGATGAAGCGGCTTCGCCTGCTGCTGATTGCCGCCGCCGCGTTCGGCTGCAGCATCGCGACGCTCAGCGGCACCCTCGCCGCCTTCCACGCCGCCCCGGCCGCCATGGCGGGCCCGTTCGCCTGACCTCGGTCCGGCGGCGCGCGGGACCGTCCGGAAAAGGACAGCTTCGTCCGAAACCGGACGGTCCGGTCCGCCGCGCCCGGCTCCAGCCGCCGCCCGCCCCAGAGGGGATGGTTTGGCCCGGCGCTTGCATCGGAAGGCGAAACGCCTTTGCCTTGCAATGGAGATTCCATGCGTCACCCCCTCATCGCGGCCGCTCTGGCCGTGCTCGCGCTCTCCGGCGCCATCGCGGCCCAATCCGGTGCGGACGGATCGGATTCGGGCGAAATCGACTGGCGGATCGAAGCCGGTGACAGAGCGGCCCCAGGGATGGTGCAGTTCACCCTCTCCCGCAGCCTCCCCGGCGGCGGCCAGTGGATCCACAGCAACACCCGCTCGCTCGCCGAACTCCAGGGGCTCGCGCCGGCGCAGCTCGCGTCGGCCCAAGGCGAGCAGGTCCGCTTCCGCCTCGTCCGCGAGGCCGGTTCTTTCGATTGCGGCGGCATTGCGCGCCGCCAGCGCGGCACCGGCGAGTGCCGCTTCGCCGCCGATCCCGCTTTCGTCCAGGCGCTCGCGCGCCGCCGGATCGGCGCCGCCTCGCCACGCCAGCTCCTCTCGCTGGCGCTGGCGAGGATCGGTCCCGCTTATATCGACGAGCTCGGCCGCCAGCGTTACGCCCGCCCGACCGTCGCCGACCTGGTGCGCGCCGGCGATCATGGCGCCGACCTCGATTATCTGCGCGAAATGGGGGCGCTCGGCTATCGCGCCGGCACCCTGGCCGGCCTGATCCGCATGCGCGACCATGGCGTCACCCCCGAATTTGCCGGCGAGCTGGTCCGCCTCGGCGTCCGCGACCTCGGGCCCGACGCGCTCGTCCGGCTCCGCGACCACGGCGTCAGCCCTGATTTCGTCGCCGATCTGCGCCGGCTCGGCTACGGCCGCCTGGCGATCGAGGAACTGGTGCGGCTGCGCGACCACGGCGTCTCCGCCGGCTATGTCGGCGCGCTTCGCGAGCATGGCTACAATCTCCCCACCGGCGAGATCATTCGGCTTCGCGACCACGGCGTTTCCGCCGATTTCGTCGGCGAGCTACGCGGCCTCGGCTACGGCCGGCTCAGCGCCGACGAGATCGTCCGCCTGCGCGACCACGGGGTCAGCGCCGACTTCATCCGACGCGCCAATGCCGGCGGCCGCCGCTCGGTCGACGAGCTGGTGAGGCTGCGCAACGACGGCGCCTGAGGGTCAGTCGGGCAGCTTCGCCGCTCGCGCGGCGAGGTAGCCGTGCAGCGCCCTGAGTTCGGCCTCGGTGAGGTGAACGAAATCCTGCCGCGCAACTTCGGCCATCAGCCCCAGCTTTCGGCCCGAAGGCGGGCGGCCGGTGCGCAGCAAGGTCTTGAACTGCTCGAAATCATAGGCGCCGGCGATGGCGAGGTCCGGCGCCACGTCGCCCGTCTCCATCACCCTGCCCGACAGCGCCGGCCCGTGGCATTCGGCGCAGGTGACCGAAGCGATCCTGCGGCCGGCGGCATGCCCCCCGCCGGCATCGAGCGGGGCGGCGGTGCGGAATTCCTCCATCTGGGCGGTCGCCGGCCGCAGCTTGCCGGCCACCAAAGCGACCCGGCCGAGCGGCCGCGCGCGGAAGCCCTCGATCCGGCCCGGGACCCGCGGCAGGCTCCGTATCCATCCGATCAGCGCCGCCACTTCGCCGTCGCTGAGCCGCGAATACATGGCGGACGGCATCACGAACAAAGGCCGGCGATCATGGCCGATCCCCTGGCGGATCGCGGCGGCGAGCTGCTGGTCGCCGGTCCGCGCCGCCACCTCGGTAAGGTTGGGCGCCTGGATCCAGGCGACGTTGGGAATGTCGACCATGACGTTACCCTTGAGGCCTTCGCCGTGGCAGCTGAGGCAGCCGAGCAGCCGCGCCTGGCGCGGCGCGTCCGCGGCCTGGGCGGCCGTGGGCGCGGCGAGCCGCTCGCGGAAGGGGGGATGGCCGCGCCCCATCACATATTCCGAGCCGATGAAGACGGCGCCTCCGGCGAGCACCACCAAAGCCGCCGCCATCGCGGCCGCGATCCCTATCCAGCGCCGCCAGCGGCCCATGCCCCATCCCCCAATGGAAGTTCCCTCGGAAAGTCTGTCCCTTCGCGCGGGCCGGGCAATGCCGATGCTGCGAAGGCCGACGCTGGCGCGACGGATTTGCAGCCCCGGGCCCGGCGGCCGCGCGGGCTTTCACATTTCAGTAACATTTTCATCGCGCGCGATGTCGGCTTCGTCGCGCCGCTGCATGCTTGTCGAACCGATTCGCGTGGCCGTCGAAGGGCAGCGGCGACTCACGGCTCAGGGGCATAGGGGAGTCGGCACCGGCCCGAACGGAGTCGGTTCAAGGGAGACAGGCCATGACTGCGGAGATTTTCCGGACCGTGTCGACGTGCGTAGCGGCGATTTTCGTCAGCACCATGCTGCTCACGGCCGCGACGTCCCTGCCGGGCATGCTCTGAGCCATGGCCGGGACGTCCATCTTCGGCGAGCCGATCGCAACGCCGGCCCGGTCGCGGGACCAGGCCGGCCCGACCCGGACCTATCCCTATCAGGGGCTGTTCGGAATGAAGCTCGGCGGGCCCCGCATGGGCGGCAATCCTCGCGCGGAGCGGATGACGGCCAGCCTCGGCTAAGGACTATTCGAGCCGGAGCGCGTCCTTGACCGCGCCGACATAGCTCGGCCCGACCTGCACCTGCGCGCCGTCGGCGAGCACCAGGCATAACGAGCGGTTGGCCCGCTTCACCTCGGCGACCTTGTCCGGCCGCACGAAGGCCGAGCGGTGGACGCGCAGCAGCGGCCCGCCCGCCAGTTTCTCCTCGAGCGCCGACATGGTGGTGCGCAGCAAATGGCTGCGGACGCTGGTGTGGAGCAGCACATAATCGCGCGCCGCCTCGATCCAGTCGATCGTTTCGATCGGCACGCGGCGCTGGCCGTCGCGTTCGGGCACCCAGAAGCCGGCATCGTCATGCTGGACCGCTCCGTGCGAGCGCAGCGCCGCCACTTCCTCCTCGAGCTGGCCGGCGCGCGCGGCCTGGTCGCGCATCGACCGGCGCCGGCGGGCGCGTTCGACCGCTTGGCGCAGCCGGTCGAACCGGACCGGCTTCAGCAGATAATCGGCGGCGTCGACGTCGAAGGCGTCGGGGGCATAATGTTCGTGGGCGGTGACGAACACCAACTCCGGGCGCGGCTCGACGTTGAGCTCGGCGGCGGCACGGAGGCCGTTGCGGCCGGGCATCTGGATGTCGAGGATCACGAGGTCGGGCCGCAGCCGCTCGATCTCGGCCAGCGCCTCGTCGCCGTCCTGCGCCTGGCCGACCACTTCGACATCCTCGATGTCCCCGAAGAAGGTGCGCAGGCGATCGAGGGCCAGGGCCTCGTCGTCGACAAGCAGCACACGCATTACTCAATCCTCCCCAGCCCTTAATCTATATCCGGAGAGTATAAGGCCGAGTCAACTTGCTCGCTGTATCTCGGGGATGCAAATCGTCGCCGTATAGCCGCGCTCGGTACGCTCGGCGGTGAGGCTGGCCGACTTGCCGTAGACGGCTTCCAGCCGGCGCTTGACGTTGACCAGCCCGACGCCGCTGCGCGCCGACTGGATCTGGTTGCCACCGGGGACGCTGTCATTCTCGACCCGGATACACAAATCGCCTTCCTCGACGGTGGCGCTGACCGAGATGTTGACCGGCTCGCGCGACGGCGCGACGCCATGCTTGATCGCATTCTCGACCAGCGGCTGGACCAGGAAACCGGGGACCAATGCCACACCAGCATCCGGATCGCAGGCGATCTCCACATTCAACCGGTCGCCGAAGCGGACGCCTTCGATGTCGAGATATTCCTCGATCAGCGCCAGCTCCTCCTCGAGCGGCACCAGCTCGGCCGGATCGGTGGTCAGCGAATTTCTGAGGAAGCTCGACAATTTGTCGGTCATCTGCTCGGCATCTTCGTTGCGCTTGGTGACGATCAGCGCCGAGATCGAGTTCAGCGCGTTGAACAGGAAGTGCGGGTTGAGCTGATAGCGCAAGGCGGCGAGCTGCGCCTGCTGGGCATTGGCCAGCGCCTGGGAGAGCTGCAGCTCCTGCTTGAGCGCGGCGCGGCGGGCGAAGCTCACCTGGAACAGCGCCATGTTCACGCCGAATACCAGGATGTAGTTGAGGAGGGTGGGATAAGCGCGGCTGAAATCGGTGCCGAGCGACTCGAACGTGCCGTCGAAATTGGCGCTGACGATCGTCTGGAAAGTGATGTCGTAGGCGGTGTTCACCACCGCGGTGAAGATCACCGTCACGATCATCACGATGACGCGGTGCTTCAGCGCATATTGGACGGTGTTCCGGAACACCGCGAACATCGGCATGGCGAGCAGGATCGACACCGGGATGGTGGAGCAGTCGAGCGCGACGCTGGTCCAGTTCTCGCCTTCATATTTGGCGACGATGATGGGCAGGAACAGGAGCAGCACGAACAGCCACAAAGCCACGCTGAGCGCGATCGCCTCGGGCCAGCGCGCCTGGCTGTTCGGCTTGGGCGCCGGACGGGCAACGGCCTCGACCACCTCCAACTTCTGCCGCAAAACCGGGGGGCAGTCACGGTCGGCGGGAAAACTGGTTGGAATCAGCGCACTCGAAGCCATTTCGCCAGCATG
>DASVRK010000161.1:0-18639 GCA_036388655.1 Allosphingosinicella sp. | reverse complement strand
CTCGGCCAGCGGCAGCCCCGCGCCGAGGCCGCAGGCGATGCCGCTCGCCAGCGTGCAGCCGGTGCCGTGAGTGTGGCGGCTGTCGATGCGCGGGCTCTGGAACCGGATCACTTCGCCGGCTGCGTCGACGAGAAGATCGGTCAGCAGGTCGCCGGGAAGGTGGCCGCCCTTGGCCAGCACGGCGCAGCCGGTGCGGCGGGCGAGCTCCACCGCCGCCCGCTCGAGGCCGCCGACCGTCGCCACCGGCAGGCCCGACAAAGCGGCGAGCTCGGGAGCGTTGGGGGTAGTCAGCGTCGCCGCCGCCAGCAGCCGCTCGAAGGCGGCGATGGTCGCGGCATCCGCAAGGATGGAGCCGCTGCTCGCCACCATCACCGGATCGAAGACGATCGGGAGCGGGCCGCCGCCGCGCAGCGACGCGTCGAGGGAGGTGAGCCGTTCCGCCACGGCCGCGGCGGTCTCCGGCGATCCGATCATGCCGATCTTGACGGCGTCGACACCGATATCCCCGGCCACCGCGTCGATCTGCGCGATGACCATTTCGGCCGGCACCGGCAGCACGCCCGTCACGGCGAGGCTGTTCTGCGCCGTGACTGCGGTGATCGCGGTCATGGCGTGGCCGCCGAGCATGGTCACGGCCTTGATGTCGGCCTGGATGCCGGCGCCGCCGCCGGAATCGGAGCCGGCGACGATCAGGATGCGCGGCACCGGACGGTTGGCGCCCTCGGGACCGTCGGCTGGGGCCGGCGCCGCGGCCGGCCCGCCGGGCGCGTCTTTGCTGAAGATCGGCATGGCGGGCGTCATGCCCCAGGCCGCGCGGGGTCCGCAAGCGCCCGGCCGATCGAGACCCGAAGCAGCCGGCGCCCGGACGCAAAAGGGGCGGCCGCCAGGCCGCCCCCCGGTTGGTGCGCCCAAGGCCGCGCTCAGAAGTTGGCGTAGGCCTCGTTGCCGACGAAGCCCATCGCCGTCACCTTGGCGCGCTTGGTGATGGCCAGCACTTCGTCGACCACTTCGTAGCGGGCGTTCGGGTGCGGCTGGAGGTGAAGCTCCGGCGTCGGCGTCATCGTCGTGGTGATGTCGAGATATTGCCGCAGCGTCACCGCGTTTACCGGCGCTCCGTTCCAGAAGACGATTCCGGCGGGATCGACCGTGATCTTGTTCTTGACCGGATCGATCGGCGGCTGGACCTGATTGGGGTCGTCGACCGGCAGATCGAGCTTCACCGCGTGGGTCTGGATGGGGATGGTGATGATGAACATGATGAGCAGCACCAGCATGACGTCGATCAGCGGCGTCGTGTTGATATCCATCATCGGTTCGCCTTCGGCCGCACCCGTTGACATTGCCATGTAAATTACTCCTGAATGCGGTGATTAGAGGCGGACGACCGAGCCGCCCGGCGGGGGCTCGGAGATGAACCCGACCCGGCTGAAGCCGGCCCGCTGCATGGTGAAGACGGCGCCGCCGATGCACCGGTAGGGCGTATTGACGTCGCCGCGGATATGCGCCTCGGGCATGGTCTCCTCGGTGATGTTGTCGACGCCGCCTTGGCGTTCGATCTCGTCCTCGAGCTTCTTGACCGCGCGGTCGAGCAAAACCTGGGAATCGACCTTCTGGAGGCCCCAATAGACCTCGCAGCCGCCGGCATCGTTGGCGCGCACCGACAGCGACACGTTCTCGGGCTTGGTCGTGGTGGGTTCGAACCTCACCTTGGGCAGGCTTACCGGCACGGTCTGGATGACGACCGGCACGGTGATGAGGAAGATGATCAGGAGCACCAGCATGACGTCGACCAGCGGCGTCGTGTTGATGTCCGACATCGGGGTTTCTTCGCCGTCTTCGGAGGGGCCTGTGCTCATGGCCATATTTGAAATTCCTGTCCTGACCGTCGGGCGCCGGGGCGCCCGTTGATGGCGGGGAGGGCCGGCGCCTCACGCGGCGCCGCCCTCCCCAGGCACTTACATCTTGCGCGCGGTGGTGTTGCTGGTGGTACCGGTGGCGCTGCCGGTCGCGGTCGTGCCCGCCGGGGCGCCGGTCGAACCGGTGCGGCCCGCCGACATTTGCGGCTTCACCGTCCCGCCCGACATCATATAGCCATGCAGGTCGTTGGTGAAGCGAGCCAGCTCCTCGAGCACCGCCTTGTTGCGGCGCATCAGCCAGTTATAGGCCATCACCGCCGGGACCGCCACGGCCAGGCCGAGCGCGGTCATGATCAGCGCCTCGCCGACCGGGCCGGCGACCGCGTCGATCGACGCCTGGCCGGCGGCACCGATCTTGATCAGCGCGCGGTAGATGCCGATCACCGTGCCGAACAGGCCGACGAACGGCGCCGTCGAGCCGACCGTGGCGAGCAGCGCGAGGCCGCCCGACAGCTTCGACGCGATCGCGCCCTGGCTGCGGGCGAGCGAGCCGAGCATCCAGTCATGCTGGTCGATCGGATCGGTGAGCTTGTTGTGCTGCTCCTGCGCGACCAGGCCGTCATCGACGATCTGCCGGTAGGCGCTGTTCTTCTCAAGCTTGGCCGCGCCTTCCTTGAGGCTGCCCGCCTGCCAGAAGCTGGTGCGGGCGCGGCGGCCCTGGTTGATGATCTTCTGCTGCTCGAACAGCTTGACGAACAGGATGTACCAGGACGCGGCCGACATGATCACGAGGATCCCGAAGGTCGCGTAGGCGATCGTGCCGCCCTGTTCGAGTGCGGCCATGAGGCCATAGGGGTTTTCACCGCCGCCATGTGCTGGTGCTGCCATAGTCAATCTTTCCTCTCTTGATCTTACAATAATGCAACAATGGGAGCCGTATCAGTCGACCAGTCGCCAAGTGATCGGTGGGGATGTGATGCTGTCGGCGATCGGATTGCCGCTGGCATCTTTAGCGGGAGTGAAGCGCGCCCGGGACGTCAGGATCCTGCACGTCGCCGTATCGAGCGCGGACGACCCGCTCGAGCTCGTCACGTTGCAACCGGTCACTCGCCCGTTGGTCCCGATCGAAAGGCGCACTCGCACCGTGCCTTCATCCTCGCTCCGGATCGCCGCGTCAGGATAATCGTCCGGCCTGATGAGGCCGGGCAAGCTGCCCTTGGCGCGTGCCGTCTCCACGACCTTGGGCGCGGGGGGCGGCGGCGGCGGAGGCGGCGGCGGCGGAGTGATCCGCGTCGGCGCCGGCAGCGGGTTGAACACCCGCGGCGGAGCGATGTCGACCGTCCGCATCGGCGGCGGCGTCTGGACGTTGGTCCGCACGATCGGCGGCGGCGAGACCGGGGGCGGCTCGACCAGCGGAGTCTCGGGCGGCGGCGGCGGCTCCTCCTCGGGGGGGGGCGGCTCTTCCACCACGTCGAACGTCTTGAGGTCCTCAGCCACTTGCTTGACCACATTATAGGCCAGGCCGGTGACGAATGCGTAGCCGAGAAGAGCGTGAAGCAACGCGACGATCACGATCGCCGTGATGCGGCCCCTGCTCATTCCTTGATCAGCATATGCCATTAAGCCGCCACACTCCCTCTCTCTATTTTTTCGCCGGTTCAGGCGCACACACAACGCAGCCAAACCGTTCCGGGTCCATCCATGTCTTAATATATCATGGACAGGCGCCGTGTCTCTATCGCGACACTCCCGGGGACGCAATCCTCCCCCGCGCGGCGGCATGCACGGCCGCAAAGCGGCTGCAATCCGCGGTTAATGGGGCTAAGCTATGGGGATTGAGGTGGTTAGCCGGTGTGCGGCGGCGCGGGGAGGATCGATGGAAGTGTTCAAATTTATTACGGGTGCGGCACTTCTTCTCGCCGCCGCCGGCGTCCCGGCCGAATCGCAGGTCCCGCTCCAGTCGCCGCCGCTCAGCTATGCCGACCTCGCCGACCTGGCGCTGGCGGCGCCGGTGGCGGCGCATGTCGAGTTGCGCCGGGCTAGCGCGCTCGACCGCGAGCAGGCCGCCGGAATCCGGCCCGGCGAGACACGTTTCTATATCGAAGCCGACATCGTCTCGCTGATTCGAGGCCCGGGCGGGATGCCGGCGCGGGTCAGCTACCTGGTCGATGTGCCGAACCTCGCCAACGGCCGCGCCCCGAAGCTCCGCAAGAAGGCGCATCATATCGTGCTGGGGAGCACGGTCCCCGGCCTGGCGGGCGAGCTCCGGCTGGCGGCCCCCGACGCGCAGATCCCGTTCACCCAGACCGCCGCGGACCGGCTGCGCGCGCTGCTGCGCGAGGCGGCCCGCGCCGACGCGCCGCCCGCCATCACCGGCATCGGCCGCGCCTTCCACGTGCCCGGCGCCATACCGGGCGAGAGCGAAACCCAAATCTTCCTGCAGGCGGCCGACGGCCGGCCCGTGTCGCTGACGATCTTGCGGCGGCCCGGCGAAATGCCGCGCTGGGCGGTGGCGCTGAGCGAGATCGTCGACGAGGCCGCGGCCGCGCCGGCGCCGGACACGTTGCTCTGGTACCGGCTCGCCTGCTCGCTGCCCGCTGCGCTGCCGCCGTCCAGCCTCGCCGCCGCCGAGGGCGCCGAGGGGCCGGCGATCCAGGCGGATTACCGCTTCGTCCGGCAGCAGCTCGGCCCCTGCGTCAGGATGCGGCGGCGATAGGTCGCGACCGGCTGCCTGGACCGGCCTAGAACGAGGCGAGCTCGACCCCCACGCCGGCGCAGTCCGGATAGATGTCGGGCTTGCGGGTCGAGACCCTGAGGCCGGTGACGCCGCGGCGGGCGGCGACGACGTCGTAAATGGCGCGGACCAGGGTCTCCTGCAGGTTGAACCGCCGGCTTTGCGCGATCGCGCCGATCTCGGTGCGGAGGAAATCGTAATTCCACGCGCCCGCCGCATCGTCGCTTTCGGGGAAGGAGGCTTCATCGACCCACACTTCGACGGTGACGAACAGGCGTTGCGGCGTGCCGATCTCGAAATCGTGGAAGCCGATGTCGACCGGCAGGCTGTAATCCTCGAGCACGATCTTGCGCGTCTTCGGCTGCAGCCGTTCCGGCACCAGGCCTTCGAGCTTGGCGACAAAGGTCATCAGGGCATCTCCAGGAATTGGACGTCGCGCGGCAGGCCGAGAAAGCGCTGGCCACCGTCGAGCGCGATCACCTCGCCGGTGACGGTCGGGACGGCGATCAGGAAGCGCAAGGCGGCCACGATCTCGCCGACCTCGACGCCGCGGCCGAGCGCGTTCAGGCGGTGGACCTTGTCGAAATTGTCGCGGGTCTGCGCGCCCGAAACCAGGGTCACCGACGGCGCGATGCCGCAGACCCTGATCCCGCGCGCCGCGAAAGCCCGGGCGGTGAGCTCGGTGAGGCCGGCAAGCCCGATCTTCGAGACGGTGTAGCTGAAGAAGTCCGGGTTGGGCTGGGCGAGCTTGGCGTCGAGCAGGTTGACGATCAGGCCGCCGCCCGCCCCCGCCCGACCGGCGAAGGCCTGCGACAGCAAGGCGGGCGCGCGCAGGTTGATCGCCTGGTGCGCGTCCCAGCCCTCGGCCGTGAAATCGTCGGCGGCGTCATTGGCGAAGCGCGACGCGTTGTTGACCAGCAGCCGCGCCGGCGGGAGGCCGTCGAGCGCGGCCATGATCGCGGCCGGAGCGGCGGTATCGGCGAGATCCGCGGCAACGGTGGCGGCGTTGCCGAGCTCGCGCGCCAGCGCGGCCGCCTCGGCGGTGGAGGCATGGCAGTGGATGAGGAGATGCCAGCCGTCTTCGGCGAGCGCGCGGCAAAGCGCCGCGCCGATCCGCCTGGCGCCGCCGGTCACGATCGCGGTGCGGGGGCCTTCAAACTCCATCGGGCGCCCGATAGGGTCGCGGGCCCTTCGCGGCAAGCTTTGCGCTGGCCATCGCTATCTTCTACCTAGCCCCTCGTGCCGATGCCCGAAACTCCCGCCGACCTTTCCGGCCTGTCGCTCGCCGACATCGCGCGGCTCGCCGAGGCCAACAAGCTGCCGCCGGTCGAGCGCTGGAATCCGAGCCACTGCGGCGACAGCGCGATGCGGATCGCGCGCGACGGCACCTGGTTTCACGAAGGCAGTCCGATCGGCCGGCCGCTGATGGTGCGGCTGTTCTCGACGATCTTGCGGCGGGAGCCGGACGGCGGCTTCGTGCTGGTGACGCCGGTCGAGAAGCTCAGCATCGAGGTTGAGGACGCGCCGTTCGTCGCCGTCGAGCTGAAGAGCGAAAGCGAGGGGCGCGAGCGTTCGCTGGCCTTCCGGCTGAACACCGGCGAGCTCGTGCTAGCGGGGCCCGACCACCCGCTCCGCTTCGAGCCGCGCGAGGATGGGCCGCATCCCTATCTGGAAGTCAGGCGCGGGCTCGACGCTTTGATCGCCCGCAATGTCTATTACGAGCTGGCCGAGCTCGCCCTGGCCGAGGCCGCCGAGCCGCCCGGCCTGTGGAGCGCCGGCGCCTTCTTCGCCTTCGAGTCCCGGCCGTGACCCTCGCGTCCACTCTCCGCGAGGCACTGGCGCGGGGCCATGCGCGCAGCCCCCAGCTGATCGGCGGCGACGTGCTCGACGACGAGGCGCTGGGCTCCGGCATCACGCCCGCGGCGGTGCTGGTGCCGATCGTCGACCGGCCCGATCCGACCGTGATCCTGACGCTCCGCCCCGAAACGATGCGCAAGCATCCGGGGCAGGTGAGCTTTCCCGGCGGCCGCATCGATCCGGGCGACGACGGGCCAGTCGCCGCCGCCCTGCGCGAGGCGGCCGAGGAGATCGCGCTCGATCCGGCCGCGGTCGACGTGATCGGCCTCGCCGACCGCTATCTCACCATCACCGGCTTCGAAGTGACGCCGGTGGTGGCGGTGGTCCCTCCGGACCTGCCGCTGCGCGCGCAGCCGGGAGAAGTGGCGGCGATCTTCGAGGCCCCGCTCCACTATATACTCGATCCCGCCCACCAGCAGGTCCGCACCGTCCACTGGCGCGGCCGCGAGCGCACTTATTACGAGATCGAATGGGGGGACCGCCGCATCTGGGGCGCGACCGCGGCGATGATCGTCAACCTCGGCCGGCGGCTGGAGCTGGTGTCTTGAGGCTGCCGGAAGCGGATTGGCAGGCCGCGCCGGAGATGCGGCGCCTGCTCCATATCCTCGGGTCCGATGAGGGCGAGACCCGCTATGTCGGCGGCTGCGTGCGCGACACCCTGCTCGGGCTGCCGGTCAGCGACGTCGACCTCGCCACCCGGCTGCTCCCGGACGAGGCGATGGCCCGCCTTAAGCGCGCTTCGATCCGGGTCGTGCCGACCGGCCTCGCCCACGGCACGGTGACGGCGGTGCTCGCCGGCCGCCCCGTCGAAGTGACGACGCTGCGCCGCGACGTCGCCACCGACGGCAGGCGCGCGACAATCGCCTATACCGGGGATTGGCAGGAGGACGCGGCCCGCCGCGACTTCACCATCAACGCTTTGTCGGCGGACCCGAATAGCGGCGAGGTGTTCGACTATTTCGGCGGCGAGGCCGATCTCCACGAGCGGCGGGTCCGCTTCATCGGCGACGCGCTGACCCGGATCGCCGAGGACCATCTGCGCATCCTGCGCTTCTTCCGCTTCCACGCCCGGTTCGGCCGCGGCGAGCCCGATGCGGCCGGCCTCGACGCCTGCACCGCCCGCGCCAACGATTTGATGGCGCTGTCGCGCGAGCGCATCGCCGACGAGCTCCTGAAGCTGCTCGCTCTGCCCGACCCCGCGCCGACCGTGGCGCTGATGACCGAGCGCGGCATCCTCCGCCCGGTGCTGCCGGAGATCGAGCCCGCCAACCTGCCCGCGCTCGCGACGCTGATTCGGGCCGAAGCGGCGGCGAACGTGGCGCCGGAAGCGCTGCGCCGGCTGGCCGCATTGCTGCCGCCCGATCCCGAGCTGGCGGCGGCGGTGGCGGCGCGGCTGCGCTTCTCCAAGCGCGCCGCCAAACGGCTGGAGAGCGGGGCCGCGCGCGGCGAGAGCCTGGAAGCGGAGCCCGAGCCGCTCGCCTACCGGCTGGGCCGGGACGAGGCCGTCGACCGGCTGTTGCTGTCGGGTGCGGATCCGGCCGCGGTGCGTCGGCTCGATAATTGGGTGAAGCCGCGCTTCCCGCTCACCGGCGGCGATCTCATCGCTTTGGGGCTGCCGCCGGGGCCGGTCGTCGCCAGGACCCTGCAGGCGGTCGAGCGCGACTGGGTGGAGGGCGGTTTTGCGGAGGGCGAGGCGGCGGCGCTGAGCCTCGCCCGGCGCCACGTCGATCAGGCGCTGCGGTCGAGCCAGTAGCGAAGCGCCTGGTCGGGCGGCAGCGGCTCGGAGAAGAAGAAGCCCTGGCCGTGCGAGCAGCCGAGCTCGGTCAGCGTCCGCGCCAGTTCCTCCGATTCGATGCCTTCGGCGGTGGTGGCCATGCCGAGCGCGGCGGCCAACGACAGCACCGCCCGGACGATAGCGACCAAATCGCGGTCGCCGAGCATGTTGGTGACGAAGCTGCGGTCGATCTTGAGCACGTCGATCGGCAGCCGCTGGAGGTAGGAAAGCGAGGTGTAGCCGGTCCCGAAATCGTCCATCGCCACCTTGGCGTCGAGCCGCTTCAGGGCCTCCAGCACCTTGGTCGCCCGCCCCGGGTCCTGGATGATAGCGCTTTCGGTCAGCTCGAGCATCAGCCGCTCGCCGGCGAGGCCGCTGCCCTCGAGCGCATTCTTGACCGCGCCGGCGACATTGTCGCGGGCGATCTGGATCGGCGAGAGGTTGACCGCGACGTAAAGCGGCAGCTCGGCCGCCGCCTCGCGGTCCCAGTCGACTAGGGTCCGGGTAGCCGCGTCCAGCGCCCAGCGGCCGAGCGAGACGATCAGCCCCGATTCTTCCGCCACCGGGATGAATTCCTCGGGCGAGATGGCGCCGCGTTCCTCATGGTCCCACCGCGCCAGCGCCTCGAAGCCGGAGACGGTGCCGGAGGGAAGGTCGATCAGCGGCTGGAAGGCGAGCTTCAGATCGTCGCTCTCGATCGCGCGCCTGAGCTCGGTCTCGATGCTGAACCGCCGCCGCGCCGCCTTGGCCTGCCTGGCTTCGTAGACTTGCGGCCGCCCCGACTGCTTGGAACGCTTCAACGCGAATTGCGCGTTGCGCAGCACCTCTTCGGCCAGCTCGACGCTGCCGGACAGAAGCGCGATGCCGATCGAGCAGTCGACCCGGATCTCGAGCTCGGACAGCCGGAACGGCGCGGTCAGGGTCGAGGTGACGCGGTCGGCGAGATGCAGCGCGTCGCCGAGGCCGCCGCCGACCTTCATCAGGATGCCGAACTCGTCGCCGCCGGTGCGGGCGAGCACGTCACCGGCGCGCAGGGCCGAGAACAGCCGCCGCGCGAAGGTGATCAGAAGCTCGTCGCCGGCGATCGCGCCCATGCATTCGTTGATCCGGCTGAAGCGGATCATGTCGACGACGACCACCGCGTGGCTGCCCTCCCGGACGTCCGGGTCTTCGAGGATCGCCTCGACCCGCTCGTTGAAGGCGAGCCGGTTGGGAAGGCCGGTGAGGCTGTCGCGCAGCATTTCGGCGCGCAGGCTCTTCTCGGTCTCGACCTGCGCGGTCTTGTCGATCAGCGACAGGAGGCAGCGGCTGCCCGCGAACGGGGTCGGCTTCAGCCGCGACAGCCGGACCGTGAAGTGGCGGCCGCCGATCGCCTGGCCGTCGCTGCCTTCGAACTGGCGCGCCTTGTCCTCGGCGCCGAGGAATTCCGCCAGCGCCTCGCCAATCGCGCCGCCGGCGAGGAACGGCACCTGGCTCACCCATTTGCCTTGATGGCCGCCCCAATCGGTGATCTGCCGGAACGGCTCGTTGGCCATGTCGATATAAGGGTCGCCGGCGGCGCTGGTGCAAATCACCGCGGCGGCGATCGGCAAGGCGTCGAGATAATCCTGGCGCGCGCGCTCGATGATCTCCTCGGCCATCGGCAGGCGCGGCGCGCCCGCGCCGGCGGGGCCGGCGGGATCGTCCGGCGATGTCTTGCGCCCGCGGGGCGAGGCCAGCTGCATGGGCCAGCCATACGCGCAAGTGGTTAACGCTTATTTGCGCGCGAAATACGGCTTCTCGCGGGGAAAGCCGATCGGCGGCATCCGGCCGGCGGCGCCGCGCGCCGTCCGCCAGGCGGAAAGGTCGGCCTCGGTCCGGGTCCGGCCGCTGGCGCCGCCCATGCCCCAGCTCAGCCCGCCGGCGAACTTGAAGCTGGTGGCCTCGGCAAGCCCGCCGTCGCGGTAGCGCTGCAGCTGGACGCCCTGGCCGCGGCTCATGTCGGGAAGCTCGGCGATCGGGAACACGACCATTTTCCGGTTGTCGCCGATCACCGCCACATAATCGTCCTCCTCGGCGATCGGGCGGACGATGGTCAGCCGCGCGCCCGGCCGCAAATTCACCACCTGCTTGCCCTTGCGCGTCTCGGCGACCGCGCCGGCGGCCGAAGTGATGAACCCGCGCCCGTCGGACGAGGCCAGCAGCAGCTTGCCGCGGGTGGCCGCCATCAAGGCGACGATATTGCCCTCCCCTTCGATGTCGACCATCAGCCGCACCGGCTCGCCGAAGCCGCGCCCGCCCGGCAGCTTGTCCGCCGCGAGCGTGTAGAAGCGGCCGTTCGAGGCCGCGAGCAGGATCTTGTCGGTGGTCTGGGCGTGGAAGATGAAGCCCAAGGCGTCGCCTTCCTTGAACTTCATCGCTTCGGGATTGGCGAGGTCGACATGGCCGCGCATCGCCCGGATCCAACCGCGCTGCGACATGATCACCGTGATCGGCTCGCGCTCGATCATCGCCTCGAGCGGGATTTCGCGGGCCGGGCCGGCTTCCTCGATCAGGGTGCGCCGCGCGCCGAGCACGGTATCGGGGCCGTAGCGGTCGCGCAGCGCCGCCAGATCCTTCTTGAGCCGGGTGCGCTGGCGCGCCTCGCTGTCGAGCAATTTCGCGAGTTCCTCGCGCTCCTTGCCGAGCGTGTCGCGCTCGCCCCTGATCTGCATCTCCTCGAGCTTGCGCAGGCTCCGGAGGCGCATGTTGAGGATCGCTTCCGCCTGGCGGTCGGTGAGGCCGAACTCGGCGATCATCACCGGCTTGGGCTCGTCCTCGGTGCGGATGATCTCGATCACCCGGTCGAGGTTCAGATAGGCGATCAGATAGCCTTCGAGCAGCTCGACCCGGTCGTCGATCTTGCCGATCCGGAATTGAGTCCGGCGCTTCAGCACCTCGAACTGATGGGCGATCCACGCCGTCAGCGCCTGTTTGAGGCTCATCACCCGCGGCGTCCGCTCGGCGTCGAGCACATTGAGATTGAGCGGGATACGGACTTCGAGATCGGTCAGCCGGAACAGGCTGTCCATCAACATCTGCGGCTCGACCGTGCGGCTCCTCGGCTCGAGCACGATCCGGATCCGCTCGTCCGATTCGTCGCGTATGTCGGCGAGGATCGGCAGGCGCTTCTCGGCGATCAGGGCGGCGATCTGTTCGATCAGCTTGCCCTTGGCCACCTGGAACGGGATCTCCGTCACCACCGCCGACCAGCTGCCCTGGCTGCCCTTCTCGATCTCCCAGCGCGCCCGCACCCGGAAGCTGCCGCGGCCGGTGCGGTAGGCGGCGGCGATGCTCTCGCCATTGTCGACGATGACGCCGCCGGTCGGGAAATCGGGGCCGGCGACGAAATCCATCAGCGCCGAATCCTCGGCCTTGGGATTGTCGATCAGGTGGGCGGCGGCGTCGAGGATCTCGGCGGCATTGTGCGGCGGGATCGAGGTCGCCATGCCGACGGCGATGCCGCTGGCGCCGTTGGCGAGCAGGTTCGGGAACAGGCCGGGGAAGATTTCGGGCTCTTCCTCCTCGCCATTGTATGTGGGGCGGTAATCGACCGTGCCTTCGTCGAGGCCGGCCATCAATTCGGCCGCGGTCGCGGTCAGCCGCGCCTCAGTGTAGCGGTAGGCGGCGGCATTGTCGCCGTCGACATTGCCGAAATTGCCCTGCCCGTCGACCAAAGGATAGCGCAGCGAGAAGGTCTGGGCGAGGCGGACCATGGCGTCATAGACCGACTGGTCGCCATGCGGGTGATATTTGCCGATCGTGTCGCCGACGACGCGGGCGCATTTCTTGTAGCCGGCGCCGGGATCGAGCCGCAGCAGCCGCATCGCCCACAGCAGGCGACGATGGACCGGCTTCAGCCCGTCGCGAACGTCCGGCAGCGAGCGGGCGGTGATCGTCGAGAGGGCGTAGACGAGATAGCGTTGCGAGAGCGCGTCGTCGAAGGAGGTGTCGACGATCTGGTCGAAAGTGTCTGCGATGGTGGCCATCGGATCGGATTAGCAGCGGCCGGCGGAGAGCGCGAGCCGCTTGCTTTGTCTACCGATGTAATTTAATATCATAAAACAGACATAAGGAGGATGCCGATGCGCCGCTCTCTGCCCCTGATCGCCCTGTTGCTCGCCAGCGGCTGCGGACAAGGAGGCGGCGGCGGAGGCGAAGAGCAGTCGTCCCGACTCGAACCGACGGAGACCCGCACTTTCGACGCATCGGAGGACGCAATGACGTCCACCGATGCCGCGGCCCCGTCCGGCGTCAGCCCCCCGAGCATCTCCCCGACGGCCGCGCCGGGCGTCGCCTTCAACTATCGCTACGCCTTCCGGCTGCCGGCCGCCGGCGTCTCGGCCGTGCAGGAGCAGCATGCCCAGGCCTGCGAAAAGCTCGGCATCAACCGCTGCCGGATCACCGGCATGCGCTACCGGCTGCTCAACGAAAGCGACATCGAGGCGATGCTCGCCTTCAAGCTCGACCCCGCCGTTGCGCGGCAGTTCGGCAAGCTCGGCGTCGAGGCGGTCACCCGCGCCGAAGGCATGCTGATCGACAGCGAGATTTCCGGCGTGGATGCCGGCGCCGCGATCAAGGCGGCCAACCTCACCGACGCCGAACTCAACGAGGATCTGCGCCGGATCGAGGCCCAGCTCGCCAAGCCCGGCCTCAAGGCCGACGAGCGCCAGCGGCTCGACTATGACGCGCAGCAGATCCGCCAGTCGATCCGCGCCAATCGCGACCAGCGCGGCGAGCGCCAGGAATCGCTGGCGACGACGCCGATGGTCTTCCAATATGGCTCGGGCGACCTCGTCCCAGGCTTCGACTCGCGCTCCCCGCTCGGCACCGCGCTCAACCGCGGCGGCGACAATTTCATGGAGGGGATCGGCCTGCTGATCCTGCTGGTCGTGAGCCTGGCGCCCTGGGCGCTGCTGCTGCTGCTCGCCTGGTGGATCGCGCGCAGGCTGCGGACGCGCTTCGGCCACCGCTTCGCAGCCACGGAGGCCTGATCAGGCCTCAGGCGGGGCGCGATACACTTCCGGCGGCCCCGCCTCCGCCTGCAGCGCGACCTGGCGCAGCAGCCAGTCGCGAAAGGCGCGGATCTTGGGCTGGGCCCGCTTATGCTCGGGATAGACCAGCCAGTAGGAAAAGCCGTCGAGGCTGACGATCGGGAACGGCTGCACCAGCCGCCCGGCGGCCAGCTCCTGCCGCCAGAAGATCGGCGACAGCATGGCGAGGCCGTGCCCCGCCATCGCGGCATTGCCCTCGATCGCCTGCGAATCGAGCCAGATGCCGGAGCCGCGCGGCGGGTCGCTCTCGGCCACGCCGGCGCATTCCAGCCAGCGCTTCCACCAGCTGTCGCCGGCGCTGATCCGCGGCACCTTCAATATGTCCTCGGGCCTGGCCAGCGGGTGCGCCTCGAGGAAGCCGGGGCTGCACATCGGCGTCGAATGGAACTGGAACAGGAAATGCCGGCGCAGCCCCGCCCAGTCGCCGAGCCCGCTGCGGATGCCGACATCGGCATCGGCGGCGGCGAAGTCGATCAGCTTGTTCTCGGTCTTCAAACGCACCGCCAGCTCCGGCCGCTCGACCTGGAACGAGCCGAGCCGCGGCGCCATCCAGTTGGTCGCGAAGGTCTGGGTGGTGCTGATGCTGAGCACGCCTTCGTCGGCATCGACGATCGCCTCGAACGCTTCGGAAAGATCGTCGAACGCGCCCGACACCAGCGGCGCGACCTTGCGGCCGGCCTCGCTCAGCGTGACCCGGCGCTTGGAACGGACGAACAACGGCACGCCAAGCCGCTCTTCCAGCAGCCGGATCTGGTAGCTGACGGCGGCCTGGGTCATGCCGAGCTCGGCCGCGGCGGTGGTGAAATTCTCGTGCCGGGCGGCGGCCTCGAACACGCGCACGGCCGGCAGGGGAGGTATGTGGCGCATGCCGCAGTTGATAAGCCAGCTCTATCACCTCTGTCGAGCGTTTCATTGGCGAAACGGCCGCTTTTGCTCCATCTCCCTCCTGTGCCGATGACAGGATCGGCTCCCGAAGGAAAAAGGATCGATAAAATGCGCGACGAGATGGACGCTCGGCTGTGGGTCGAGCATGGCGCCGAGTTCAGCCGCTCGCTGAGCGAGGCGTTCGCCAAGCTGCGGATCGTTTTCGAGCGGCTGCACGCGATCGAGTTCAGCGCCCCCTGGCGCCGGTCGAACACGGGCCAGGCCTGACCGCGTGAACCCAACAAGCTTGAGCGGGCGCCGCCCGGACCGCCCACCCCTCCGGCGCCCGCTCATCCCTGATTTCAAAGTCCCCGGCCTCCCGCCCGAATCCGCGCAAGCGGTCGCAAAAGCAGGCCTGCGCGCCTGCTGGCGGTGAGCGCCCGTCAGGCGATCTGCACGTCGCCCCATTGTGCGTCGAGGCCGGTCAGCATCGAGCGCGTGGCCAGTGCCGCTTCGCCGGCCGGGGTCCACTTCCCGAAAGCGTCGGCCGGAGGAGGGGGAGCCGCGGCGGGCGAGGAGAATGCCACGAAGTCGACGCGGGTGAGCGGGGTGTCGATATCGACCCGGGCGAACAGCGTCTGGGCTGCGCCGCCGAGACCGTCGGCATCATAATAGATGCGGCCGGTGTCGCTGTCATAGATGATCCGGTCGGAGGCGTCGGTGGCGGCGGTGCCGGCGCGGAACGCGGCGCCGGCGAGGACGCCGTCAGCGCCGATCCCCCCGAACACCGCCCGATCGAGATAGATCGCGTCATCGGCCGCCAGGAAGTCGGAGATGCCGTCGACATTGGTGGCAGCGCTGAGCGCCGTGTCGAAATAGAAGCGGTCGACGCCGGCGCCGCCGGTCATCAGATCCTTGCCGGTGCCGCCGTAAAGTTGGTCGTTGCCGGCAAAGCCATTGAGGATGTCGGCGCCGCCATTGCCGCGCAGCACGTTGCCGCCGGCATTGCCGTGGACGGTGTTGGCAAGCTCGTTGCCGGTCAGCCGGAGCCCCACCGTCCCCGCCGGGGCGAGCGTGGCGAGCAGCTCGACCTCGACCCCGGCCCGCAGCACATAATGGCCGCTCGCCAGCACCCGGTCGTTGCCGCCGCCGGCAGCCTCGAAGACGAGGTCGCTATTGTCGTCGACGACGAAGATGTCGTTGCCGCCGAGGCCGGTCAGCTTGTCGGTGCCGCCCTTGCCGTCGATCCGGTTGGCCCCGGCATTGCCGGTGATCGCGTTGTCGAACGCGCTGCCGCCGAGATTGATCGCCGCGGTCCCCGACGCCGGCGCCGCGAGCAAAGTCTCGACATGGGCGTTCGTCCGCAAAGTGTGGCTGACCTGCGTCAGCACCTGGTCGGTGCCGGCCCCGGAATTCTCGAACACCTCGTCGCCGGCGTCTCGAACGACATAGACGTCGTTGCCGGCGCCGCCGAACAGGCCGTCATCGCCAGTGCCGCCATCGAGCCGGTCGTCGCCGCCGCGCCCGTCGAGCCGGTCGTCGCCGCCGAAGCCGAACAGCCGGTCGTCGAACGCACCGCCGCGGATCGTCTGGTCCGCCAGCGAGCCCTGCCGAGTCACGGCCGTGGTGGGGGCAGTGCCGAAAATCACATAGGCCTCGCCGACATCGACGCGCTGGCCGGCGGGAGGAGCCGAGTCGTAGACGTCGGCGTTGGAAGCCCCGACGATGATGTCGGTGAAGCCGTCGCCATTGATATCGCCCGAGGAGACGCTGCGGCCGACCCGGTCCTGATCGTCGGCGCCTTGAATGATGAAGCCTTGAGCGGGGCTGAGGTTGCCGAGATCGATCGTGCCGAATCCACCCACCTTGCCGAAGATGAGATAGGCCTCGCCGGTGGCATAGGCGCCGCCCGAAGGCTCGGCGCCGATCGCGCCGACGATGATGTCGTCGAAGCCGTCGCCGTTAAAGTCGCCGGCGCCGGAGACGCTCTGTCCCGCCGCATCCTGAGTAGCGGCGCCGATGATCAGAAACCCGTCGGCGGCGGCGATCGGATCGCTTAGATCGATCTCCGGCGTGTCCCCGCCCGGAGGGACCGTCCCGAACCCGCTCGCCTTCCCGAACAGCACGTAGGCCGCGCCGGTATAGGCACCCCTATCGCTCACCGAGACCGAGCCGACGACGATATCGTCGAAGCCGTCGCCATTGACATCGCCGGCGCTGGAGACGGCGGAGCCGATCTTGTCGTAGAATTCGCCGCGCAGGGCGAAGCCGTCGGCCGCGGTCATGTCGGCAAGGTTGACGATGTCGGCCGGGGTCGTCTTGCCGAACACGACGTAAACGGTGCCGGCGGCGGACACGAAACCGGGGTCGGACTGGTCGCCGATATCGGTTTTCGGGGCACCGACCAACAGGTCGTCGATTCCGTCGCCGTTGACGTCGCCTGCCGACGAGACGCTGTAGCCGGCTTCGTCCGACACCCGCTCGGCCTGGAGGACCATGCCCGCGCCTGCCGGCAGCGCACCGATGTCGGGGATATCGGCGAAGGCGCCGCCATGACCGAAGATCACATAGGCCTTGCCGGCATTGATGGACGGCGTGTCGGCATCGCGGGCGCCGATGACGATATCGTCGAAGCCGTCGCCATTGAAGTCGCCGGCGTCCGAGACGCTGAAGCCCAGCTTGTCCATAGAGTTGTCGCCGCCGATGACGATGAACTCGTCGGCCGCGTCCACCCCGCCGAGCTCGATCGTCGCCCGCTCGCCGGTTTTGCCGAAGATCACATAGGCCTTGCCGCTGCCGTTGATCGAGGGCGAATATTCCGGGGCGCCGAGGAGGATGTCGTCGATGCCGTCGCCGTTGAGATCGCCGGCGGACGAAACGCTGAAGCCGGTCTTGTCCTGAGCGTCGGCGCCGTTGATGACGAAGCCTTCGGCCCCGCTGAGCGAGGCGAGATCGATCCTCGCGTCGAACGGGCTCGTCTTGCCGTAGAGGACATAGACCGCGCCGCCGCTATAGTTGCCGGTGAATGGCGGTCCCGCGTCGGGCGCCCCGATGATGAAATCTTCGATGCCGTCGCCGTTAACGTCACCGGCCGAGGAAACACTGAAGCCGGCCTTGTCTTGCTCGAGCTCGCCCTCGAGGACGAAGCCAGCGGATCCCAAGGTCGATAGATCGATGATCGTCGCCACGACTTGGTCCTCCCCATCCCCACGAGGACTACTCACTTATCCTTTCCTGTACACAATAGCGAATCCTCCGGGCCGCCGGGATCATCGGCGTCCTATGCATCGTCGGCGACACCGGGATTATCGGCATCCTGCTGCGGGCTCGTCACTGCCCCTTTTTGGAAGGGTGGGCCCGCCGAACCTCCGCACTGAAAACAAAAGGTTCTTCCCGCGCAGACGAGGGTCTTTTCAGGCTTTTCGAATCTCCCAAAGCCCCCGAAATGTCAGCGTCGCGTGGACCGCGAAACGTCGGCAATCTCAAAGCGCACGATCTACAGCGGCTGCTTAGCAAGCGCCGCCGGACCGGAGGCCAGGCCCCGCTCCAGCGTCTCAGTACGAACATCGATTTCGGGCGGCTCCCCCGGCGCGCTGATCCGCAGCCTGGTAACCTTGGTCCGCCGCCGTGCGTCGCCGGCGGGATCGGCCTCGAAAACGACCTCGATCGTGCCGGAGACGTCCTCCTTCATGCGCTCGCGAAGCGCGGCTTCGAGCGTCACCGGCTTCTGCATGATCTCGCCCACAACCACGTCGGCCTCGGCGCGAGCGCGGCGAACGGCATCGGGATCGGCCTCCATGACCACGGCAAAGCGCGCTTCGTCTGCCTTGCCCGGCCGGCGCGTCAAGGTTCCGGGGCGGCGAGCCGCTTTGTCCCGATAAACGGCTCCCTCGCGAAGATCGGTGGACCGCAGATCGAAGTCTGGGATCGTCGCCAGCACCGACTTCGGATCGCATTGGATCTGAAAGGCGTTCCAGGTGAAGTACCAATGCCCGCAAAGCGCCCGGGTCCAGCCGGCGGCGTGGAGGAACGCCTGGAGCCGCACCTCGAGCTCCGCTGTGTTGAGCAGCAGCATCGAGCCGTCCGACTTCCTCAAGACCCGCGCCGGGAATTCCCACTGGGGGGTTCTGTCCTGCGGCGGCACGTCGCGCGAAAGGTCATATTCAAGCTCCAGGCCGTCTTCCCGGACGCCGACGACACGCTCAAGCAAAGTGTCTCGGCCGCGGGAGCTTCCGGACGACGTCCCACCGGTCTGCTTGGTCTCATAGCTTCTGGTGATCTGATATTCCTCGCCGGCGCGGGGCGGCGGCGCCGCGCCAACCCCATCGCCCCATATCAGCGCCGCGAGAACGGCCACGATCGCAATCCGCACCATCAGGCGCAGGATGACCGCTCGTGCGGCTGCTGGCAATGTGCCGGGTAGCGTGCTCCCCGGCCGCCGCAGCGCCTGCGGGGCTTGCCCCCCTCCCGGACGGCGCCGGC
>DASVRK010000160.1:0-10786 GCA_036388655.1 Allosphingosinicella sp. | reverse complement strand
TGCCGGATCGCGGGAGGCGGGGCGAGAAAGGCCTAAACTCCGCTCCGCCGTCCATTGGCGATTGCAAGGCCCCCGCCGCGCTGCGATCCTGGCGGCCCATTCGATTCGCATAGAGGTCACAGATGAAACGACTTTCGATCGCTCTCCTCGGCCCCGGGCTGCTCGCTTTGGCCGCTTGCGGCGGCGGCGGCGGCGAGGCCAACACGGCCGAGACCGGCGGCGTCGACACGGCCAACATCCAGGCCGACGACCTCACCCTTCCGGCCGACAATTCGCTGGGCGTGCTGCCCGGGGACCCGCTCGGCAACGAGGGCGCGCTCGGCGCCGGCAACGCGGCCGATCTCAACGCCGTCGGCACGGCCGATTTCAACGCCGCCGACCTCAACGGCACCAACACCCAGTAACGCCGCCTTCGAACACCCCGACACGCACCGCGGAAACTCCCTAGAATGAGGCGGTGAAACTGAGCCTCGGCGCGAGCGCCGGGGCTCTTTTGTCGCGCGGGCGCGGCAACGGCCCCGCCGCGGCTGCGTTGGCGCGGGCATGGCGGTCTTGTTCACCAGCGACACCCATTTCGGCGACCATCGCACGCTCAACATCCATCGCCGCCCGTTTGCCGACGTCGCGGCGATGGACGCGGCGCTGGTCGCCGGCTGGAATGCGGCGGTCGCGCTCGACGACGAGGTCTGGCATCTCGGCGACTTCGCCCGCCGCGCTGCCGACGTGGCGCCGCTGCTGGCGCGGTTGCACGGCGCCAAGCATCTCATCAGGGGGAATAACGATAGCCCCGAGGCGGCCGCGGCGGCGGGCTGGGCGAGCGTCCGCGATTATGCCGAGATCGAGTGCGACGGCCGCCGGCTGGTGCTCTGCCATTATCCATTCAGGAGCTGGAACGGCCAGCATCGCAAGGCGCTCAACCTCCACGGCCACAGCCACGGCAAGCTGAAGCCGATGCCGCGCCAATATGATGTCGGGGTCGATGCGCGCGGGTGGCGGCCGGTGACGCTTGCCGAGCTCGTCGGCGGCTAGCGCTTTATTGCGCGACCGGCGCGTTGCAATGGTCGCGCACGGCCCGCGCGAGGCCGAGGTCGCCGGCGTCGAGCGCCATCTGCTCGCCGCCGCGGCAATTGCCGGTCGCGACCATCTCGCCGACCCGATCGCCGAGCGCGGCGGCGGCGGCCGGGCTGCGCTGGCCCCCGGTTTGGGGCTGGGTGGCGGCCTCCGAGGCGCGGGCCTGCTCGGAAAGCGCGTTCCATTTGACGAACATCGACCGGTAGCCGCTCGGCGCGGGCAGGGGAGCCGTCCGGGCCGCGGGCGGCGGCGGCGGTGGGGCGGGCCCAGGAGCGGGCGCCGCGAGCGCGAGGAAGATCATATTTATCAACATATTGCGCGTTCGGCTTTATCCTTCCTAGGATTAACGGCCGGTGACCCGCGGGGTTGCATCCAGTTGGCGCGGGTCAAAGACCCGAGGCGAGGGCCACCGCCACGCTGGCCAAGCCCGCCCAGAGCGGGATGCTGATCAGCATCCCCAGAGCGAGGCCCCTGATGGGGTTGCCGGACGCCGGCGGCGCGGGAATGCGACCGAGCGGCGCGAGCAGGCGGCGGATGTCCTCCCAAGCAGGTTCAGTGGCAGCGGATGGGCTCCATTCCATGTTCATCGCGAGTCTCTCCGGTTGAACGGACCTGGCGTCAGGCGGCGGCTTCGAGCGGGAACAGCGAGGCGCTGCGCAGCGCCAGCATGACGCGGCCGCCGGGGGGAGGGGCGGCTTCGGCGGTGGTGAAGATTTCGATCGGGCGGCGGCAGCCTTCCACCATTCCTTCGACGCGCGTGGTTCCGCCGCGCCTACGCACGCTCTCGACGAGGAGCGGCAAGGCGCCGGCCTCGGCCTCGACGATGGCGGCGTCGTGGGGGCGGAAGAACAATTCGCCTTCGCCCTCGAACCCGCTTTCGACCGGGACCGCCAGCCTGCGGCCGAGCAGGCTGACTTCGCCGTGGCGGACGACGACCGGGATCCGGTTCGATTCACCGACGAAGTCGAACACGAACGGCGTCGCCGGACGGTCGTAGATCTGCTGGGGCGTGGCGACCTGGACGATCGTGCCATGCTCCATCACCACCACCCGGTCGGCCAGCTCCAGGGCCTCTTCCTGGTCGTGGGTGACGAAGATCGAGGTCAGCCCCATCTGGTCGTGGAGGCCGCGCAGCCAGCGCCGCAAATCCTTGCGGACTTTGGCGTCCAACGCGCCGAACGGCTCGTCGAGAAGCAGCAAAGTGGGATCGACGGCGAGCGCGCGGGCGAGGGCCACGCGCTGCCGCTGGCCGCCCGAAAGCTGCGCCGGCAGGCGGTGGCCGAGATGGCCGAGCTGGACCAGATCGAGTAGCTCCTGCGCGCGCCGCTCGATCTCCGCGTTCGCGGGCCGCCCGCGCCGCTTGACGCGCAGGCCGAAGGCGACATTCTCGGCGACGCTCATATGGCGGAAAAGGGCGTAATGCTGGAAAACGAACCCAACGCCGCGGTCGCGCACGGCGAGGCCGGTGACGTCCTTACGGTCGAAGAAGACGCTGCCGCTGCCGGGGAATTCGAGCCCCGCCATGATCCGGAGCAACGTCGTCTTGCCCGAGCCGGAGGGGCCGAGCAAGGCTAGGAATTCGCCCGGCCTGGCTTCCAGGCTGACGCCGTTCAGCGCCGGGAAGGCGCCGAAGCGCTTGACGACATGTTCGACCTCGATGCTCAATGTCCGCTTCCTTTCCCATGATATCCGTAGCGCCACTCGAGCGCGCTCTTGAGCACCAGGGTGACGAGCGCGAGCAGGGCGAGCAGCGAGGCGACCGCGAAGGCGGCGACGAAATTATATTCGTTGTACAAAATCTCGACGTGGAGCGGCATCGTGTTGGTCTCGCCGCGTATGTGGCCGGAGACGACCGAGACCGCGCCGAACTCGCCCATCGCGCGGGCGTTGCAGAGCAGCACGCCGTAGAGCAGTCCCCAGCGAATGTTGGGGAGGGTGACGCGGCGGAAGGTCTGCCAGCCGCTGGCGCCGAGCGACAGGGCCGCCTCCTCGTCGTCGCGGCCCTGCTCGGCCATCAGCGGGATGAGCTCGCGGGCGACGAAGGGGAAGGTCACGAACACGGTTGCGAGCACGATCCCCGGCACCGCGAAGATGATCTGCACGTCGCGCGCGGCGAGCCAGTCGCCGAGCCAGCCCTGCGCGCCGAACAGCAGCACGTAGATCAGCCCGGAGACGACCGGCGAGACCGAGAAAGGCAGATCGATGAGGGTGGTTAGGATGCTCTTGCCGGGAAAGTCGAACTTGGTGATCGACCAGGCGGCGGCGAGGCCGAAGACGATGTTCAAGGGAACGCTGATCGCCGCGACCGTGAGGGTGAGGCGGACCGCGGACAAGGCGTCCGGCTCCTTCACCGACTCCAGGGAGGGGCCGAAGCCCTCGCGCAGCGCTTCGACGAAGACGGCGAGCAGCGGCAGCACCACGAACAGGCCAAGGAAGCCAAGGGCGGTGCCGATCAGGAGTTTACGGGCGAAGCGGCTTTCGCTCGCGGCGCGGCTGGTCATCGGTCGATGCTCCGTCTGCGGCTCCAGGCCTGGATGAGGTTGATGACGAGGAGGATGGCGAACGAGACGACCAGCATCACCACCGCGATCGCGGTCGCGCCCGTATAGCTATATTGTTCGAGCTGGGTGACGATCAGCAAAGGCGCGATCTCGGATTCGAACGGCATGTTGCCGGCGATGAAGATCACCGAGCCATATTCGCCGACGCCGCGCGCGAAGGCGAGCGCGAAGCCGGTCAGCAAGGCGGGGAGGATCGCCGGCAGCAGCACGCGGCGGAAAGTCTGCAGGCGATTGGCGCCGAGCGACGCGGCGGCTTCCTCCACATCGACGCCGACGTCCGCGAGCACCGGCTCGACCGACCGCACCACGAAGGGGAGCCCGACGAAGATGAGGGCGATGACGACGCCGAGCGGCTTGAAAGCGACCTGGATGCCGAGCGGCGCCAGATACTGCCCGATCCAGCCGGTGTCGGCGTAAAGGGCGGTGAGCGCGATGCCCGCGACCGCGGTGGGGAGCGCGAAGGGAAGGTCGACGAGCGCGTTGACGACGCGCTTGCCGGGGAAGTCGTAGCGGACCAGCATCCAGGCGATGTTGAGCCCGAACAGCGCGTTCACCGTGGCGGCCAGGAAGGCGGCGCCGAAGCTCAACCGGTAGGCGGCGAGCGCGCGGTCCGACAGGCCGACCTTGACGAACTCGGCCCAGCCCATCCCGGCCGTCTTCAGGAACACGGCGCTCAAGGGGATGAGCACGATCAGGCACAGATAGGCGAGGGTGAAGCCGAAGGTCAGGCCGAAGCCGGGGATGATCGACTTCCTGACCTTCCGCGGGCGGCGGCCGCGCGCTTCCCTGTAGCCCTGGGAGACGGCGATCGGCGGTTCGATCGGCATGGCGGCGGCGGACATGTTCCGGGTCACCGTTTGATGCGGGCGTAGATCGTGTCGAACGCGCCCCCATCGTCGAAATAGCGCGCCTGCGCCGCCTTCCAGCCGCCGAAGTCGCGATCGATCTCGAGCAGCTCGATGCGCGGGAAGCGCGCCGCATGCTGCGCCGCCACCTGCGGATCGCGCGGACGGTAGAAGTGGCGCGCGATCATCTCCTGCGCGGGCCGCGTATAGAGGAAGTTCAGATAGGCCTGCGCGACCGCCTGGGTGCCGTGCTTGGCGGCATTCTGGTCGATGACCGCAACCGGCGGCTCGGCCAGGATCGACATGGAGGGAACGACGATCTCGAACTTGCCCTGGCCCAGCTCCTCCTGGGCGAGGAAAGCCTCATTCTCCCAGGCGAGCAGGACGTCGCCGATGCCGCGCTCGACGAAGGTGGTGGTGGAGCCGCGCGCGCCGCTGTCGAGCACCGGCACGTTGCCGAGCAGCCCGCTCACATATTGCTCGGCGGCGGCGTCGGATCCGCCCGCCTTGCGGCCGTAGCCCCAGGCGGCGAGGAAGTTCCAGCGGGCGCCGCCGCTGGTCTTCGGATTGGGCGTGATGACCTTGACGCCGGGCTTCACGAGGTCGCCCCAGCCGCGGATGCCCCTG
Organism: Allosphingosinicella sp.; assembly: GCA_036388655.1. Lineage (GTDB taxonomy): Bacteria > Pseudomonadota > Alphaproteobacteria > Sphingomonadales > Sphingomonadaceae > Allosphingosinicella. The sequence continues at coordinate 5,682 of DASVRK010000160.1, read as the reverse complement.
GGATTGCCCTTGCGGACGAGGAATACGATCGTCGAGAAATAAGGCGCGCTGTTGTTCGGCAGCCGCGCCTGCCAATCGGCCGGCAGCCGCTTCGCCTTCTCGGCAATGCGTCGATGTCGTAGGCGAGCGCCAGCGTCACCACGTCGGCTTCGAGGCCGTCGATCACCGCGCGCGACTGCTTGCCCGAGCCGCCATGGCTCATGTTGAAGCTGACCTGCTGGCCCGTCTGCCCCTGCCACTGGCGCGCGAAGGCGGCGTTCACCTCCTTGTAGAGCTCGCGCGTCGGATCGTAGGAGACGTTCAATATCTCCACCGACGCGCCGCCCTGTTTGTCATCCCCGCCCGAGCAGCCGGCGAGGAGGGAAGCCGAGAGCAGCAGTGCGAGTGCTGTGCATCTCAAGCGCATTTCGAAGTCTCCGGTTCGAGGATCAGAAATCGAGGTGGAGGCGGGTCGCGAAGACGTCGCCCTCGGTGCGGTCGCTCTCCGGATCGAGCGGCGTGTTGACGCCGTCGAAGCGGACCCAGTTGAACAGCAATTTGGCGTAGGGGTTGAAGTACCAGTTGAGCCCCATCGTCAGGCTCTCGGCGCGGTTGCCGATCCGGGCTTCGACCGGCGTGTCGCCGAGGTTGATCTTGTCGTAGCGCAGCGCCAGCTCCAACGCGCCGACGCCGTCCTGGCCGAGCGAGGTGAAGGGCTTCACCCGGTCGAAATTGCCGTTCCTGAACGGCCGCGATTCTCCGGTGATGAACCAGGTGCCGTAAAGGTAGAAGCCGTCGAACGAGAGATTGTCCGCCTCGGGCCGGTCGACCCAGACGCGGCCATATTCGCCCGCCAGCGTCACCGGCCCGAACACCGCCGCAGCCTCGCCCCCGAGATAGCGGAGGCTTTCGACGCCGGTGATGACGCCGGAATCCGCGATGTTGCCGTTGTCGATGCGGATGTTGGGACGGTCGTTGAACCGCACCGCATCCTCCACGTCGCCCGAGCGGAGCGCGGTGCGGTGGTAGCCGGAAACGCCGAGGTGGAGGATCTTCTCGGGCTCGAAGATCGGCTCCCAGGCGATGCGGCCGTTGAAGCCCCAGCTTTCGTCGGGCGTGTCGTCGACCGGCGTGGCCGAGGAGCGGCCGATGCTTTCATTCTCGCCGAAGATGCCGGCGGCGGCGTTCAGCGTCTCGGTCTGGTAGGCGGCGGAGAGGCCGATGCGGCGTTCCGCGCCGGCATTGCCGAACGCGTTGGTGAACATGCCGCGTTCCATGAAGATGTTGTAATTGTCGCTATTGTTGGATTCGAGGCCGAACGGCGCCTTGTGCTGACCGGCGGTGATCAGGAATTGCGGGCTGGCCACATATTGCAGATAGGCGTCGGTGAGGTTGACCGTGTTGCCGGCGAAATCGGCCTCGATCCGGTAGTTGAACTTTTTGAAGGCGGTGCCTTCGAAGCCGATGCGGGCGCGGCGGAAGCCGGTGCCGTTGTTGAAATCATAGCCGCCTTCGCGTTCGAAGAAGGCGGCATAATCCGCCTCGACGACGCCGCGCGGCTTGAAGGTGAAGCCGCCGCTGGTGTCGGCGAAGGTGGGCCCCCAGCTGAACTGGACGTTCTTGCCGGCGCGCGCCTCGACGCTCTCGATCCGGCCCTGGTTGAGCTCGGCCTGCTGCTCGAGCTCGGCGTTGCGCCGCTCGAGCTGGTTCACCTTGGCTTCGAGCGCGTTCAGCCGGTCGAGCACCGGATCGCCGGTCGGCGCCGGCGCGGCCGCCGGCGCCTCGTCCTGGATGATGGTGTCGATGGTGCCGCCGGACGGCGCCTCGGATAGGCTCTCGTCGGTCGGCTCCTGCGCCTGCGCCGGGGCGGCAAGCGCGATCAGGGACACACCGGCAATCAGGAACAACCGCATCTCATTCTACTCCGCAGGAGAAGGCTTTTGGGAAGGTGGGTGGCGGGCCGGCCTCGCTTCCGGCCCGCCCTGCTAGGGCGCCAAGGAGGTCAGCGCTTCGCAGCTTCGAAAATCTGGTCGAACAGGCCGCCATCGTTGAAGTGCGTCGCCTGGGCGCGCCCCCAGCCGCCGAAATTCTTGATCGTGAGCAGCGCCACGTTCGGGTAGCGCGCCTTGTATTTGGCGGCGACCTGGGGGCTGCGCGGCCGGTAATAATGTTTGGCGATGATCTCCTGCGCCTCGGGCGTGTAGAGATATTTGAGATAGGCCTCGGCCGCCTTGCGGGTGCCTTTCTTGTCGACCACCTTGTCCACGAGCGCCACCGGCGGCTCGGCCAGGATCGACATCGAGGGGACGACGATGTCGAACTTGCCGCGGCCGAGCTGGTTGACCGCCAGGAACGCCTCATTCTCCCAAGCGAGCAGGACGTCGCCCTGGCCGCGCTGGACGAAGGTGGTGGTGGCGCCGCGCGCGCCGCTGTCGAGCACCGGCACGTTCTTGAACATCCGCGTCAGGAACTCGCGCGCCTTGGCCGGCGAGCCGTATTTCTTCTGCGCATAGCCCCAGGCGGCGAGATAATTCCAGCGCGCGCCGCCGCTGGTCTTGGGGTTGGGCGTGATCACCTTGACGTCCGGGCGGATGAGGTCGTTCCAGTCGGCGATCTTCTTCGGATTGCCCTTGCGGACCAGGAACACAATCGTCGAGTAATAAGGCGAGCTGTTGTTGGGCAGCCGCGACTGCCAATTGGCCGGCAGCGCCTTGGCGCGGCTGGATATCTCGTCGATGTCGTAGGCCAAAGCGAGCGTCACCACGTCGGCCTGGAGCCCGTCGATCACCGAGCGCGCCTGCTTGCCCGAGCCGCCATGGCTCTGGCGGATGGTCACATTCTGGCCGCTCGCCGCCTTCCAGCGCCGGGTGAAATTGGCGTTGATGTCGCGGTAGAGTTCGCGGGTGGGATCGTAGGAGACGTTGAGCAATTGCGCCTGGGCGGCGCCGCCGAGCGCCGCGGGCGGCGCGAGGGCGGTGGCGGCCAGCGCCGCGGCGGCGGCGACATGCTTGAGGCTCGGAAGCTTGGGCAGCTTGGGCAGCTTAGGCAGGCTAGGCATCGACTCTCCCCTTGGTTGGAGAGCAGCCTAATCTCTAGTTCCCTAGTAGGGAATAGGTGTACAGCCTCAGCTCATCGCTGAAGAAGCACCTTCTGGCGCTGAAAGGCCGGTTTCCCAGCCGGCCGCCTGGGCGAGCGAGGTGCCTTCGAGGATGCCGGCGCTCGATTCGCGGACCATCGCCAGCACTTTGCGGATCGCGCAGGTGGCCTCGTCGTGGCAGTCGCCGCAGGTCGAATAGAAATGGACGCTGGCGCAGGGGACGAGCGCGATCGGCCCGTCCATGATGCGGATGACGTCGCCGAACGACACCTCCTCGGGCGCCCGCGCCAGCCGGTAGCCGCCGGCGGGGCCGCGCACGCTGGCGACGATGCCGGCTTTTTTCAATTCGAGCATGATCAGCTCCAGATATTTGCGCGGCACCTGCTGCGTCTCGGCGATACGCGCGAGCTGCACCGGCGCGCCTTTGCCCTCCTCGACCAGGTAGAGCAATGAGCGGAGCGCGTAGCGTGTCTTTTGCGAGATCATGCCCGTATAGCTAATGCCTCCCTGCCGCCCTGTCACGGCGGCGGCCCCGGGCGGGCGCCGCGTGGCGGGCAGGGGAGGAGCCTGTCAGACGAAATCCTACATTGGAAGCCCCGGTTGGGAGGCGGTTGCGGATGTTGGCGAAAGTGCCTCAGAGGGGTGTTTGTGTGGGGGCGGAGTGGCGGATTTCCGCGGTTTTTGGGACGGTTGTGGTGGTGTGGGTGCGTGTTTTGTTGGCGGTAGTGCCTTGAGAGTGTGTGGCAAGGCCGCGGGGTAGGGCGTTGTTGCGGTGGGCACCGGTCGAGGCCAGCTTACCCGTCGTTCGCTGCTTGCGGAAGCGGCTGCTTTGCCGGCGCTGTCTATCCTGCTAGCCTCCGGCGCTCGAGGGGGAGTGGCTCAGTGGCGAGGGGCGTGTTCATCCACCGGGCGGACTCGATCTACGAGGACCATCCGGAGACGCAATATCAGTTCCCGGCCATGTACCTCGACCGAGCCGCCCGCTTCGTCGGCGACTGGATCCTCTATTATGAGCCCGCCAAGGTCCGGAACAGCAGGGGCTATTTCGCGATCGCGCGCGTCGAGCGCATCGTGCCCGATCCCACCAAAAGCGCCATGCACCTCGCGCTGATCGAGCCTGGCAGCTATTTGTCGTTCGAGCGTCCGGTTCCCTTCACCGGCCCCGAGGGGCGCCCCGAGCGCGGCGTGGTCAATCCGCAATGGGCCGTCCGCCCGGTCTCGCTCGAGGATTTCAACCGCATCCTCGATCTCGGCATCCCCGACGAGGCGCCGCTGCTGCCCCGCGCCGGCACCCCCGCCGAGAACCCCGCTTATGTCGAGCCCAGTCGAGACACGCCCGGCCTCGTCCGCGAGGAGCAGGCCCCGTTCCAGGTCGACGACGCCGAGCGCGAGCGGGTCGGCTATTACAGCTCGCGGATCGTGCGCGACCGCGTGTTCCGCCGCATCGTGCTCGACGCCTATGACAGCCGCTGCGCGGTCACCGGCCTCAAATTCATCAACGGCGGCGGCCGCGCCGAAGTCGAGGCCGCCCACATCAAGCCGGTCGAAACCAACGGCCCCGACGACATCCGCAACGGCCTGGCTTTATCCGGCACCGCCCATTGGATGTTCGACCGCGGGCTGATCAGCCTGTCGGACGATTTGGACGTGCTGGTGTCACGGCAGGTGAACGACGTCGAGGGCGTCTGGAAGCTGGTCAACCAGGCGCGGCGGGCGGCGGTGCCGGGTAATCCCGCGCACCGGCCGCATCCGAGCTATCTGGCTTGGCATCGGGAGCGGTGTTTTAAGCGGTGAAGGACAGTCGCGGAATGGCAGCGATTGGCCGGTTGCCGACAGTCCGCTTTCGGAGGCGGAGGCCGGACAGCGGACACTCAGCCGCTGACGTCGGCTATGGCCGGAAACGACCCTCAGCGGACGGTCCGATTATCCACTTCCACGAAAGCTTCATCAACATCGAGAGGTTCGAAGCGACGCCAAAGCGCGTTATAGGTTGCAGGCGCTATATAGAGGCTACGATCATCCGCCTGATTTCGGGCGTCGATCCGCCTGCGAGCCTCATCGTCGGGGCACCCAAGGCGATAGAGGCATGCACTCGCGCCGAGTCGCTCCACAACCGCGCGCACTTCGTCTCGCTCTTTGCGTGTCCAGAACCCGTAATCCAGGACAACATCTAAACCGAGCGAGAGGCAGCGTGTCCACAGCGGTTCGAGCAACTCCAGAATGGCCTCCGCCTTCTCCGGGAAGCTTTCCTCGGGCGGATCGTCTCCAAACAGGCGCGCCATCCACTCGTCGGGTGTGAACCGAACCGCCGCGTGCTCGACCTCCAGGCGCTTGGCGAAGGTGGTCTTACCTGATCCTAGATAGCCGAACAGGAGATGCGCCGTAGCCATCCTTTCATGATACGGGTGTGCATGTCCGCTCACCACCCATGAACGGACATTGCCGCTTCGGCGCTTTCAGATGCTGGGCCGAATGTCGACATTGGGTCGAAAGCAGACACTCGCCGAATGTCCGCAATGGGTGAAATGCGGACATTCCCGTCGATGCTACGGATCGCCCAACGCCGTCGCGACGCACTCGTCGCAGCCCCACGCCGCTACGGCCCT
>DASVRK010000159.1:0-2315 GCA_036388655.1 Allosphingosinicella sp. | reverse complement strand
CCCGCTCGGGCTTCGCGACCGCGTCGCCAAGCGCGCGCTCGACCTCGCCATTGCGCTGCCCGCCACCCTGCTGCTGCTGCCGCTGATGCTGGTGGTCGGCATCGCCATCAAGCTCGAATCGGCGGGGCCGGTTTTCTTCAGCCAGCCCCGGGTCGGGCGCGGCAACCGCATCTTCCACGTGCTCAAGTTCCGCAGCATGCGGGCCGACACCGCCGATTCGGCGGGCGTCCGTTCGACCGCCCGCGGCGACGACCGCATCACCCGGATCGGCGCGTTCATCCGCCGCACCAGCATCGACGAGCTGCCGCAGCTGATCAACGTGGTGCTGGGGGACATGAGCATCGTCGGCCCGCGCCCCCACGCGCTCGCCTCGACCGCCGAGGACCAATTGTTCTGGGCGATCGACCCGCGCTACTGGGACCGCCATGCGATCAAGCCGGGCATGACGGGCCTCGCCCAGATACGCGGCTATCGCGGCGCCACCTCCTGCCTCACCGACCTCACCAACCGGCTGCAGGCCGATCTCGAATATATGTCGGGGTGGAGCATGGGCCGCGATCTTGCGATCATCTTCCGCACCCTTCGCGTGATGGCGCATCGCAACGCCTTCTGAACCCGGCCTTCCAGCGATTATGATGTTGCGCCGCACAAGGGACAGCTTTATTTCGGCGAGCCATACGGGGACTTTGCCCCGCGAGCGGCAGTGGGGCTCGCGGGACTGATCATGGTCCGGACGAACCATGCCCGCGCGGCAACCGGCCGCCGGAGCTGAGACTTCATTTTCACGAAAGCGGCCAGTGCGGATCATCGTCAGCGACTATTCGGGCCATCCCTTCCAGGTGCAGCTCTCGCGCGCCCTGGCCGGCCTTGGCCATGAGGTGCTGCATCTCTATTCGGCCAGCTTCCAGACCCCGAAGGGCGATTTGCTGCGCCGGGACGACGACCCCGCCGGCTTCGCCATCACCGGGGTGAAATCGGCCCAGCCCTTCGCCAAGGACAGCTTCGTCAAGCGCCGCAGCCAGGAGATCGAGATGGGCGGCCTGATCGCCGCCGAGATCGAAAAGTTCGCGCCGGACGTCGTCTTTTCGAGCAACGCGCCGATCGACACGCAGGTGCGGATCCGCCGCGCCGCGCGCAAGGCCGGCGCGCGCTTCGTCTTCTGGGTTCAGGACCTTTACGGCGAGGCGATCTGGCGCATCCTGCGCGGCAAATTCGGCCCGTTCGGCGACGTCGTCGGCCGGTTCTACAGCGGCATGGAGCGCCGCCTGATCCGCTCGTCCCACCATGTCGTGGCGATCGCCGACGAATTCAAAATCCAGGTCTGCCGTCAGACCGGCATCCCGGCCGACAAGGTGACCGTGATCGAGAATTGGGCGCCGCTGGCCGAAGTGCCGCTGGCGCCGCGCGACAATGAGTGGGCCGAGGCCAATCTGCCGGCCTCGCCCGTGCGCTTCATCTATTCGGGCACGCTCGGGTTCAAGCACGACCCCGGCCTGCTCCTGAAGATCGCGCGGAGCGTAAGCGGCCACGTCATCGTCTTTTCCGAGGGCAAGGCGGCGGAATCGCTCGCGCAGCAGGCCAAGGCCGAGGGCGTCGCCAATCTCGAGGTGCGCAGCTGGCTGCCCTTCACCGACCTTCCCAAGGCCCTGGCCGGCGGCGACGTGCTGATCGTCGTGCTGGAGCCGGACGCCGGCATCTTCTCGGTGCCGTCCAAGGTCCTGACCTATCTGTGCGCCGGGCGGCCGATCCTCGGCTCGGTATCGAAGGCCAACCTCGCCGCGCGCATCATTGCCGGCGCCGGCGCCGGGATCGTCGAGGAGCCGGGCGATTACGACGCGCTGATCGCGGCCGCCAGGCGGCTGGAGGCCGACCCGGCCGAGCGCGCGCAAATGGGCGCCAAAGCCCGGGCCTATGCCGAAAAAACCTTTGACATCGATACCATAGCCGGAAAGTTTGCAAACATAGCGGCTCGCCTCGCGCAGCCCACATCTGGAGACATCAAATGACGAAATCTGCTCTGGTCTGCGGGGCCGGCGGCTTCATCGGCAGCCATCTCGTGAAGCGGCTGAAGCGCGAGGGCTTCTGGGTCCGCGGCGTCGACCTCAAATATCCCGAATTCGCCGAGACCCAGGCCGACGACTTCATGATCGGCGACCTTCGCGACCAGAATGTCTGCGACCGCGTCGTCGACCGCCGCTTCGACGAGGTCTACCAGCTCGCCGCCGACATGGGCGGCGCGGGGTACATCTTCACCGGCGAGCATGACGCCGACATCATGCACAATTCGGCGACGATCAATTTGAACGTCCTCGACC
>DASVRK010000158.1:0-3200 GCA_036388655.1 Allosphingosinicella sp. | reverse complement strand
GCTGCCAAGGGCGCCGATGCCGGGAGCGACCGTCTGGGGTGGGCCGCTGACGGGCTCGGGCCGGCGTTCGCCGCTACGGCCGTCCTCGCGCTGGTCGAGCAGGATCCGCTGGGCGTCGTTGCTGTGCCGATAGCCGTCCGTCGGGAGCGCGATCTGGCTCGCGCTGACCGGCTTCACCAGGTAGGGCGTGACCACGATCACCAGCTCGGTCTCGTTGCGCCGGAAGCTGTTCGACCGGAACAGCGCCCCGAGGATCGGGATGTCGCCCAGGAAGGGCGCCTTTTCGACCGAATTGTTGCCGTTGTTCCGAAGCAGTCCGCCGATCATGAAGCTCTGGCCGGAGCCGAGCTCCACCGTGGTCTCCGCCCTGCGGGTGGTAAGCGCCGGGATTTCGAACCCGTTGAGCTTCACCGCGCCGGCCGAGGAGATTTCGGAGACTTCGGGACGGACCCGCATCGAGATGCGGCCGCCTTCGAGTACCACCGGAGTGAAGGCCAGGCTGACGCCATATTCCTTGAACTCGACCGAGGTGCCGTTGATGCCTTGCGCGGTCGGGATTGGGAACTCGCCGCCGGCCAGGAAGCTGGCGGTCTCGCCGGAGAGCGCGGTCAGCGTCGGTTCGGCCAACGTCGTGACGAGCCCGCTCGCCTCGTTGAGGTTGAGCGTCGAGAGGATATCGACCCCAAGCAGATTGCCGGCGAAGCCCAACGTCGTCATTCCGCCCGGATTCCTGAACTTGAAGCCGGTGCCGACGGCCGCCGGGTTGCCGGTGATCGGGTCCGTGAGCGTCTTGGAGACGACGTCCGTGATCGAGCCGGGGTTGCCGCGGCCGACGCCGAACAGGAAGCCGCCCGTGTTGTCGCGAGTGAGCAGGTTGACGCCGACGTCGCGGGCGAGTGAGCGGCTGACCTCGGCGATCTTGACCTTCAGCATCACCTGCAGCGGCGTCGCCGTCTTGAGCCGGCTGACCACCCGCGTGCCTTCGCCGACGAAGGCCTGGACGAGCCGGCCCGCTTCTTCGACGTCGGCCGGCGTGGCGACCGTGCCGGTGAGCAGCAGCATGCCGTTCATCGAGGTGGCGCGGATCTGCGCGTCGGGCATGGCGAGGTCCAGCATCTCGTCGACTGAGCCGATATTGGTGCCGACGCGGACGTTGGCCGAATAGATCACCTTGCCGGCCTTGCTGGTCGCGTAGATCGTGGTCTCGCCCCCGGCCTTGCCGAAGATGTAGATCTGGTTGGACGAGCGGACCTGGACGTCGGCGATGCCGTCATTGGCGACGAACAGGTCCGACATGGTGCCGTCGAGCTGGACCAGCCTGCCGGTGCCGACCGAGAGTGCCACGTCGTGGGTGGGCTTAACCGAGCCGCTGGGCTGCGCCAGGGCAGGGGCGGACACGGCCGGGGCGATCCCCGCTGCGATCACCGCCGCGATGGCGGTACCGAGCGCCGCGCGCTTGAATTTATTCGACTTGGTCATCTTACTTGCCTCCCACCGGGACGACGGTGACGTTGTTGCCGCGGGCGACCCGCACGACCGGCCCGGTCGGAGCGGGCGCCGGTGCGGCGGCCGCTCCCGGACCTGGCCCGCCGATAGCGCCGGCCAGCGATCCGATCGCCTTGCTCATCTGGTTGACGGCATCGACCTTCTCGTCGGGTTTGGCCTTGCCGGGGACGCTGCTGCGCTCGAAGCGCGAGACGTCGGCGCCGACCGTATACGTGGTCCCGCTGTCGACCGGCTTGGTAGCGATGGCGAGCAGCATCTTGCGCTCGGCGGCCGGATCGGTGCCGTCGGGCACCTCGACCTCGCCGGCGGCGATGGCGCGTTCGAGCTCGGCCGTGGTGTCGGCGATCGAACGCAGCGCGAGCGACAGCTTGCCGATCGTCTGAGCGACCGCGATCTTCTCGGCGATCTTCGGCGTCGCTTCCAGCGTCACCATCGAGATCTCCTTCACGACCGGCCGGCCTTCCGCGTTCTTGACGTTGGTGCGCTGGTCGGTGGCGAGGACGCGGACGTTACGCAGGATGGTCTCGGAGACCTTGAGCGGTTCGCCGTCGCCGCTGACTTCCTGCGTCAGCACGATGTCGACACGATCGCCGGGGAACACGAAGCCGGCGACGCCGGCCGTGTCGGAAACGCTGACCGTCACGGCGCGCATGCCGGGCCCGAGCGCCGCGGCGAGGAAGCCGCGTTCGCCGGGGCGGATGAGGGCGCCCATGGTCAGCGGCTGGCCGGCCGTGATCTCGTTGCGGACCACGGTGCCGAGCAGGTCGGCCGGGTTCACGCCGGGCTTCCCCTTGATGAAATAGGCCGGCTGGACCAGCCCCTCGGGCCACATCTGGAACTTCAGCGCCTCGGCGTCGATGATGGTGCCGACGGGCAGCGCGCGGGTCGCGACCAGCACTTCCGGCCCCGCAGGGACGACCGCCTTGGCGGACGCTTCCGGAGCCCCCGCCCCGCTGAACATGTTCTTCGCCATCACAGCGGTTACCGCTGCGATAACGAGCGCGCCGATCAGTAGCACAAGCTTTTTGACATCCATGACGCTAGTCGCCTCCTGCAGGGCTTCGAACCCGCCCTACTCATCATCCAAATTGGTAAAGATATCGTTCGCTAATCAGCCAGAAACCGCCAAAGGCGATGGCTACGCCGTAGGGAATCTCGAGTTGCTCCTCGCGCTTGCGCAGCCGGTGCCGGACCAGCATCGCCAGCGTGAGCACGCCGCCCGCCACCGACATGATGACGAGCAGCTTCATCACCGCGAGCGGCGGCAGCCACAGCGCCAGCGCGCTCACCAGCTTGACGTCGCCGCCGCCCATCGCGCCGAGCTGGAAAGCGAGCGCGAACAGCAGGAACACGGCGGCCGCGGCGCAGACCTGGAAAATCACGTCGGGCCACAAAGTCAGCCCGGCGAACCACCAGAAGGGGATGGCGAGCAACGCCACCGCCCCGGTGAGGCGGTTCGGAATGGTGCGGTTGCGCAGGTCTCCCGCCGCCGCCACGAGCAGGGCAGCGGCGAGCAATGCGACCAGAAGATTGGCAATGACCCCCGACATGGTTGACGGCTCTAGACGGGCTTGCTTGCCAAACCGTAACCATCGCCCATGAAAACGGTGGACATCGACCGGCGCAGCCGGCCCGCGGGCGCTTCCCTGTCGCTCTGGCGTTCGCCCGACGGCTGGGCCCACCGCCGCATGGAC
>DASVRK010000157.1:0-8102 GCA_036388655.1 Allosphingosinicella sp. | reverse complement strand
GATCGTCCCGGCCCCGGCCACACCCGCTCCCGTGCGGCAAGCGGCCCGGCCGCAGCCCGCGCCCGTGCCCGTGCCCGTGCGGCAGGCGCGCGCCGCGGCCCCCGCCGCCTCCGCAACTCCCGGCTTCAGCTTCTGACCATGGCCGACGCACGAAAGGAAAGCATGATCATGGCACGCTTCAAACTCTCCGTCGCTCTCGCCGCCGCGGCTGTCGCCGCCGCCGGCTGCGGCCCGGAGACGAACCGCCTGACCCCGGTCAGCAATCCAAGCCTCTATTCGGTCAACCAGCCGGTCGTGCAGCGCACCGACTTCGCGTTCGACGTGTCTTCCACCGGCGACGGGTTGCCGGCTTCGGAGCGTGGCCGCCTCGGCGCCTGGTTCGAGAGCCTTCGGCTCGGCTATGGCGACCGCGTGTCGATCGACGAGGCCTCCGGCTATGCCGATGCTCGCAGCCGCCAGGATGTCGCCGACCTCGCGGCAATCCACGGCCTCCTGCTGACCGAAGGCGCCCCAATCACGGCGGGCTACGTCCAGCCCGGCACCGTACGGGTGATCGTCAGCCGCACCCTGGCCAGCGTGCCCGGCTGCCCGAATTGGGAAGACGAAATCGTCGGCGCCCCCGAGCGCACCGCGACCAACTATGGCTGCGCGACCAATTCGAACCTTGCCGCGATGATCGCCGACCCCAGCGACCTGGTGCTCGGCCAGACTTCGAGCGGCATCGATGCCGCGGACGCGGCCAAGACCGTGCAGGTGTACCGCAACCGGGTGCCGAGCGGAATCAACGGGAAGCTCAAAGCCGAATCAGCAGGTGGCAAATAATGAACGCTCCATTCCACGCCATTAGGGGAGCCACGCTCCGCGACCCCTTCACCGCCTTCGTCTGCGACGAAGCCACGGCCGAAATGCTGCGCCCGATCGCGGTCGAGCATGGCTGGGCGCCGGAGAAGGTGAACAAGGGCGGGCTGCGCAACGCGGTCCAGTCGCTGTCGGTCTCGGCGAGCCCGAACATCCTGTTCGTCGATCTGTCCGAATCGGGCGACCCGCTCAACGACATCAACGCGCTCGCCGAGGTCTGCGAACCCGGCACGGTGGTGATCGCCGCCGGCCAGGTCAACGACGTCCGGCTCTACCGCGACCTCGTCGCCAGCGGCATCCAGGATTATCTGCTGAAGCCGTTCAGCGCCGACCAGGTCCGCGACGCCTTCGCCAACGCCCAGATGACCATATCCGGGCCGCGCACCAACGAGCCCACCACCGAGCGGCCGCACATCATGGCGGCGGTGATCGGCGTCCGCGGCGGCGTCGGCGCCTCGACCATCGCCTCGTCGGTGGCGTGGCTGATGGGCGACAAGATCGGCCGCTCGACGGCCTTGCTCGACCTCGACGTCCATTTCGGCACCGGCGCGCTCTCGCTCGACCTCGAGCCGGGCCGCGGGCTGACCGACGCGATCGAGAATCCGAGCCGCATCGACGGGCTGTTCATCGAGCGGGCGATGGTCCGCGCGAACGACAAGCTTTGCGTCCTGTCGGCGGAAGCGCCGATCAACCAGCCGCTGCTCAGCGACGGCTCCGCCTTCTTCCAGCTGCAGGAGGAAATGCGCAACGCGTTCGAGACGACGATCATCGACCTGCCGCGGCAGATGCTGGTCCAGCATCCGCATCTCGTCCAGGACGCCCATGTCTCGATCGTGGTGGCGGAGTTCACGCTCGCCGGCACACGCGACGCGATCCGGATCCTGTCCTGGCTCAAGGCCAACGCGCCGCAGTCGCGGGTGGTGGTGGTGGCCAATAAGGCGGTTGCTGGGACCGGCCAGGAAATCAGCCGCAAGGACTTCGAGAAATCGATCGAGCGCAAGGTCGACGTGGTGATCCCGCTCGACCCCAAGGCGGCCGCGCAGGCGGCGAAGCTCGGCCAGCCGCTCGCGAAATCGGCTTCCTCGCCGAAGATCGCGCAGCCGCTGAACCAGCTCGTCAACCTCACCGTCTCGGCGGTCGACGGCAGCGACGACAAGGACGCGGCCGAGGCCGGCTCCTCGCTGCTCGGCAAGCTCAACTTCAAGGCGCTGGTGGCCAAGAAGCCGTCGGCGCAGGCGGCCTGACCCGCGAGCCGGCCGCCGCGGCGGCCTGACCCGGGGAGAGGCCGCCGCGGCGGCGGCGGTGGTGCACAGCAAGGGGCGAGAGACGACATGTTTGCGATCATGATGGCGGCGGCGGGAATGGGCGTGATCACGCTCCTTTACTTCGCCTTCGCCGGCCCCTCCCCCGCCAAGGCCCAGGTCCGCCGGCTCGAGAGCCTGCGCGAGCGCCACAGCAAATCGAGCGAAGTGGTCGCGCAGGCGCAGTTGAAGAAGATCCAGTCCAGCCGCGAAAGCCGGATGGACGGCATCGCCAAGCGCTTCATCCCCAATCCGGCGCTGCTCCGCCGGCGGCTCGAGCAAACCGGCAAGAGCTGGACGATCAGCCAATATGCGATGGCCTCGGTCGGCCTCGGCCTCGCCGCTTTGCTGCTGGTGAAGCTGCAGGGCGGCCCCTTCTATCTTGCGCTGGCGATCGGCCTGCTGGTCGGCTTCGCCATCCCCCACTTCGTGGTCGGGAAGCTGTTCGTGCGCCGCGTCACCAAGTTCACCGCGCGCTTCCCGGACGCCATCGAGCTGATGGTGCGCGGACTGCGCTCGGGCCTTCCCATTTCCGAGACGATCTCGATCGTCGCGGCGGAGATAGCGGGGCCGGTGGCGGTCGAGTTCCAGGCGGTGTCGGACAAGATGAAGATCGGCCGCACGATGGAGACTGCCCTCCAGGAAGCGGCCGACCGGCTCGGCACGCCCGAATTCCAGTTCTTCGTCATCACGCTGGCGATCCAGCGCGAGACCGGCGGCAACCTCGCCGAGACGCTGTCCAACCTCGCCGACGTGCTGCGCAAGCGCGCCCAGATGAAGCTCAAGATCCGCGCCATGTCGTCGGAATCCAAGGCGTCCGCCTACATTATCGGCGCGCTGCCGTTCATCGTCTTCGGCCTGATCTCCTACATCAACCCCAGCTACATGGGCGACTTCTTCGTCGACGAGCGGCTGATCATCGCCGGCCTCGGCGGCCTCGTGTGGATGAGCATCGGCGCCCTCATCATGCGCAAGATGATCAATTTCGAGATTTGAGGAGCGATCTTTCGACATGACACCGCCTCCCGCTCCTCTTCCCGGCTCACCCACCATCATGGGCGTCGACGTGATGATGGTGGCGACCGTGCTCGCCGCCGTCGCCACCTTCGCCGTGCTGATCGCCATCTATGCGGCGACCACGGTTCGCGACCCGATGGCCAAGCGCGTCAAGGCGCTCAACGAGCGGCGCGAGCAATTGAAGGCGGGCATCGTCGCCTCGACCTCGAAGCGGCGCAAGAAGATCACCAATCGCAACGAGGCGGCCGACAAGGTGCGCACGCTGCTGAGCTCCCTGAAGATGCTCCAGGACGAGCAGGTCGAGAAGGCGCAGACGCGGCTGATGCAGGCCGGCATCCGCTCCAAAGACCTCGCCTTCGTCGTCATCTTCGCGCGCTTCGTGCTGCCGGCGGTGTTCGGCACGATCATGCTGGTCGGCGTCTATCTGCTCGACTGGTTCCCGGACTGGGGGGCGCTCAAGAAATACGGCCTGTGCGCGACCACCTTAATCGGCAGCTACAAGGCGCCGGACATCTGGCTCAAGAACAAGATCACCAAGCGCACCCACGCGATCCGCAAGGGCCTTCCCGACGCGCTCGACCTGCTGGTGATCTGCGCCGAGGCCGGCCTCACCGTCGACGCCGCCTTCAACCGGGTCGCGCGCGAGCTCGGCCGGGCCTATCCGGAGCTCGGCGACGAATTCGCTTTGACCTCGATCGAATTGGGCTTCCTCACCGACCGACGGCTGGCGTTCGAGAACCTCGCCTTGCGCATCGACCTCGAATCGGTGCGCGGCGTCGTCACGACCATGATCCAGACCGAGAAATACGGCACTCCGCTGGCGAGCGCGCTGCGCGTGCTGTCGGCCGAGTTCCGCAACGAGCGCATGATGCGCGCCGAGGAAAAGGCCGCGCGGCTGCCGGCGATCATGACCGTGCCGCTCATTCTGTTCATCCTGCCGGTGCTGTTCATCGTCATCCTGGGCCCGGCCGCCTGCGCCATCTCCGACAATCTGATGACCGGTTAGTCCGGAGGCGGAACAACCCTCCCCCTTCGCCGATTGTTTAACCTGAAGCAGTTTGTCGAAGGAGTAGCCGGTGACACCATTCAGCTCGGACCAGTGGGTGATGCTGCCGCTCGCCTTCCTGCTCGGTGTGTTCGTCGGCATGATGTTCCTGTCCGGCGGCAAGTGGAAGCGCCGGTACCGCGAGGAGGCGCGGCTGCGGGCCGAGGAGAGCAAGCGGCGCGAGACGCTGGAGGCCGACCTCAAGCATTCCGAGGCCCGGCATATCGCGGCCAAGGCGCGGGATGACCGGCCGGGTCCACGCTGAGGGTAAGTTAGTCGTAACCACAACCGCTCATCCTGAGGAGGGACTGAGCGAAGGCGAAGGCCCGTCTCGAAGGACCATCCCCCCTCCGTTCCCCGGCGAAGGCCGGGGTCCAGCTGCGCTGGAGTCTGGGCCCCGGCCTTCGCCGGGGAACGGGCGAGGGTGCGTCGTTCGAGACGCCGCTTCGACAAGCTCAGCGCCTCCTCGGGATGAGCGGAGATGGCTTGAACCGCCTTCATCTCCCATCCCCCCTCACCGCATCCGCAACGCCGCCTGGGCGGCCGCGAGTCTGGCGATCGGCACCCGGTAGGGGGACGCCGAGACGTAATCCAAGCCAGTCTTCTCGCAAAAGGCGATCGAGGCCGGATCGCCGCCATGCTCGCCGCATATGCCGAGCTTGAGGCCCGGCACCGTCGCCCTGCCCCGCTCCGCGGCCAGCGCGATCAGCTGGCCGACCCCCTCCTCGTCGATGCCGACGAACGGGTCGCGGGCGTAAATGCCCTTTTCGACATATTGGGTGAGGAAGCGGCCGGCATCGTCGCGGCTGACGCCAAGCGTGGTCTGGGTGAGGTCGTTGGTGCCGAAGCTGAAGAATTGCGCCTCCTCGGCGATGCTGCCGGCCATCAAAGCGGCGCGCGGCAGCTCGATCATGGTGCCGACCAGATAATCGACCGACGCGCCCTGCTCGGCGAACACCGCGGTCGCCGTGCGGTCGATCAGCTGGCGGATGATGGCGAGCTCGGCTTTGGTCCCGACCAGCGGCACCATCACCTCGGGAATGGGGGCCTCGCCGCTGTCCCGAGCCACCGCGACCGCCGCCTCGAAGATGGCGCGCGCCTGCATCTCGTAGATTTCGGGATAGGTGATGCCGAGCCGGCAGCCGCGATGGCCGAGCATCGGGTTGAATTCGTGGAGCTCGCCGACGCGGCGCTTGAGGAGGTCGGTAGAAATTCCGACCGCCGACGCGACCTCGGCGAAATCCTCCTCGCTTTGCGGCAGGAATTCGTGGAGCGGCGGATCGAGCAGGCGGACGGTGACCGGCAGCCCGGCCATGATCCGGAAGATCTGCTCGAAGTCGCTGCGCTGCGCCGGAAGCAGCTTGGCCAGAGCGGCGCGGCGGCCGGCCTCGTTCTCGGCCAGGATCATCTGGCGGACCGCGGTGATGCGCTCGGCATCGAAGAACATATGCTCGGTACGGCACAGGCCAATGCCCTCGGCGCCGAATTCGCGGGCGGTGCGGCAGTCGTTCGGAGTCTCGGCATTGGCGCGGACCCGAAGCCGCCGGACCTTGTCGGCCCAGACCATCAGGGTTCCGAAATCGCCGACCAGCTCGGGCTGGATGGTCGGGACGGCGCCGAGCATCACTTCTCCAGTCGAGCCGTCGATGGTGATGGTGTCGTCCTGGCGGATCTCGACCCTGCCGATCCGCATCAGCTTGGCCTTATAGTCGACCTGGATCGAGCCCGCGCCGCTGACGCAGGGACGGCCCATGCCGCGCGCGACCACGGCGGCGTGGCTGGTCATGCCGCCGCGGCAGGTGAGGATGCCCTTGGCGGCGTGCATGCCGTGAATGTCCTCGGGGCTGGTCTCGATCCGGACCAGGATCACCTTCTCGCCCAATGAGGCGTAGCGTTCGGCGGTGTCGGCGTCGAACACGGCCAGGCCGCAGGCGGCGCCGGGCGAGGCGGGCAGCCCCTTGGCGACGACCTGGCGCGGCGCGGCCGGATCGAGCGTCGGGTGGAGCAACTGGTCGAGGCCGGACGGGTCGACGCGAAGCACCGCCTCCTCCTCGGCGATCAGCCCCTCGCCGGCCATGTCGACCGCGATCCTGAGCGCGGCCTTGGCGGTGCGCTTGCCCGAGCGCGTCTGCAGCATCCAGAGCTTGCCGCGCTCGACGGTGAACTCGATGTCCTGCATGTCGCGATAATGGCGCTCGAGCGTGTCGAACACGCCGGCGAGCTCGGCATAGACGGTGGGGAGCGATTCCTCCATCGAGGCCGCCTTGGCGCCGGCCCGCTCGCGCGCGGCGCGGGTCAGATATTGCGGGGTGCGGATGCCGGCGACGACGTCCTCGCCTTGGGCGTTGATCAGATATTCGCCATAATAAGCGCGCTCGCCGGTCGAGGGGTCGCGGGTGAAGGCGACGCCGGTGGCCGAGGTCTCGCCCATATTGCCGAACACCATCGCCTGGACGTTGACCGCGGTGCCCCAATCGTGCGGGATCGAATTCAATCGCCGGTAGACCTTGGCGCGCTCCGACTGCCACGAGCCGAACACGGCGCCGACCGCGCCCCACAATTGCTCGTGCACGTCCTGCGGGAACGGCCGGCCGCTTTCTTCCTCGACCAGCTCCTTGTAGCGGCCGACCAGCCGCTCCCAATCGCGGGCGTCGAGATCGGTGTCGAGATGGACGCCCTTATCCTCCTTGGCGATCTCGAGCGCTTCCTCGAACGCGCCGTGATCGAGGCCGAGCACCACGTCCGAATACATCTGAATGAAGCGGCGATAGCTGTCCCAGGCGAAGCGCGGATCGCCGGAGGTCGCGGCGAGGCCCGCCACCGTGGTGTCGTTGAGGCCGAGATTGAGGACGGTGTCCATCATGCCCGGCATCGACACGCGGGCGCCGGAGCGGACCGAGACCAGCAAGGGATCGGCGGCGTCGCCGAAGCGCTTGCCGGTGATGGCTTCGATGTGGGCGAGGCCGTCCGCCACTTCCTCGCGCAGGCTGTCGGGGAAGCTTTCGCCTTCGGCATAATAACGGGCGCACATTTCGGTCGAGATGGTGAAGCCCGGCGGCACCGGCAGGCCGATCAAGGCCATCTCGGCGAGGTTCGCGCCCTTGCCGCCGAGCAGGTTGCGATCCCCGCCGCCGCCCTCGGAGACGCCGCCGCCGAAGCGGTACACATATCGGGTCATTCAAACTCTCCGTTGCGCCGCACTCGCCGATCGGGCCCCCTGGCGCACCGTCCGGGGGACGGCGCGTCCCCGCCATCGGTCCGGTCACCCGTCGGCGCGACGCCGGCGCCTGTCCGGAACCGGACGAAGTTCAGCAAGGTCAGCGGGTCTCGCGCGCGCGCGTGGGTGCGCGCGCGAGGCTCAGCCTTCGATGCGCGAGAAATCGGCGACCGCATGGACCGCGTCGCGCATGCGGGCGAGGAGGGCGAGCCTGGCTTCGCGCTTGGCGGGATCGGGATCATTGACGGTCACCTTGTCGAAAAATGCGTCCACCGGCGCGCGCAGGCTGGCCAGCGCCGCCATCGCCGCCTCGAAATCCTCCGCCGCCACCGCCTCAGCGGCGCGCGGCGCGGCCGAGTCGAGCGCGGCGATGAGCTGAGCTTCCTCGGGAAACGGCGTGTAGGGAAGGGGAATTTTCAAGCCCTCTCCCCCGCGGGGAGAGGGTTGGGTGAGGGGGTCCGACGTTCGGGAAGATGCTTCGGAGGCAGGACGCTCGCTGGACGCTCGCTCCCCCTCACCCCGACCCTCTCCCCCATGGGGAGCACCGGGCCGATCGTGCCCCGCACGATCTGACGATGGCCGGGGGCCATCGTCACCCGGTGCTGGAGTTTGCCACCCCTCCTTCTTGAGGATGTTGGCGGCGCGCTTGTAGCCGGCGAGGAGA
>DASVRK010000156.1:0-4005 GCA_036388655.1 Allosphingosinicella sp. | reverse complement strand
CGACGTGACGCACGAACTCAAGAACCCGCTCGCCTCCTTGCGCTCGGCGGTAGACAGCCTCGAGCGGGTCGACGATCCGGCGCTTCGGGGCCAGTTGCTGGATGTCGTCCGTCATGACGTCGTCCGCCTCGACCGGCTGGTGGTCGACATTGCCGAAGTCTCCCGCCTCGACGCCGAGCTTTCGCGCGCGCGGTTCGAGCCGGTCGATCTCGGCCGCACGATCGAGGCTTTGCTCGAAGGCTGGGACGCGCGGGCGGCCGAGCGCGGGGTGCGGATCGCCTTCGCCCGCCCGCGGGCCGGTACCGCCGTCGCGATGGGCGAGGAAGCGCGACTGGTGCGGGTGTTCGACAATATCGTCGACAACGCCATCTCCTTCTCGCCCGAACACGGCCTCGTCGAAATCGCGGCGGCGCAGACCGACGGCCAGGTGACGGTCAGCGTCGAGGATGAAGGACCGGGGCTGCCGCCCGGGCCGCGCGAGGCGATCTTCAACCGCTTCCACAGCATCCGCCCCGACGGCGAGGCGTTCGGCCGCCATTCCGGCCTCGGCCTCGCCATCGCCAAGGCGATCGTCGAGGGCCATAACGGCAGGATCGAAGCCGAGGACCGCCATGACGGCCGTTCGGGCGCGCGCTTCGTGATCCGCTTCCCGGGCGCGGGCGGATGACGGTGTCGGCGATCTCGTCGGAGACGCTGCACGCTTCCTGCGTCGCCATCGGCGGCCGGGCGGTGCTGATCTCGGGCGGCTCGGGGAGCGGCAAGTCCGACCTCGCGCTGCGCCTGATCGACCGCGGCGCGGAGCTGGTGAGCGACGATTATACGATCGTTCGCCGCGTCGAAGGCCAGCTGATCGCGTCGCCGCCGCAGACCATCGCCGGCAAGCTCGAAGTGCGCGGCCTCGGCATCCTCGAAAGGGCTTATGTTCAGGGCGCGCCGGTCTGCCTGGCGATCGACCTCGCCCGCGGCGCGGCGCGGATGCCGGAGCCGGACGAAGCGTTGCTCGTCGCGGGGATTAGGCTGCCGGCGATCGCGCTCAATGCCCTCGAAGCCTCGGCGCCGATCAAGGCCGAGCTGGCGCTCGAGCGCTACGGGCTGCGGCCCGCATGAGCGCCGGCTCCACGCCCGAGCGGATCCTGCTGGTCACCGGCCTGTCGGGCGCCGGCAAGTCGACGGTGCTTCGGACGCTCGAGGATATCGGCTGGGAAGTGGTCGACAATCTGCCGCTGTCGCTGCTCGAGCATCTGCTGTCGACGCCGCTGCCGGAAGGCGTCACGCGCCGGCGGCGGCCGCTCGCGATCGGCGTCGACAGCCGCACCCGCGACTTCGACGCCCAGACCATCGTCGCCCAAGTCAAGGCGCTGGGCGACGAGCGGCGGCTGCCGATCGGGACATTGTTCCTCGACTGCACCGGGTCCGAGCTCATCCGCCGCTATTCGGAGACCCGCCGCCGCCACCCGCTCGCGCTCGACCGGCCGGCCAGCGACGGCATCTCCGCCGAGCGCGAGCTGATGGCGCCGCTGAAGCGCTGGTCGGACTATGTGATCGACACCACCGACACCGAGGCCAACCAGCTCCAGCAGCAGGTCCGCCAGCTGTTCGGCGGCGGCGAGCAGGCGCCGAACCTCCACATCATGTCGTTCGGCTTCGCCCGGGGTCTGCCGCGCAGCGCCGACACGGTGTTCGACCTGCGCTTCCTCAGGAACCCGCATTGGGTCGACGAACTGCGCGACCTGACCGGGCTCGACGCGGCGGTCGGCGACTACATCCGCACCGACCCTGCTTATGAGGACGCGCTGGAGCGGATGGAGGCGCTGCTGCTCGCGCTGCTGCCGCGCTACGGGGCGGAGGGAAAATCCTATTTTTCGGTCGCTTTCGGGTGTACGGGCGGCCGTCATAGATCGGTACATGTCGCCGAGCGGGTGGCGGCGAGGTTGCGCGAGGCGGGATTTTCCCCCACCGTTCGACATCGCGATCTCGCCTCCCGGCCGCGGGATCCGGTCGAAGGCGATCCGGCCGGAGGGGCCCGGACCGCGCAGACGGAAGATTAGGTGTTCTGAATGATCGGTTTGGTGCTGGTTACGCATGGGCGGCTCGCGGCCGAATTCGTGGTGGCCATGGAGCATGTGGTCGGTCCGCAGCAGCGGATCGAGGCGATCTGCATCGGCCCCGAGGACGATATGGAAGCGCGCCGCAACGACATCGCCGAGGCGATCGCCAAGGTCGACGAGGGCGCCGGCGTGATCATCCTTACGGACCTGTTCGGCGGCACGCCGTCGAACCTCGCCATCTCGCTGATGAAATCGGAGGCGGTCGAGGTGATCGCCGGGGTCAACCTGCCGATGCTGATCCGGCTCGAAGGCGCGCGCAAGTCGATGGACGTCAAGGCGGCGGTGGCCGCGGCGCGCGAGGCGGGGCGCAAATATATCTCGGTCGCGTCCGAGATTTTGGGCGAGGCGGCGGCCTGACCGTGGTGAGCCGGACCGTCGCGGTGCTGAACAAGCGCGGCCTCCACGCCCGCGCCAGCGCCAAGTTCGTGACCCTCGCCTCCGGCCTCGCGGTGCCGGTCGAGGTCGAGAAGGATGGCGGCAGGGTGTGCGGCACATCGATCATGGGGCTGATGATGCTGGGCGCCGCGATGGGCGACACGATCACGATCAGCGCCGAGGGCGAAGGCGCCGACGCGGCGGTGGCGGCGCTGGCGGAGCTGGTCGAGGCCAAGTTCGGCGAGGAATGAGGGGGTTGGGCCGCTCCGTGCTCCTCGGGGTGGGCTGGGGTCCAGCGAGGGCACTGTTCCCCTGCGAAGGCAGGGGTCCAGCTGCGCTCGAGTCTGGGCCCCGGCCTTCGCCGGGGAACGCGTAATGCCGCGCGAGATCACCGCTTTTTCGAACCCGCTCGTCAAGGAAGTGCGGGCGCTTCGGGAGAAGAAGGGCCGCCGCGCGCAGGGCATGTTCATGGCCGAGGGGCTTCGCATCCTGACCGAGGCGCGCGAGGCGGGGCGGCTGCCGGCGATCCTCTTCTATGCGGGCGGCACGCGCCACCCCCTGCTGGACGCGCTGGTGGCGGAGGTCGAGGCGGCGCATGGCGACGTGATCGAGACCAATGCCGACATCCTCCACAAGCTTTCCGGCAAGGACAATCCGCAGACGGTGATCGGCGTCTATCGCGGCTTCGAGATGGCGCTGGAGCGGATCGACCGGGAGGCGGCGCCGCTCTGGATCGTGGCGCAGGCGCTGCGGGACCCGGGCAATCTCGGCACCATCCTTCGCACCGGCGACGCGGTCGGCGCGGGCGGGCTGATCCTGGTCGACGATTGCGTCGATCCGTTCTCGGTCGAGGCGGTGCGGGCGTCGATGGGAGCTTTGTTCACCCAGCAGATCGCGGCGGCGGGCTGGGCCGACTTCGTGCGCTGGCTGCGTTCAGGGGCCGGTCAGCTGATCGGGACCAGCCTGAAGGCCGAACAAGATTATCAGGCGCCGCATTACGCCGCGCCGGTCTTCATCCTGGTCGGCAACGAGGCGCAGGGGCTGCCGGAAAGCTACGAAGCGGAGTGCGACGTGCTGGTGAAGATCCCGATGCTGGGCAAGGCCGACAGCCTCAACGCCGCGGTGGCGACGGCGGTGATGGCCTATGAGGTGATCAACCAATGGCGACGCTGAAGCATCTCCTGCCGCCGCTGCTGGCCGCGCTCTCCGCCTGCACGATGGAGCGTCCCGCCTCGCCCGGAGAGGGGCCGGCGACGGAGACCTACCGCGCGCGCGGACAGGAGCCCGGCTGGGCGTTGACCATCGCCGAGGGGATGATCGACTATCGCGGCAATTATGGTGAGAAGCGGATCGCCGTGCCGCGGCCCGACCCCCGCACGACCTTCAACGGCCACCGCTACGAGACGCCGCGCCTGACGGTGGACGTGACCCACGGCCGCTGCAACGATGCGATGAGCGGCCACGGCTATGCCGACCAGGTGGTGGTGATCGCGGACGGCGAGACCTATCGCGGCTGCGGCGG
>DASVRK010000155.1:0-2502 GCA_036388655.1 Allosphingosinicella sp. | reverse complement strand
CCGGCAATCATCGTGCCTCGCTCAGCATCGCGCTCGCCCAGATCGCGCTCGGCAAAGCGGGCGAGGCCACCGCCCAGCTCGAAGAGCTGGCGCGCACCGCCGCTCCCGCCGATGTCGGCCTGGCTTTCGCGCTTGCCGGACAGCCGCAGCGGGCGATCGAGATGCTCGAGCCCGCCGCCCGCTCTCCCGAGGCCAATGGCCGCATCCGCCAGAATCTGGCGCTCGCCTACGCGCTGGCCGGCGACTGGCAGAAGGCCCGCGTCACCGCGGCGCAGGACGTCTCCCCGGCGCAGCTCGGCGATCGGCTCCAGCAATGGGCGGCGTTCGCGCAGCCCAAGGCGAGCTGGGACCAGGTCGCCGGCCTGCTCGGCGTCACGCCCGCCGAGGATCCGGGCCAGCCGGTTCATCTCGCTCTGGCTCCGCCGAGCCCCGCCGCCGGCCAGTACGCCGCCGTCGAGTATCCGCAGCCGGTCGAAGCGGCGCCCGCCGCGCCGATCTCCTTCGCCGAGGCCGCCGACCCGAACCAGCCGATCGAATCGGCGCCGCAGCCGGTCCGGACCGAGGAAATCCGCTACGCCGAGGCGGCCCGGAGCCTGGTCGACGCGCCGGTGATCCGCGCGTCCGCCGAGATCGGCGACATCGCCGACGTCGAGCTTCCCGCCTTCGTGCCCGTCAAGAAGCCGCGCATCGCCGGCCGCAGCGAGCGCGCCTTCGAGGAGCGGGTCGCCCGCCGCCACGTCGGCCGCTTCGTGGTCCAGATCGGCGCCTACGGCTCATCCGCCGCGGTCGAGCGCGCCTGGGCCGAATCGAGCAAGCGCTACCCGTTCAGCGACGCCCAGGAGCCGCTCAGCACCACCGTTACTTTGCCCGGCAAGGGCACGTTCCACCGGCTGTCGGTATCCGGCTTCGGCACCCATCTGGCGGCCTCGCGCCTGTGCAGCTCGATCCGCGCCAAGGGCGGCGCCTGCTTCGTGCGCACCACCGCTGGCGACGCGCCGGTGCAATGGGCCTCGCGCTATACCGGCCGCGCCTGACCTGAGCTGAGCTGATTTGATTCGAGGGCGGCGGTCGAAGGATCGCCGCCCTTTTATTTATCGCCGCGGCGCTCCCGCGTGAGCAGGTCGAGGCAGGCCATCCTGACCGCGACTCCGAGCTCGACTTGATCGCGGATCGCCGAGCGCGCGGGATCGTCGGCGACGTCGCCGTCAATCTCCACCCCGCGGTTCATCGGCCCCGGATGCATCACGGTCGCGTCCGGCGCGGCCGCCTCGAGCCGCTCGCGGGTCAGCCCGTAGCGGGCGCGGTAATCGCCGAGCGTCTCGGCCAGGCCCGCCGGCAGCCGCTCGCGCTGGATCCGCAGCATCATCACCACGTCGGCGCCGTCTATCCCTTCGCCCATGTCGGTGAAGGCCGCCGCTCCGCCGAGCTCACCCCGCTCCGGCAGCAGGCTTTCTGGTCCCACCAGCCTCACCCTTGCGCCGAGCAGGGGCAGCAGGATCATGTTCGACCGCGCCACCCGGCTGTGGCGGATGTCGCCGCAGATCGCGACCGTCATCCCTTCGATGCGCCCCTTGCGGCGGCGGATGGTGAGCGCATCGAGCAGCGCCTGCGTCGGATGCTCGCCATGGCCGTCGCCGGCATTGATCACCGCGCAGTCGATCACGTCCGCCACGTCGCGCGCCGCGCCGGGAGCCTCGTGCCGGATCACGAACAGGTCGGGGCGCATCGCGTTGATGGTGAGCGCGGTGTCGATCAGGCTCTCGCCCTTCTTCACGCTCGATTGCGCGGCCTGAAAATTTACCACCTGCGCGCCGAGCCGTTTGCCGGCCATCTCGAACGACAGCGAGGTCCGGGTGCTGTTCTCGAAGAAGGCGTTGACCTGGGTGAGGCCGGCCAACCTTTGGTCCTGCCTGCGTACACCGCGGTTGAAGGCGGCCCACCGCTCCGCCTCGTCGAGGATCATCCGGACGTCGG
Source organism: Allosphingosinicella sp. (assembly GCA_036388655.1). Taxonomy (GTDB): domain Bacteria; phylum Pseudomonadota; class Alphaproteobacteria; order Sphingomonadales; family Sphingomonadaceae; genus Allosphingosinicella. Next base: position 528 of record DASVRK010000155.1, on the reverse strand, counting down.
CGGCCGACAGGCCGTCGATGCCGAGCAGGTGGCGGTGAGGGAAGGGGGGCATCAGCGCGGCTTAGCCTTGGCGCGCGGCCGCCTCAATCCCTCGCCCCGTCATCGCCTTTCCCCGCGGGGAGGAAGCACTCACCGCCTCAGATGCGTGTCGAGGAACCTCAGATAGGCCTCCGACGCGTCGATCCGGTTCTGCTTCCGGAGGAAACCGTGGCCCTCGTCCGGGAACACCAGATATTCGACCGGCACCCCGTTCGCCTTGACCGCCGCGACGATCTCGTCGCTCTCGACCTGGAGCACGCGCGGATCGTTCGCGCCCTGCACGACCAGCATCGGCTTCACGATATTATTGGCGTGGAACAGCGGCGAGATCGCCCGGTGCCGGGTCTCGTCGGTGGCCGGGTCGCCCATCTCGTCATAGAGCGATTCGCGGAACGAGGCCCAGTAAGGCGGGATCGACTTCAGCGTCCGCACCCAGTTGGTCACGCCGAAGATGTTGACACCGACGTCGAACACCTCCGGCTGGAAGGC
>DASVRK010000154.1:0-6503 GCA_036388655.1 Allosphingosinicella sp. | reverse complement strand
ACCCGTCAGGATGTCGTCGCCGCCATCGCCATAGAGGCGGTCGTTATGCTCGCCGCCGTCGAGGAAGTCGTTCCCGTCTTCGGCCATGATCGTATCGGCGCCCTCACCCCCGAAGAGAGTGTCGTTTCCGATCCCCCCGTTAAGGCCGTCGTTGCCCACACCGCCGTCGAGCCAGTCATTCCCTTCTTCGCCTTCCATCTGGTCGTCGCCGGCGCCGCCGTCGAGATGGTCGTGGCCGGAACCGCCGCTGAGGCTGTCGTCGCCGGAGCCGCCGTCCATATGGTCGTTGCCGGCATCGCCGCCCATCCGGTCGTGGCCGCGCCCGCCGAGCATATTGTCGTCGTCGCCGCCGCCATGAAGCTTGTCGGCCTGGTCGCCGCCGCTCATATAATCGGCGCCCGCCTCGCCGACCAGGAAGTCGGTGCCGGCGCCGCCATACATGAAGTCGCCGCCGAGCAGGCCGAACAGCCGGTCGGCGCCGGCCTCGCCATACATGTGATCGACCTCGAGGCTGCCGCCCAGGAAGTCGTCGCCGTCGCCGCCCCACATCGTATCGCCATGCTCGCCGGCGTTGAGCGCGTCGTCGCCGCCGAGCCCGTAAAGCTGATCGTGGCCGGCAATGCCGTGAATGTCGTCGTTGAGCGCGCTGCCGTGGATGATCTCATTGGCCTCGGTGCCGCGATACATGCGTTGATAGAAATCAGCCATTTCACTACTCCCCCCCGCGAACGGGCATGTGGTTGAACCAATCAGCCATCGGGCTGTCCAGGCTCGGAGGACCGGCCGGCAGTCAGATCCAGAACGGAGGCGGCAGGGCTTTATTCCGGCCGCATGGCCTATTGGAGACCATTTCGTGGAGCGCGTGTCGCCCGTGTGAGCGCAGCTCCCTGCGCCGCCGTCTTCGCGTTGGGCCCCACCCTAGTCCATTGAAGAAGCTAAACTTCTTCCGGTGATCGAAGAAGTCGATTAATTCGATCTCACTCAGTGATCCCGGCACTCAGAGGCGCCGACGAGGCGGGGCTGCCGGTCGCTCGCAATCCGTGCCACCATGCACCGATCTCGGCGGATCGGCCGCCGAGGCCCGGAGATGATTCGTGGCAAGCCAGAGCGGAGACATGGCAGGGGTGATCGATCTCGCCCATGCGGCGCCGTTCCGGCTGGGGAAGGTCGAGGTGCACCCCGGAACGCGGCAGCTCATCCGCGACGGGCGGAGCGAAACGCTCGAGCCCCGGGTGATGAAGGTGCTGGTCGCGCTCGCGCGGGCCGAGGGCGCCATAGTGACGCGCGACGAGCTGACCCAATCCTGCTGGGGCGGCCGGGTGGTCGGCGAGAACGCGATCCACCGCGCCATCTCCCGCGTTCGCGACGTCGCCCTCAAATTCGCGGGAGACTCGTTCCAGCTCGAGACGATCACCAAGGTCGGCTACCGCTTGATCGTTCCCGGCGCCGAACCGCCCGCGAGCGCCGCCCTTGCCGCCGAACCCGTCGCACCGGCAATCGACCGGCGCCGCCTCCTGCTCGGCGGCGCCGCGGCGCTGGGGCTCGCGGGAGCGGCAGCCTGGTTCGGGAACCGGCCGCCGGCCGGCGGCGGCCCACCAGCCGAAGCGCTGGAGCTCTATCGCCAAGGCCAGCTGCTGCAGCGGCAGAGCCTGGACGAGCAGGTCAAGCAGGCCGTCGCCTTTTTCAGCCAGGCGGTGAAGATCGACCCTTCCTATGCCGACGCCTGGGGCGCGCTGGCGCTTTCCTACCGCAACATCCTGGAAAGCTATGCCGACGGGCAGGAGGCCAGCGCGGCGAACCTGGCGCGTTCGGCGGCCCGGCGCGCGCTCGCGCTGGATCCGGGCAATGCCGACGCGCAGGCCGCGCTGATCCTGATCGAGCCGCATTTTCGCCGTTGGGGGGCGTTCGAGAAGGATGTTCGGGGCTTGCTGGCCGAGCATCCCAACCATTGGGTGCTGCGCGCGGAGGCCGCCCACATCCTCTATCAAGTCGGCCGCTGGGAGGAAGGGATCGAGCATGGCCGCAAGGTGCTCGAGATCGATCCATTCCTGCCGATGGCGCACCATTCGCTCGCGCGGGCGCTGTGGAGCGCGGGCCAGTTGCAGGAAGCCAACAGCCTGATCGACAAGGCCGTCGAGCGCTGGCCGGCCCATTACCTCTTGTGGAACACCAAATATAACATCCTCGCCTTCAGCGGGCGGGCGGCGGCGGCGATCGCCGCCTTCTCCGATCCCGAGCGGCCGACCTTCGGCGTCGCCCCTACCGCCGCCTACAATCGCGCCGTGCTGGCGCGCGCCATCGAGACCGGCAGCCCGGGCGACGTCGCGGCCGCCCTCGCGATCCACCGGTCGCAGGCGCTTGCGCAGGTCTCGAACGTCCCCCACTCGGCCCTGGTGTTCGCGGCGCTGGGGCAGGCCGACCTGACGTTCGAGGCGCTCGACGCCTATTTCTTCGGCAAGGGGCCGATGGCCGGCGCGGCACCCGCGGCGATCGGGCCCTATACGCGCCGCTACACCTCATTCCTGTTCACGCCCCCGATGGCGCCGCTCCGCTCCGACCCCCGCTTCACCGCGCTGACGGCGGCGATCGGCCTGGACGATTATTGGCGCGCGACGAATTCCGCCCCGGACTACCGCCGCTAGCTCCGTCGGTCCGCCAGGGCCAAAATTGCGGAAAACAAAACAGAATCTATGACGCGGGCCGAATATATCAGGCTTCCGTCAGGCTTCCATCAGGGCCGTATCCTTTCGCCCAGGCCGCTTACGGTGGACACTCATGGCGGCTGAGGGGGGACTCTATCGTGGCGACCATCCACTTGTCGGCGCTCGGGACGGGCGGCTTCGTGATCCAAGGCGACGGCATTAGCGATTATGCCGGCTTCAGCGTCTCCTCGGCCGGCGACGTCGATGGCGACGGCCGCGACGACCTCCTGATCGGCGCCCACGCGAATGACGCGGGCGGGATCAATGCCGGCGCGGCCTATCTGATATTCGGCAAGGCGGCCGAGTCCGGGACGATCGACCTTGCCGCCCTCGCCGCCTCCGACGGCTTCAAGATCCAGGGCGAAGCCGCCAACGATTATGCCGGCCGGAGCGTCGCCTCGGCGGGAGATGTCAACGGCGACGGCTTTGCCGACCTCCTCATCGGCGCGCCTTACAACGACCGAGGCGGCTATAATTCCGGCGCGGCCTACGTGATCTTCGGCAAGGCGAGCGGGTTCGGCCCGATCGATCTCGCCACCCTCACCGCCGCCCAGGGGATCAGGATCCTGGGCGATGCCGAAGCGGACTTCGCCGGCCGGGACGTCGCTTCGGCGGGCGACGTCAACAATGACGGCTTCGGCGACCTCATCGTCGGCGCCGACCGCAACGACGGCGGCGGCACCGATGCCGGTGCGGCCTTTATCCTGTTCGGCAAGGCGAGAAAGCCCGGCACGATCGACCTGTCGAACCTCGCCGCCACCGACGGCTTCAAGATCCAGGGCGACGCGCCCGCCGACGTCGCCGGCGGCAGCGTCTCCTCGGCCGGCGACGTCAATGGCGACGGCTTTGGCGACCTGCTGATCGGCGCCCAGGGCAGCGGCAGCGGCCCGGTCGAGACCGGCGCCGCCTACGTCCTTTTCGGCAAGGCGCGCGGCTTCGGTCCGGTCGATCTCGCCGCGCTCGCCCCCGCCGACGGTTTCAGGATCCAGGGCGAGGCCGATCTCGATTCCGCCGGCCGCAGCGTGTCCGCGGCGGGCGACGTCAACGGCGACGGCTTCGGCGATATCCTCGTCGGGGCCCAAGGCAATGACAGCGGCGGCCCCTATGCCGGCGCGGCCTATGTCATCTTCGGCAAAGCGAGCGGGTTCGGCCCGGTCGATCTCGCCGCACTGGCGGCCGACGACGGCTTCAAGATCCAGGGCGCCGCGGCCGCCAATTATGCGGGCCGGGGCCTCTCCTCGGCGGGCGACGTCAATGGCGATGGTTATGACGACATCCTCGTGGGCGCGGACCGCAACGCCGGCGGCGGCGTCTCCGCCGGCGCCGCCTATGTAATCTTCGGCAAGGCGGGCGGCTTCGGCCTGGTCGATCTCGCCGCCCTCCCCGCCGCGGACGGGTTCAAGGTCCAGGGCAGCACGGGCGATTATGCCGGCTTCAGCGTTTCGGCGGGCGACGCCAATGGCGACGGCTTCTCCGACCTGCTCATCGGCGCCCACGGCAATGACGGCGGCGGCTTCAATGCCGGCGCGGCCTTCGTCCTGTTCGGCGCCGCGCCGACCGCGAGCGTGACCCGGATCGGCTCGACCGGCGGCCAGACGATCCGCGGCGGCATCGGCGACGATTTGCTCGACGGGCGCGACGGCGACGATAATCTGTTCGGCGGCGAGGGCGACGACCAATTGCTTGGCGGCGCCGGCCGCGACGCGCTCCACGGCGGCGGCGGCGCGGACGCGATGGCCGGCGGATCGGGCAACGACATTCTGAACGGCGGCACCGGCGGCGATGCCATGAACGGCGGATCGGGCCACGATGCCTATCATGTCGACAATGCCGGCGACCGCATTTCCGAGGCGGAGGGCAACGGTTCCGACCGCCTGTTCGCGCGCACCAGCTATGTGCTGGCCGCCGAAGCCTCGGTCGAGGTGATGAGCACGAACGCCAATGCCGGAACCTCGGCGATCCACCTCACCGGCAATGCCGGGAACAACCGGATCTCGGGCAACAATGGCGGCAACATCCTGCAAGGGCGCGACGGGGCCGACAGCTTGAGCGGCCTGGGCGGCGCCGACCGGCTGTGGGGCGGCGGCGGCAGGGACGTGCTGGCCGGCGGGGCGGGCGCGGACCGCTTCGTCTTCGACAGCGCGCCGAGCGCCACGCTAAACTTCGACCGGATCGCCGATTATTCCGTGGCCGACGACACCATCATGCTCGATCGCCGCATCTATGCCGGCATCGCCGACGGGACGCTGGCGGCCGCCGCCTTCCGCGCCGGGACGGCCGCCGCGGACGCATCGGACCGGATCATCCACCATTCCGCGACCGGCAACATCTTCTACGATTCCGACGGGGCGGGCGGCGCGGCGCAGATCCTGTTCGCGAAAGTCGGCGCAGGGCTGGCGCTGACGCGGCTCGACTTCTTCGCCTTCACTGGGGCCGACCCCGCTGCCGCGGCGCGTCGCGGCATGGCGCCGACGGCCGAGCGCGAAGCGGTCGCGGATTTCACGCCGATGCAGGCGATCGGCTGGGCGGAGATACCGTGAGCGGCGTCTTGAAGACGGCGCCCCCCGGCCCCGGCTACCCAGGAGATCCGTTGTGAGCCTTGTCGTCGACCTCTCCGCGCTCGGCTCCGCCGGCTTCATCATCCAGGGCGATGCCCCCGGCGACCAGGCGGGGCGCGCCGTCGCGTCGGCGGGAGACGTCAATGGCGACGGCATCGCCGACATCATCGTCGGCGCCCCGCGCGCGGACCAGGGCGCCGCCCTGGACTTCGGCGCCGCCTACGTAATCTTCGGCAAGGCGGGCGGGTTCAGCGGCACGCTCGACCTCACCGGACTGGCGCCTGCCGACGGGTTCGCCATCCGGGGCAGCGCCGAATATGATCGCGCCGGGTTCAGCGTCGCCTCCGCCGGCGACGTCAACGGCGACGGCTTCGACGACGTGATCGTCGGCGCCTATGCGAACGACGGCGGCGGAACCAGTGCCGGCGCGGCCTATGTCGTCTTCGGCAGGGCGAGCGGGCTCGGCACGATCGATCTTGCCGCTTTGGCCCCGGCGCGCGGCTTCATGATCCGCGGCGACGCCGCCAACGACTATGCAGGCTCGAGCGTTTCCTCGGCAGGCGATTTCAACGGCGACGGCATCGACGACCTGATCGTCGGCGCACCCGGCGGCGACGATGGCGGCGACAAAGCCGGGGAGGCCCATGTCATCTTCGGCAAAACGCGCGGGCTCGGGACGATCGATCTCGGCGCGCTCGCCCCCTCCGACGGCTTCATCATCCAGGGTGACCTGGACGGCGACCGCGCGGGCGTCAGCGTGGCGTCCGCCGGCGACGTCAACGGCGACGGCCTCGGTGACATCATCGTCGGGGCGGAAGGCGGCGACGATGGCGGCGATCTCGCCGGCGAGGCCTATATACTGTTCGGCAGGACGGCCGGCTCCGGGACCATCGATCTCACCGGCCTGTCCGCGGCGGACGGCTTCATCATCCGGGGCGCCGCGCCCGCCGACTTTGCCGGCTTCAGCGTCGCTTCGGCGGGCGATGTCGACGGCGACGGCTATGCCGACCTGATCGTCGGCGCGCCGGGCGGCGGCGCCTCGGGCAAGGCCTATGTCCTGTTCGGCAAGGCCGGCGGCTTCGGCACGATCGACCTCGCCGCGCTCACCGCCGACGACGGCTTCGCCATCGAGGGCGACGCGATCGACGACGAGGCGGGGATCAGCGTGTCATCGGCCGGGGACGTCAACGGCGACGGCTTCGACGACGTCATGATCGGCGCGCGCGGCGGCGACGATGGCGGC
>DASVRK010000153.1:0-2776 GCA_036388655.1 Allosphingosinicella sp. | reverse complement strand
CGGCGAAGGCCGGGGCCCAGACTCCAGCGCAGCTGGACCCCCGGCCTGCGCGGGGAACGGAATGTGTAGTCGTGGCTGTCCGCCTGCGAGGTGGGGCCTAGCCCGCCCTGAAGCCATGACGTCATTTTACATAATGCATATTATCACACTTTGAGGACAGGCTTTGTGGCAGCTCCCCCAACATCACGCTCCGAGGCACTTTCGCCAACATCCGCCCCAACAGCCGCCCCCGCATCCGCTCTCGCGGAGCTGGTCGCGATCATGGCGCGGCTGCGCGATCCCGACACCGGCTGCGCTTGGGACCGGGTCCAGACCTTCGCCACCATCGCGCCTTACACGGTCGAGGAAGCCTATGAAGTCGCCGACGCCATCGAGCGCGGCGACATGGCCGATCTCAAGGACGAGCTCGGCGACCTCCAGCTCCAGATCGTCTACCATGCCCGCATCGCCGAGGAGCTCGGTCATTTCGCGCTCGGCGACGTGATCGCCGCGATCTGCGCCAAGATGATCCGCCGCCACCCGCACATTTTCGCCGCTGCCGGCGAAAGCCCCGGCTGGGAAGCGCTCAAGGCCGCCGAGCGCGGCGCCCGCGAGGATCCAAGCGCCCTCGCCCATGTCGCGCTCGCTCTGCCGGCGCTGAAGCGCGCCGAGAAGCTCCAGACCCGCGCCGCCCGCGTCGGTTTCGACTGGCCCGACCCGAGCGGCCCGCGCGCCAAGATCGACGAGGAGCTGGCCGAGCTCGACCACGCCGCCGGCGACGAGGAGCGCGCCGCCGAGCTTGGCGACCTCCTCTTCTCGGTGGTCAATTACGCCCGCCATCTCGGCGTCGATCCCGAAGCGGCTTTGCGCGGTTCCGCGGCCCGGTTCGAAGCGCGCTTCAGGAAGGTCGAGGCCCTAGCGGAGCGCCCGCTCGCCGAGATGGACATCGACGCGCTCGAGGCGCTCTGGCAGGAGGCGAAGCGGCGGCTTTAGGCGAGGTGGCGGGTCTGGAACCGGGCCCAGTCGGCATCCGAGATCCGGACTTCAAATTCCGTCTCAAGTCCTTCGCTGCGCTGCTCGATCACCTCGCCATTGGCGTGAAGCCAGGCGATCGCCTCGCCCGCGCCCGCCGGCAAGGTCACCTTGCGGACGCGGCTCCCCTCGCGCAGCCGCTCGGCCGCGGCGGCGATCAGCGCGTCCACCCGCTCGCCCGTCAGCGCGGAGATCGGCACCACATCCTCGCGCCGGGCCGCTTCGGCGCCGACGCTCGCCGCCTCCTCGGCTCCGAGCAGGTCGATCTTGTTCCAGGCTTCGATCAGCGGCGACGCCCCCTCCCCGATCGCCCCGATCTCGGTCAGCACCTGCTCCACGTCGAGCCGCTGGGCGTCGCTGTCGGGGTGCGAGATGTCGCGGACGTGGAGGATGAGATCGGCCGAGATCACTTCCTCGAGCGTCGCCCGGAAGGCGGCGACGAGCTGGGTCGGCAGGTCCGAGATGAAGCCGACCGTATCCGACAGGATCGCCTTGTCGAAGCCCGGCACCGCGATCTCGCGCATGGTCGGGTCGAGCGTCGCGAACAGCAGATTTTCCGCCATGACGTCGGCATTGGCGAGGCGGTTGAACAGGGTCGATTTGCCGGCATTGGTATAGCCGACCAGCGCGATCACCGGCCACGGCGCCCGTTGCCGGCGCGCGCGGTGCAGCGACCGCGTCCGAGTGACCTGCTCCAACTCCTTGCGAAGCTTGGCCATACGGTCGCGGATCAGGCGACGATCGGCCTCGATCTGGGTTTCGCCGGGGCCGCCCAGGAAGCCGAAGCCGCCGCGCTGCCGCTCGAGATGGGTCCAGGACCGCACCAGCCGCCCCGCCTGATAATCGAGGTGCGCGAGCTCGACCTGCAGCCGCCCTTCGGCGGTCGCGGCGCGCTCGCCGAAAATCTCGAGGATCAGCCCGGTCCGGTCGATCACCTTCGCCTTGGTCGCGCTTTCGAGATTCTTCTGCTGGATCGGCGTGATCGGCGCGTCGATGATGATGAGCTCGGCCTCGGCCTGCTCGGCCGCCGCGGCGATCGTCTCGACCTGACCCGACCCGAACAGGGTGGCGGCCTTGGGCGCACGCACCTTGAACGACAACTTTTCGGCGACGACGACGCCGATCGCCTCCGCCAGCCCCGCCGCCTCGTCCAGGCGTGCGGCCGGGTCGCGCCGCGCCGCGCCCCCCATTTCGGGGAGGGCGACGACGGCGCGGGCGCCGCGGCTGACGTCGGCCTCGCTGCTTCTATCGAAAACGCTCAGGCGGCTACTCCTCTTGGTCCGCCTCTATAAAGCTTATCGGGTGCTCGGGTTGCACGGTCGAGATCGCATGTTTGTAGACGAGCTGCGAAAGGCCCTCGCGCTGGAGCAGCATGCAGAACAGGTCGAAGGCGGCGATCTCGCCCTGGAGCATGACGCCGTTCACCAGGAACATCGTCACCGGCTCGCCGGACCGCCGCACCGCGCTCAGGAACACCTCCTGGAGCAGGGCCGGCTTTTTCTTGTCCGCCTGCGCGGCGAAGGCGCGTTCGATCTCGGCCATGTCGATCGGCTGCGCCGGCATGATCGTCGAAATGGCATGCTTGTAGATGAGCTGCGCCTGCCCGTCGCGGCGCAGGAGCACGGAGAAATTGTCGAACCAGGTGATAATCCCCTGAAGCTTTACGCCCTTGACCAGGAACATGGTGACCGGGGTCTTGGAGCGCCTGAGGCCGTTCAGAAACATGTCCTGGAGGTTGTTGACCTTGTCGGCCATATTCTGCTCT
>DASVRK010000152.1:0-9065 GCA_036388655.1 Allosphingosinicella sp. | reverse complement strand
CGCGCCGGGGCGGCGCCGCCCTCGCCGCGTCCGCCGGCGCCTGCGCCGGCGCCGGCGCCGCCGGAGGCACTGGCGAGCACCTGGACTGGGCCGGTCGTCGTCAAAGTGCCGCCCGAGGCGTTGATCGCCGCGCTGCCGCCTTCGGCCTCGCCGCCGGCGCCGCTATTACCGGCGCCGCCGAATGCCGAGGCGTCGACGGTGGCATCCTGGAGCGTCGCCTGCCCGCCCGCCAAGGCGAAGGTGGCGCTGCCGCCGGTGGCATTGCCGCCGATGCCGCCGGCGCCGCCGGTGGCGGTCGCGTTGATGTCGGCGAGCCCACCCGACGCGAGGCTGCCGCCGGTATTGACGTCGATCAGGGCCATGCCGCCCGTGGCATCGCCGCCGGCGCCGCGGACCGAACCGGCGCCGCCGGCGCCCCCGAAAGCGCGCGAATAGACGAGGTGGGAGCTGGTCGACAGCTGCCCGCCCACGATCAGCGACGAATCGCCGGCCGTGGCCGATCCGCCGCTACCGCCATTGCCGTGGGCCGCCGCTCCGCCCTGGCCGCCGCGGGTGGTCGTAAAGACGCGCAGCTCGCCGAACTCAGCCGAGCCGCCCGTCAGCGCGACGCGCGCGACGCCGCCCTCGCCATCCCCGCCGGCGCCGGCGCCCGCGCCATTGCCGCCGGTCGCCGCGGCGTTCACATAAGTGTCCGCCATGGCGACGACCGCCGAAGCCTCCGCGCCGGGCGCGACGGTCAGCGAAGCGGTGCCGCCGGCGCCCCTGCCGCCGGCGCCGCCGCCGCTCGCATCGCCGCCGTTGCCGGCCGCCTGGACCAGGGTCGGGCTACCGGCCGTGAGCGTGCCGCCGCCGCTTTGAATATGGATTTCGGCGCTGCCGCCGCTACCGTCGCCGCCGCGCGAACCGGCGCCGCCGATGCCGTCGGCAAAAAGGTTGGTCATCCCGCCGACCGCGAGCCGGCCATTGTCGAGCACCATCGAGGTGGCGCCGCCCTGGCCGGCGCCGCCGGCGGATTGCGCGCCCGAGGACTCGCCGCCGAACCCGGAGCTGGTGGCATTGATCGCGCCCTCGACATCGATACGGCCGCCGGAATGCGCGGTGATCTGCGCGGTGCCTCCGGTGGCGCCGCCGCCTGCCGCGCCAGCGCCGCCGACGGCTCCGGCGTCCACCGCGAGATCGCCCATCGCGAGCGAACCGCCATCGGCCAGCGCTTCGGCGGCGCCGCCGACGGCATTGCCTCCGGCCGCGCCTGCCCCGCCGCGGGCGGTCGCGAAGAGATCGACCCGCCCGGCCGTAACCGCCGTCCCGCGGCCGATATGAGCGGCGGCGCCGCCCGCCGCGTCGCCGCCGTCGCCGGATCCGGCTGCGCCGCTGCCGCCCGCGCCGCCAAGGCCGCTCGCGTCGATCGACACGTTGCCGAAGGCAGCGCTGCCGCCGAGCGTGAGACCGTCGCCGTCGCCGAGGAACGTCCCGGTCTGCCCGGAGCCGCCGGTACCCGTGCCGCCGGCCCCGCCCGCCTGACCGGCGCCGCCGCTGCCGCCGGCGCCGCCAATGCCCTGCGTCGCCAAAATGACTTCGCCGAGACTGAGCCTGCCGCGGTCCGCCTGCGCGAGCACGAAGGCGCCGCCCGATCCGGTAGTCCCGGTAAAGGTGCCGCCGCTGCCGGCGCCGCCCGCGCCCGCCGCAATCGCGCTGCCGTCGCCGGCGCCGCCGCGGCCGCCGAAGCCGGAGACATCGAGCAACACGTCCTGCCCCGTGATGGTGCCGCCCTCGGTGGCGGTCTGGCGGGCCTCGACGAAGGCGACCCCGCCCGTGCCGGCCCCGCCCGTGCCGCCGAAGCCGGCCGAGGCATTCCCGCCGGTGCCGCGAGCGCGGATAATGGCGGCGTCAGCAAGCTCGATGCTGCCCTCGGTGGCGCTGATCCCGGCCGAACCGCCCTGACCGGTGCCCCCGGACCGGCCATCGCCGCCGACTCCATCCGCTGTCAGGAAAGCGATCCCGCCGATGGCGATCTCGCCGCCGCCGCCGAACACCGAGGCGTTGCCGCCCCGGCCCGAAGCCCCCACACCGCCGGCGGCGCCATTGGCAGCGCCATAGCCGGTCGCATCCAGTCTCGCCGCGCCGGAGATCGCCACGCTGCCGCCGGAGTTAACGAAAATCTCGGCTGTGCCGCCCTGGCCGGCGGGACCGGTGACCCCGCTGGCAGCCGGGAAAGCTCGGTTGGCGACCGCGCTGAGCGTCGCGGCGCCGCCAATGGTGACCGTGCCATCGCTGCCGAAGATGCGCGCTTGGCCACCCGTCGCCAGCGCGGGGGCGCTGATGCTACCGCCCGCTGTCGCGTCCGCGGAAACCGAAGCATCGCCCCTGATGTCGAGCGTGCCGCCGCCGTCGGCGTAGAGCAGGGCCTCGCCCGCGGTGGCGCCGACGCCGGCGCTACCGGCGTCGAGATAGAGCCGATCGGCGTTGACGCTGGCGTTGCCGAGGATCGTCACGACCTGGCCGTTGCGGCCGGCGATGTGGGCGCCGCGGCCGGCCTGGATCGAGACGTCGCCGGCGAAATCGGTGCTCGCCGACTGGCCGGCGACGAAGAAGTCGCTGGTGGCGCGGCCGGTGACGTCGGAGCTGTAGGCGCCGCCATTGACGTGGAAGTTCGCCTCCACGCTGTTGACGCCGTTGCCGTTCGAATCGGCGAGAATGCGGGTGCCGCGGACATTGTGCCCGGCCGACAATATGATGGCGCCATTCTCGACCGTCGCCGAAGTCGCCGAATCGAAGCCGACCGAGCCGCTCAGAAGGGCGGTGATCGCCTGGTTCTTGGCGACCGCGACCATATAGATATTGTGATTGTCGCCGGCGCCACCGCTGGCCGGGCCGCCGGTCGAGCCGGTGTGATTGAGCGCATTGGATTGCGTGGTGCCGGTCTGGACACTGATGTCGAACAGGCCGTCATTGATGGTGAGGTCGACCGCTTCGGCGGCGATATAGCCGGCCGATCCGTTGACCCGCACCGCGCCGCCATGTTGGATGCGCGGCGCCGCCATGGCGACGTAGCTGCCTTCCGAAACCGCCCGGATGGTCGATCCGGCCTCGGTGGTAATCGCGGAGCTGCTGCCGTCGGGCCCGCGCAGCTGCAGGCTGGAGCCGTTGCCGATGATCCCGCCATTGGCGTTGCGGACCGGATCGAGCGTAGTCAGCAACAGGCTGCCGACGTCGAAGGTCGCGGTCGAGCCGATCAGGATCCCGCCGGGGCTGTAAAAGGCGACAGTGCCGCCGGCGACGTTCCCGGCATTGGTCTGGAGCTGGCTGATGACGGTGCCGTTGAAGGCGACCGCCCGGCTCGGATCGGCGGGAACTATCCGGTTCAGGATGAAGAAGTCGGAGGTCGACTGCGGGTTGTTCTGGAAGATCGCAGTGTGGCCCTGCGGCAGGAAGTCGATCCGGCCGCCGCCGCTGGTGTCGTTCGGATCCCAATTGACCACCGCGGTCGGCGAGCCGACCGTGATGACGTCGCGACCGGCGGTGCCGCGATCGAAGCCAACCTGGCCCGACACCACCGAAGGATCGCCTTGGAACGCCTGGGCGAGCGCCCGCCCGGACGGGCCGGCGACGGCAAGCACGGTGCCAAGCGCGCAGGACAGGAGCAGGGAACTGCGCCGGGCGCGCAACCACAAAGGCGATGCGGGCGGGACAGGGTCGATCATCGGGATCTCCATGGCCAAAGGCGCGTGGTGAGCGACACCAGCAAGCGGGGGTCGGGCCGCTCCTTCGTGAGCAGCCCCGCCGCCTCGAGCGGAACGGCCAGCGCCACGTCGAGCTGGACGCGATCGCCGTAGAGGGCGCGTATGCCGCCGCCGACCGAGCTCAAATTCTGGCGCACGTCGAGGCGGTTGCCGCGATCCTCGTTGCCGACCCAGGCCGCGTCGAAGAACACGTAGGGCTGGAAAGAGAAGCGATCGAGCGCGGCCGGGACGATGGTGCCGTAGCGAAGCTCCGCCTGCACGCCGATGCCGCGGTCCCCGAGCAGCGCGCCCGGGTCGTAGCCGCGGCCGACCGTGTAGTTGCCGGCGGAGAATTCCTCGAAGCTCAACAGCGGGTCGTTGGAATATTGCCCGCGGACGCCGAGCGCGAAGGTGATATTGGGCACCGGGCGATATTCGCCGAAGCTTTCGAAGCGCAGGACCGTCCCCGTCGGATCGCCTTCGAGCCGGCTGATCGGGACAGCGGGGGCTTTGCAGCCGCCGTTGCGGCAATCCTCGCTGCCGCCGAATATGTCGACGCCGTGACGGAGCTCGAGCCCGCCCGCGAAGCGCCAGCGCGGCTCGGCCGCCGAGAAGCCGCCGATGCGGGAAAGGCTGTCGGTGTCCACCGCCTCGTAGTCGACGCGCGAGAAGAGCACCCGCAGCCGGTCGCGGGTAAGGTCGGTGACGTCGACGAGGCGGACATCCTGGTCGATGATGTCGAGGCCGAAGCTTCCGCGCAGCGTCTGCGCCTGGGTGCGGATGAAGGGGAAGGCCGCCTCGACCGTTGCCAGCATGGTGGTCGACTTGATGTCGAAGCGGTCGTCGTCGAGGTCGGGATTCGCCCAGGCGTAGGTGAACTGGCCGGACAGCGTCAGGCCCTCGCTGCCGACGCGGAAATCGTGGCCGAGCTGAAGCGTCCGCTGTTCCTCGAAATCCGCGGTGCTGAAGAGGGCGACGGTGGTGCGGTCGCCGAGGCCGGTGAGCCCGTAAAACTGGCCGCGCAGCAACCCGCCCCAGCGGCCGAGGCTGCGCGAGCCGAAATTCTGGACGTTGAGATCGATCTGGCCGGGGCTGCGCAGCACGGCGACCTCGCCGATCACCTCGCCGCGGCCGGCGCCGGCGGAGCGAAGCGCCAGCCGCACGTCATAGCCGGGAAGATCGCCGGCGAGGAGCAGGTAGCGCTCGGCGTGGAAGCGGTTGAACACCTCCTCTTCGGTCAGGCGCTCGAGATAGCCGGCGATGGTGCGCTCGGCATTGGCGGCATTGCCACGCACCCGGATCGCCACCAGCCGCGCCATCAGCACCTGGAAACGTATCGCGCCTTCGGCGATCCGCTGCTCGGGCACCTCGACGGCGGCGATATAGCCGGCCTCGCGCAGGATGGTGGCGGCGCGGTCGCGGATTTCGCAGATCACCGCCACCGGCTGGGTGGTGCCGATATATTCGGCATAAGCCGGCGCGAGGTCGGCCGGCGCAACGCCCTTGAGGTCCTCGAAGGCGACCGAGCTGACGGTGAAGGTCAGGTTGCGATAGGCATCGCCGGCAAGGGCGCAGGGCGCGCGCTCGACATCGCCCTCGACCGTGAGTCGCGGCGCCGCCTCGACCGTTGGGCGGAGCGGAGCGCGCTCGATCTCCTCGCGGGTGGGCGGGAGGGCTCCGGCCGGAACCTCCTGCGCGAAGGCGGGTGCCGGGAGCCAGGCGGCCGCGGCGGCGCCCGCCAGCATGGCGGTGCGGAGCCCGCCGGATGGGCGCGCGCGGCCCGCCGAAGCCGGCCGGCGGCTGGCGCTATGGTGACTTGTCCCCCAACCCACTGTTCGAAGAGCCCCCTCTTCCCGCCCCGCGACCTTATGCGCGAGTCCGGTTTCATAGACTCATTTTGCGACAAATGGATAGTCTAATGTAGGGGAAGCAGGGCAGGCAGGCCCGGAAGCGGCCAGGCGCAGGCATGCAAAGAGCGGCGAGCAATGGGCCCGCCGCGCTGGATGAGTGCAGACATGATGGCGCGCTCCGGACCCCCGGAGCGCGCCGAAACAGCTTAGTCGGGGCTGACCGCGTCGTCGCCGCCGCCGCCGCCGCCGGTGGCGATCAGGAGCGCGGCCGCGCCGATCACGAGCGCGATCAGGATGCCCGTGTAGGGAGCGCCGGCGCCGTCATCATCGTCGCCTTCGTCATCGGTCTGCAACAGGGCGGCCGTGCTGGCGAAGACCGGCAGGCTGCGCGTCTGGGCGACCGCCGCGCTCGAGGCGAGCAGCAGCGCGGCTGCAGCAAGGGCAGAAACTTTCTTGGAGGGCATTATAGGTAACTCCTTCGACCAAAGCAGAATCAGATTGGCAATGCTAACCTATCGCCGGAAATAGCGCTTGGCCAGCACTTAAGAGTTAACGACGGCCGCCGCTCCTCAAGAAGTAACGCCCCCGGAACCGCTCCGGGGCCGTGCCCGCCGCCTCCCCCGCGCCAGGCGCGGCTGCGGACGAGGCGCGGCCACCCTCCGCCAAGGAGTTGCCGACACAGCCTTTTCGGCAACCCGTTTGACGATTGCGCGGCCACCGCTGGCAGACTAGGACCGCCAGCATTTGCCGGAGCGAGGCCGCCACGCGCCCCGCCGGCGGCCGAGCCGATGGCGGCGGCGAGTGAAATGGACGGGTACGAGTGTGAGCCTCTGGAGCAAGGTATTCAAGCGCAAAGGCAATGACGAGCCCCCCGCCGCGTTCGGGCTGGAGGGCGCGCGCGCCTATGCGATCGGCGACATCCATGGCCGGCTCGACCTGTTGAACAACCTGCTCGACCGGATCGAGCAGGATATCCGGGCGCGCGAGCCGCGCCGCAACGTGATCGTCTTCCTGGGCGACTATGTCGATCGCGGCCCGGAGTCGGCCGGCGTGATCGAGCGGCTGAGAACCTTCCGTCCCGAACATGCGGAGGCGGTGTTCCTGGCCGGCAATCACGAGGAATTCTTCCTCCGGATCCTCCATGGCGACACCCATTCGCTGGCGCAGTGGCTGAAGTTCGGCGGCGCGGAGTGCGTCGAAAGCTACGGCATCGAAGTGCCGCAACTGCTCCGGCTGCCGCGCAGCGAGGCGCTGCGCCTGCTGCAGGCCAGCGTTCCCGCCGCCCATGTCGAGTTTCTTTATGGGCTCGAGGACAGTTACGGCTTCGGCCAATATCTGTTCGTCCATGCCGGCATCCGGCCCGGCATCGCGCTCGAGGAACAGAAACGGTCGGACCTGCGCTGGATCCGCGACCCGTTCCTCAGCTTCGACGGCAGCCATGGCTGCGTCGTCGTCCACGGCCATACCATCGTCGAGGAAGTCCAGGAGCGCCGCAACCGGATCGGGATCGACACCGGCGCCTATCGCAGCGGCTTGCTCACCGCTGTGGCGATCGAGGACGACCGCCGCTGGTACCTGGCCGGGCAACTCAGCGGCGCCGAGGCGATACCCGCCGCTGATCCCCCGGCGCATTGAATTAATTTACCAGCGCCGACTATGAAGGCCGGATGAGCATACTGGTCACCGGCGCGGCCGGGTTCATCGGCTTCCACGTCGCCCACCATCTGCTCGCCCGCGGCGAGACCGTGGTCGGGATCGACAACGTGAACCCTTATTATAGCGTCGCCCTGAAGCGCGACCGCCTGACGGAGCTGGCGGCGAGGCATGGCGACCGCTTCCGTTTCGCCGAGCTCGACTTCGCCGACCGTCCCGCGCTCGAAGCCGCCTTGGACGGCACCGAGATTGCGGGCGCGGTCCATCTCGGCGCCCAGGCCGGGGTGCGCTACTCGCTCGAAAACCCGCTTGCTTATGCCCATTCCAACCTGATCGGGCACCTCAACATGCTGGAGCTGGCGCGCGCGCGCCGCCTGCCCCACCTCGTCTATGCCTCCTCCTCGTCCGTCTATGGCGGCAACGCGACCCTGCCGTTCCGGGTGGAGGACCGGGTCGACGCGCCGCTGTCGCTCTACGCCGCCACCAAGCGCGCCGACGAGCTGATGAGCGAGACCTATGCGCATCTCTACCGGCTGCCGCAGACGGGCCTGCGCTTCTTCACCGTCTACGGGCCCTGGGGCCGGCCGGACATGGCGATGTGGCTGTTCACCCAGGCGATCCTCGAAGGCCGCCCGATCGACGTCTATGGCGAAGGCAATATGCGGCGCGACTTCACCTATATCGACGACATCGTCGCCGGGGTGGTGGCGGCGCTCGACCACCCGCCCGCCGACGACGGCGAGGAAAAGGCCGGCGGCAGCCGCTCGCCGCACCGGCTCTACAATATCGGCAATCACAGGAGCGAAGAGCTCGACCGCATGATCGGCCTCATCGAGGCGGCGTGCGGCCGCAAGGCGGAGCGGCGGATGATGCCGATCCAGCCGGGCGACGTGCGCGACACCTATGCCGACATTACCGCGATCGAGCGCGACCTCGGCTTCGCCCCCGCCACCTGCATCGACGAGGGCATTCCGCGCTTCGTCGACTGGTACAGGCGCTATCACGGCGTCTGAGGCCGCGGAGCCCGAACGCGGACGGCCCCGCCGAGGCTAGCTTATAGCGACCAGCGGTCGAGGGTGTCGGCGAATTCCAGGTCGCGCCAGATGCCGTGAAGATCGGCGACCAGCCCGTCCCTGGCCGCCAGCGCGGCGACCGCATCCGCCGCCATCGCCCGGTAGCTCCGGTGCGGGACGGCCGGCAGCACGACGTCGTAGCGGCGTTCGAGCGCGGCGGGATCGAGATCCTGGCCATATTCGTGGCGGGCGGCGGCCGGATCGGCGAGCGGATCGTGGAGGGTGACCTCATGGCCGAGCCAGCGCAGCCGGTTGGCGAGATCCACCACTTTGGAATTGCGCAGATCGGGGACGTCCTCCTTGAACGTCACGCCGAGGATCAGGACGCTGCCGGTGCGGCTGCCGCGCCGGCTGTGGATGCAGTCGGCGATCCAGCTCCCCATGCCGTCGTTGATCGAGCGGCCGGCGAGGATCACGCGCGGCAGATGGCCGAGGCTTTGGGCGCAATGGCTGAGATAATAAGGATCGACGCCGATGCAGTGGCCGCCGACCAGACCGGGGCGGAACTTCAGGAAATTCCATTTGGTGCCGGCGGCGTCGAGCACGTCGAGCGTGGAGAGGCCGAGCTTGGCGAAAATCTGGGTGATCTCGTTCATGAAGGCGATGTTGATGTCGCGCTGGGCGTTCTCGATCACCTTGGCGGCCTCGGCGGTCTTGATCGACCTGGCACGGAAGACGCCCGCGCTGGTCACTGCGCCGTAAATCCGGGCGAGAAGCTCCGTCACCGCCGCGTTCTCGCCGGCGATGACCTTGACGATCCGATCGACGGT
>DASVRK010000151.1:0-7602 GCA_036388655.1 Allosphingosinicella sp. | reverse complement strand
GGCGCAGCGGCCACAAGCCGTAAAAGGCCTGCAGCGCCGCCATCGCGATCAGCCCCAATGCGAGCACCCCGAACGAGCGGATCATGGTCTTGCGCAGCACCGCGATCTGCTCGTCGAGGCCGACCCGGCTCTGCGCGACCTGGAAGCGCCAGCGCACCGGCGAGCCCGGCAGGCGGACGTCGCGTTCGAGGACGCGCAATTTCTCCTCCTCGAACTCCTGGCTGTCATAGCTGTGCACTTCGAAATCGCGGTGGTTGCCGCCGGCCGCCAAGGCCCGGTCCCACAGCGAGCGCGAGCGGAACGGGTCGAAGCCCTCGCCGCTGATCTGGAAGTAGAGGCCGGAATAAGGTTCGAGGAAGCGCTGGTCGGCGGGCGGACGGTTGAGATAGGCCTCGCCGTCGGGGCCGATCTCGGAGGAGGCGATAAGGGCGGTGAGGACGTAGCCGATCTGCTCGTCGAAATTGCGCGTGATGGCGGCGGTCAGAACGCGGTCGAGGGCGACCCCGCCGACGCCGAGCAGCACCACGATCCAGATCGCCGCGACGCCGATCATGCGCCGGGTCAGCGATCCGGTCGAGCGGCGGTCGCGGTCGCGGCCGCGCGGCAGCAGCCGGCGCATCAGCCAGATGTCGTGCTTCATGCCGTCATGTCCGAGCCTCTGCGGCGGCCGATCCGCTCGACCAGGCCGGAGTCAAGATTGGGATGGCCGGCGCCATCCTCAAACGGCGGGCTCCTCCAGCGAGTAGCCGAGGCCGCGGATGGTGGTGATGACGTCGGGACCGAGCTTCTTGCGGATGCGCGTCACGAACACTTCGATGGTGTTGGAATCGCGGTCGAAATCCTGATCGTAAATATGCTCGATCAGCTCGGTGCGGCTGACCACCTTGCCCTTGTGGTGCATGAGGTAGGAGAGCAATTTATATTCCTGCGCGGTAAGCTTGACCGGCTCGCCGCCCAACGTGACCTTGCCCGACCTTGTGTCGAGCCGGACGTCGCCGGCCATCAGCTCGGAGCTCGAATTGCCCGAGGCGCGGCGGATCAGCGCGCGCAGCCGCGCGATCAGCTCCTCGGTCTGGAACGGCTTGGCGAGATAATCGTCGGCGCCGGCGTCGAGCCCCGCCACCTTGTCGGACCAGCTGTCGCGCGCCGTCAGCACCAGCACGGGGACCTTGATCCCCTCCTTGCGCCAGCGGTCGAGCACGGTCAGGCCGTCAATCTCCGGCAGGCCGAGGTCGAGGATGATCGCGTCGTAGCTTTCGGTCGAGCCGAGATAATGGCCGTCCTCGCCATCGGTGGCGAGATCGACGGCATAGCCGGCGCCTTCCAGGGTCGCCCTCAGCTGGCGGCCAAGATTGGGCTCGTCCTCGACGATCAGAACCCGCATTGATGTTTCTCCGACCTGTTCAGCGGACAATCTAGCCGCCCAACCGGTGCGAAAGCCAATTGTTTCGTGGCGGGTGTTTCGTGGCGGGTCGGCGGCGCCAGCCGGCTTATTCGCCGGACTGGCCCCTGACCTGGCCGGTGCGCGCGTCGACGTCGACCCAGATCACCCGGCCGCGGCGCATGAATTTCAGGCGATAGGTGCCCGAGCGCGAGTCCAGTTCAGGTCCGAGATAGTCGGCGCCGTTCATGCGCGGGCGGACGCTGCGTTCGATGCGGGGGAGCGGCATTATCCGCCCCTCCTGCCGCGCCCGGTAGGCGGCGTCCTGCTCCCGGTCCCGGTCCCGGCGCGGGCGCGCGTCAGCATCCGGCGCGATGGCCGTTATGCCGAGGGCGGCTACCAAGAGGAACAGGATACGCATTACCAAAACACCAATTTCCTTCGTGTTGGCCGTGGCATAGCCAAAGCCCATTGAATAAGCCATGAATGGTTCGTCATCGGAACGACAGCTTCGCGGCTGTTGCAGGCAAGCCACGGAAAAAGCGAGGGGATATGCGCGGGTTAAGATGGGCGGCGGCCGTGGCGGCGCTGGCCGCCGGTGGGCTTTTTCAGGCGGCGCCCGCCGCGCCTCCGGCCGCTGCGGCGATGGAGCCGGTGCCGGCGCGGACGGCCGGAGAGGGCGAGGGGCCCTACCGCCGGCTCGTGATTCGCGGCGCGATGCTGATCGACGGCAGCGGCGCGCCGCCGCGCGGGCCGGTCGATATCGTCGTCGAGGGCAACCGGATCAGCAGCATCAACGGCGCCGGAACGCCCGGCCTGCCGCTCCCCGCCGGCCGCGAGCCGCGCGACTTCGACCGCGAGATCGACGCCACGGGCCAGTATGTGATGCCGGGCTTCATCGACACGCACGGCCATAATGGCGACCCGGCCAAGGCGCCCAACGCGAGCTACGGCTACAAGCTCTGGCTCGCCCACGGCGTCACCAGCGTGCGCGGCGTCTCGCTCTACTGGGGTCAGGACAACAGGTCGCTCGCCGATAAAAAAAGCAGCGCGGCCAATGAGATCGTGGCGCCGCGGCTGTTCGCCTATCTCGCGCTCGGCGACGCCTGGAGCGGCGGCGAGGTCGCCACGCCCGAGCAGGCGCGCCAGTGGGTGCGATGGGCGGCGCGGCAGGGCTATGACGGCGTCAAGCTGTTCAACAGCCAACCCAAGGCGGTGACCGCCGCCGCGATCGACGAGGCCCGGCGCCACAAGCTCGGCACGGTCGCGCATCTCGGCCAGAGCGCCGTCGCCGAGGTCAATGCGCGGGTCGCGGGCGAGCTCGGGCTCGGCACCGTCACCCACTTTTACGGCCATTTCGAAGGGCTGCTGAAGAATGGCCGGCTGCCCAATTACCCGCCCGATTACAATATGCTCGACGAGCAGTCGCGGTTCGGCGAGATCGCCAACCTCGCCGATCAGATCGTCGAGCCCGGCGGCCCCGAATGGCGCGCCTATCTCGAGGCGCAGCTGGCCAATGGGGTGATCTTCGACCCGACCTTCAACATCTACTCGGCCTCGCGCGACCTGATGCGCGCGCGCAACGCCGATTGGCACGCGCGCTACACCCTGCCCGGCCTCTACGATTTCTTCCGCCCGAGCCGGGTCAACCACGGCTCCTATTGGTACGATTGGACGACCGCGCGCGAGATCGCCTGGCGGCGCTTCTACGGCCCCTACATGCGGCTGATGAACGACTATAAGAATATGGGCGGCCGGGTCACCGTCGGCTCGGACCCCGGCTATATCTACCAGACCTGGGGCTTCTCCTACGTCCAGGAGCTGGAGATGCTGCAGGAGGCGGGCTTCACGCCCTTGGAGGCGATCCAGGCCGCCACCAGCAACGGCGCCCATGCCATCTACGATCCCAAGGGCGTCGAGCCGCCGATCGGCATGGTGCGACCGCGCATGCTCGCCGACCTGGTGATCGCGCCCGAAAACCCGCTCCACAATTTCAAGACGCTCTACGGCACCGGCTTCGAGCGGCTCGGCCAGGACGGCAAGGTCGAGCGGGTCGGCGGCGTCCGCTATACGATCAAGGACGGCATCGTCTACGACGCCAAAACCCTGCTCGCCGATGTCGAGCGGATGGTGGAGGAGCAGAAGCGGGGTAGCCGCTGATAGCGTGGTGCGGAGAGTTCCACGGGGCTCCGACGCTCGGCTGAACGCCGGACCGGTTTCCCGAAAGTTGCGAGCAGGCTTGCTCGTTAGCTCCATTGTGGAGATGCTTGCCGTGGATTCGGATCAAACGAGGGGCGGCGAGGCCTAGCGAGCAGCCTATGCTCGCGTGATGATCTGGGGGGTCAAGCGAGTCGCGCATTGCCTCCTGCTTTATGCGGGAGCCGGCGCCGCCACTGCCGCGGCTGAGCCGCTCTGCAAAGACGGGGCGGCGATTGGCCGGGCAGCGCCCGCTCTTCCCGGGCGGCCCGCGGTGCGGATACTCGACTGGCAAGATACGGTGTGCATCGAGCATTCGGACCGGGTTGTGCGAATGCGCCGGCTGGCTGAGATGCTGCCAGGCGCTTCGAGGCCGATCTTTCGCGAATATGTGCTGCCGCGCGATCGTCTGCCACGCGCCTTCGCTTCCGGGATGCCCTTGCTGCGTGTCATCTTCCCGGAGAATTCCTTCTTCGACACCGGCAGCAGCAGCATCCGGGGGGAGGCGGAGGCCGCCTTGACGCTGATCGCAGCCAGCCTGCGCAGCGAGGTTCCGGACGTCGCTGTATTCGTCGCCGGGCACGCCGACAGCCGGGGGGACGAAGATTATAATTACAATCTTTCGGTGGATCGCGCCGATCGCGTGTCGCGGCGGCTCGCGCAACTCGGCATCGGCGGCGTGGCGCTGTGGCGTGTCGGCTTTGGCGAGGCCGTTCCGCTGCAAGCCAATGACAGCGAGAATGGCCGCGCAGTTAACCGCCGCGTCGAGTTCGTGATCGGCGCACGCGCCGACCCCGTCGCCACCTGGCTCGCCGAACAAACGCCGCGCTTCTGCGCTGGCCGCGCCGATGCGGTCGGGCGCTGCACCAAGCCTCTGAAGCGAAGGCAGTTCGTAGCGGAGGCGATGAGCCAGCGAACGGGTCTGGTTGCGCCCCCGCGGGCCGACCCGCCGCGATCCGTGCCCGTGAAAGCGGAGCACCCCCGGAATGTTCATGTGCAGACTCAGCGTCGGCAGACGGCGCCGGCGCCGGCAGCGCAACGCCGGAATATCGGACTGGCCTACAAGGCGCGGCTCGTCCTCGATTTGAACACCCGCAAGTACAGCATTCCGGCACCGGTGCGGTGACCGGCGGAAAGGGGAAAGATGAGCGAGCTCGCGCAACAGGAGGCGGCAGGACGCAGGGCGGGCGAGGCCGCCGCCGAAGTTCCCGTTGAGGTTCTGGACTATCAAAAGCTCGACCTCGGACCGAACAGCGAGGCGGTGGCGTGGCTGGACGTCCGCGCCGAAACCGAGGAGGTTTCTGAACGGCATGCGGTGACGCTGACGGGGGACCTCGAGCACGCACCGGCCGGGCTGACGCCGAACATGAGCGCCTGGTATGCACGCTTCATCGCGGGGCGGCGCCACAATGCGATCGCGGCGGTGCGGAATCGCTTCGAGGGCGATCAGGTCAGGGGTGTCCCCTCGATCCTGCTGGAATGCGAAGCCGACCGGGTCGCCCATGAAGCGGCGCGGGCCAAGCACCGCGCGGTCAACGAGTTCTACAGCAAGCACGCGGCGTTGAAGCACGAGGCGGAGGAACTGGAGCAGGACTATGAGCGCATGCGGGCGGAGCAAGGCGGCCGCAAGCCGCGCATGATCAGCCCCTGGATCTATTTCGGCGGGCTGGCCTTCGTCGTCCTGCTGGAGCTGTTCCTCAACTTCGAAAGCTTCATGTCCGTACGCTTCATCGGCTCGCCTTTCCTGGCAACCGGGATCACTTCGCTGGTCGCGCTTGCGATCGGTTGGTCGAGCCATCTCCACGGCACGCTGCTTCGCCAGTGGGACTATTATTTCGGACCTCACGACCGGCTCCGGCACTTCCAAGGCTGGCGCATGCTTGGGATTGGCGGAGCCTTGCTCTCCATCGCCCTTGGAGCGGTGCTCGGCGCCCGCTACTTCTACATACTCCCGAAGATCGACCAGGCGGTTCTGCTCGGGATCGATCCGCCCAGCCTGCTGGGCTCGCTTTCCTTCATGATCGCCGGAAACGTCATCGTTTATCTGGTCGGCGCCACCTGGGCCTACGCCACCCATGATGAGATACCCGATTATCCCACCACCAAGCGGAGGGCCGAGGCGAAGCGGGCGGAATATGATCGCGCCCACCGCCGCGAAGTTTCGGAAGAGGTTAACCGGCTCGAGCAAAAGGCGGCAGCAGAGGAGCGGAAGCTTCGCCAGCGCGCCGTCGCACAGGAGGTGTCCCCCAACCACGTCGCCAACCGGCAGCTCTTCCAGATCATCTGCAGCAAGGATCAGGAGGTGTGCGCGATACTGCTCGATTACCGGGCGCGGTTGTCGCGGCTTCATTCCAGGGTCCGCTACCGCTACCCCGATCGCGAGGTCCTGACCGCGGATCCCTATGTTGAGCTTAGCGCCGGACAATGGGCGGCTAAGGACTTCCGGCTCAAGTACCACACGGCATGAGCGGGGAACGCCCCAGCGCGCGGCTGCTCGCCGCCTCGCTCGCGGCAGCGGGGGTCGCCGCTTGCGGGAGCGGCGGCGGGAGCGGTTCCGGCGCGCCTGCCGGGCCGATCAAATATGAAGAAGCGTGCGAGGTCGCGGGGCTCGCCAGGCCGCTGCGCCAGACCGTGCTGGTGATCGACGAACAGAGCATCGCACGCTCCGACCCCGCCGAGTTCAGGTTGAAGAACCCGGGCGTGATCGACGCCGTGATGGCGATCGCGGATCCCGAGCAGGCGGTCAGCCTCGGAGCTCTGGCGGCGCGCGAGCGTGTGTCGCTCTATCTCGCTCCCGCGGACGGCTCCGGGCCGAGGATGCTCTTCACCGGCTGCGCTCCGGCGGTAAGTTCCGCCGAGCAGGCGGAACTGGCCCGCGGCACGTCAGCTGCCGAACGTGGGGCAGGGTGGTTCTTCGCGTCAGGCACGGCGGAGCAAATCAAGGCACAGGCAGAGGAGTTCCGAACCAGGCTGCTCGGCGCGGTGCAGCGGGTGGCGCAGGCGGCCGCCGAAAAGCCTGGCAGGGTGGCCGAGAGCTTCGAGAAGACTTCGGCAATTCGATCGCTCAAGGTGGCCAGCGGCATGGCCGACCCGCTGCTCGGCGTCCCGCGTTTCATCCTGATCGCGCCGGCGGCGATGCGCGCCGCGGCGGGGGAGAGCAATGTAGAGGCGGCACGCAAAGCCGGCTTCGCCGCCGCGGAAAGAGCCGGTCTCGATCTGGGTATGGCTGACGTCGGCGTTGCGCTCGCCCCCGGCACGGCCAGCCGCGAATTCATCGGCGCATTCCTGCTCGGGTCCCGGGGAAGGCTCGTGGCCTGGTCGAGCGGCGCCCCGACCGACCTTGGTCCTGCGCCACACGCCGTGCGGAACTTCTCCGGCACGATTCAATATGGCGCTGTCCAGTTCCCGGTGCGGTTCCGGCTCGGGATCGACCGTGAGGGCCGTCTGTCCAGCAGTTGGATCATGGTGATGAACGAGCAGGAAGCGGCGACGCCGGTCAGCGGCAGCGCAGTCTGCGATCAGGACGGCGACTGCCGAGTGACCGGCGATGGCCGCGGATTTTCGCAGCTTTGGTCGCCACGCCCAGGCGGGGAGCCCGAATTCGGGACGGACATACCTTTTTCCGGCCTTCGCTACTTCGAACTTTCCATCGTTCGCGGCCGCGCGACCGGCCGGATCTACGACCCGCTTGTCGGCCGCGTCGGCGATCAGTCGCACATACCGTTCGAGATGTCCGAAATGACGAGTTGAGAACCTTCAGAAGGGGAAGCGACATGGCGATGAGGTGGATGATCGCGCTGCTGGCGATGCTCGCCGTGACGCAGCCGGACCTGGCCCTGGCCAAGCGGCCGAAACCCCAGAAGACCGAAGTCTCCAAGGCGGTCGGCAAGTGCGTCGGACTTGTGATCGGCGGGGCCTTGGTTGGAGCGCTGCTTGGCGGCAAGAAGAATCGCGGCAGCGGGGCGCTGGTGGGGGCGGGCGTCGGCGCCGGGGCCTGCGCGTTGGTGATGGCGACCGCCAAGCGC